>DAITOC010000010.1:0-28518 GCA_036834305.1 Clostridiales bacterium
AACGGATCATGGTGGACGATGGTGCCGCTGATTTCCGAAAAATTCTGCCCGTTGATGCCTTTGTTGATATAGTCGATGACGCGCTGAAGCTCCGCGTTGTTGGCGTAATAGCTCATCGGCACATAGCCGGCGCGTTTCAGGCTCGCGGCTTCCTCCGCCGTCATGCCGAAAATCAGGATGTTTTCTTCCCCCGCCGCCTCAAGAATTTCCACATTCGCGCCGTCGAGCGTGCCGATGGTCACGGCGCCGTTGAGCATCAGTTTCATGTTGCCCGTACCGCTCGCCTCGGTCCCCGCGAGGGATATCTGCTCGCTGAATTCCGCGGCGGGCATCAGCCGTTCGGCCATGGTGACATTGTAGTCCTCCATGTAGACGACCTTCAGCCTGCCCGCGATATCGGGGTCATTGTTAATCAAATCCGCGACCGCGCAGATGAAACTGATGATTTTTTTGGCGACAAAATAGCCCGGGGCCGCTTTCGCGCCGAAAATATAGGTGTGGGGGGTGAACGAGCCGCCCGGGTTTTCCTTGATGGCGAGGTATTTTGACAAAATATTCAGCGCGTTGAGATGCTGGCGTTTGTACTCATGCAGCCTCTTGGCCTGAATGTCATAAACGGACGAAGGGTCGAGGACGATATTGTTTGTCTTTTTAATCAGAGCCGCGAGGCTCTCTTTGTTCGCGTGCTTGATTTGCGCGAGTTTGTCAAGAACCTGTTTGTCGCCGGTAAAGCCGCGAAGCTCCGAGAGTTTTTCGGCGTCGAGGATAAAGCCGTCCCCGATGAGTTCCTTCAACAGCGCCGTCAAAGCGGGGTTGGCCTGGCACAGCCAGCGACGGTGCGCGATGCCGTTGGTGACATTGCGGAATTTTTCCGGCGTGATGGCGTAAAAATCGGAAAACACGCTTTTTTTCAAAATGTCGCTGTGCAGGGCGGAAACGCCGTTGACGCTGTGGCAGGAGGCGACGCACAAATTCGCCATACGCACCACGCCGTTGGCGATGACCGCCATGCGCTCGACCTTCGCGGCGTCCCCCGTCGCCGTCCAGACCGCGCCGCGATACCGGTTGTCGATTTCTTTGATAATCTGGTAAATGCGCGGAAGAAGCCGTTTGACGAGGTCCTCCGGCCAGCATTCGAGCGCTTCGCTCATGACCGTATGGTTGGTGTAGGCGAACACGCTGCCGGTCAGCCTCCAGGCGTCGTCCCAGTTGTAACCGCATTCGTCCAGCAGGACACGCATGAACTCGGGAATTGCCATTGTCGGATGGGTGTCATTGATATGAACCGCTATTTTTTCCGGCAGGCAATCCAAGGTGCTGCATTGCTTTAAATGGCGCCGGACAATATCCTGAACAGCGGCCGATACAAGGAAGTATTGCTGCCGCAAACGCAGGCTTTTACCCTCGGGATGGTTGTCGGACGGGTAAAGCACCTTGCTGATAACCTCGGCCATGGCGTTTTGCTCCATCGCCCGCAAATAGTCCCCCTGATTGAACTTATCCATATCGAGGCCGGGGGCTTTCGCCGACCATAGGCGAAGGCAACTGACGCCCTTCCCGCCTTTGCCGGAGACATACATATCATGCGGTATCGCTTTGACCGCCTTATAGCCGGTGTGCTCAACGCTGTGGTATTGATCGTCCCACCGGTCGGTAACGGTGCCCTCAAAACGAATTTCGACCTCTCTGTCGGGCCGGGGCACCAGCCAGGCCTCGCCGCCGGGGAGCCAGAAATCGGGCAGCTCCGTCTGCCAGCCGTCGATGAGTTTTTGCTTGAAAATACCGTATTCATACAAAATGCAGTAGCCCATCGACTGGTATCCGCCGGCCGCGAGGGCGTCGAGGTAACACGCCGCGAGCCGACCGAGGCCGCCGTTGCCCAGGCCCGCGTCGGGCTCCTGCTCATACAGCTTTTCGAGTTTGATGCCGAATTCTTCAAGCGCTTCGGCTACGGGCGCGGTCAGATTCATGTTGTAAAGGTTGTTTTTCAGCGACCGGCCCATCAAAAATTCCATGGACAGGTAATAGATTTTTTTCGTGTCGGTGCCCTTCGCGCGGTCGGCAAACGCCTTCGCGTCCTCCCGCAGCGTATCGCGAATAATCATCGCCAGGGCTTTATAAAAATGCTCATAGGTCGCCTCCTCGGGAGTAACGCCCATAAAGTGGGACAACTTTGCCGTAACGGCAGCTATGATTTGTTTTTTTGTCAAGACGGTATCCATTCCTTTCTTCGATAACCCGTATGGCGGGCAGGGTGCCCGTTTGTTCTCAATAATATACCATATGCTAAAATAATTCAACTGTCTGCGCGGCTTGCTTGCTATCGGCGGCGGATAAGGGTATAATTTATAAGCAACAATAAAAGTATAGGAGAAATCTATGGCAGACAGCGGCTTCAACCCATATTCTAACACACCGTACAACCCATGGCCGCAAGGGGGCGATCCATACGCCGGCATCGTTCATCGTGAAAAAAAACAGCTTCGCCGTTTGAGTTCGATCGCGGGGTTGTGTGTGCTCGGGTTTTTCGGGCTGCAAATCGCGTTGAGTGTGATTATCTCCGTTTTCAATTTGAACGGCTTATACAACGGCAATCTGCTGTTTCAAAACACCACGGGCGTCTTTTTTACGGCCATCTGTGTGTTCCTGCCGTTTTTCATCGCGGCCGTCTTGATGAATCAAAAAGACCGCGCGAACGCCCTGTTGTTTGGCAAACCGTATTCCAACGCGCTGATGGTTTTGGCGCTGCCGGCCGGTTTTATGGCGTGTATGGCGGGCAACTTCGTGACAAGCTGGCTCGTGTCGCTCGCGGAGTCAAACGGCGTAACGCTGAAGTCGCCGGAGATGCCGGTGCCGTCCGACCCGTTTGCCATCGTGATGCAAATCGTTCAAGTCGCGTTTGTGCCCGCCCTCGTGGAAGAATACGCCCTGCGCGGCGTCATCATGCAGCCTCTGCGGCGGTTCGGCGACCGTTTCGCCATCGTGATGTCTTCCTTGGTGTTTTCGTTGATGCACGGCAACATGGTTCAGGCGCCGTTCGCGTTTATCGCCGGGCTCACCATCGGCTATTTTGTCATCGCGACGGGGAGCATCTGGACGGGCGTGCTGATTCATTTCGCTAACAATCTTTTTTCGGTCACCGTTTCTCTCATCAATGAAAACACCGGTCTTGACGCGGAAAGGCTTTATGTTGCTTTTTTAACCGCGGCGTATATCATCGGCTTGTCATGTTGCGTTGTTTTCGCGTTGAACAAAAAACGATACCGCCTACGAAAACCGGCGGTCAACATCGGTTTCGGCGAACGGTCACGGGCGTATGTTTTCACATTTCCGATGCTCTGCGCCCTGGCCGCGATCGTGTATTTCACCAAAGACTATGTGGAGTTCGGAGGCTGACCGGTGACCGACGCGTTTTTTATGGAGGAAGCCATCAAACTCGCTCACGAAGCCGCCCTGGAGGGCGAGGTGCCCGTGGGCGCCGTTGTCGTGCGAAACGGCGAAATCGTCGGCACGGGGCGAAACCGGCGGGAGAAGGATAAAAACGCGCTCGCGCACGCCGAAATCGAGGCAATTGAAAAAGCATGCCGCCGGCTCGGCGGCTGGCGGCTTTGGGAATGCGGCATGTATGTGACGCTCGAGCCTTGCCCGATGTGCGCGGGGGCCGTAATCAATTCACGGATTCGGCGGCTTGTTTTCGGCGCTTTCGATGAAAAAGCGGGCGCCTGCGGGTCGGTCGTCAACCTGTTTGAACTGCCGTTTAACCACAAACCGGAGGTTACGGGAGGGTTTATGGAAGAGGAGTGCGCGGCGGAGTTGAAGGCGTTTTTTTTGAGGTTGAGAGAGAAATAAACGACCGGTTTATGTAGGGTGCGGTTTCCATGCCGCACCGTTTTTATTTTCGCGTGTTCAACGCAGGCGGCGGGAGCAAGCCCCCGCCCTACGGCTGTTTTAGTTAACTCCGGTCAAAATATAACGTTTCGGGCCGGCGTGGAAACCGGCCCCTACATCGACGTTGGCTTTACGGCGGGAGCAAGCCCCCGCGCTACGGCTGTTTTTGTTAACACCGGTCAAAACATAACGTTTCGGGCCGGCGTGGAAACCGGCCCCAACATCGACGTTGGCTTTACGGCCGAAAAAAAAGAAGCCGCGTTTGCGGCACGGCCTCTTTGCGATATTCGGTTACAGGGTTTGCGCAAGCTGCTTGATGTAGGTTTTGAAATCGTCCCCGATTTCGGGGTGGTTGAGCGCGACTTCGCAGTTGGCCTGCAGAATGCCGAGCTTGTTGCCCATGTCGTAGCGCGTCCCCGCGAAGTGGTAGGCGATGAGCTTGCCCGCCTTGCCCAAATCGCTCATGGTGTCGGTCAGATAAAACTCGCCCTCCACGGCTTTGACGCCCTCCTCGAGCATCCGGAACGCCTCCGGCGGTAAAACGACACGCCCGAGAATCGCGTAAAGACTCATAATCTGCTCTTCCGTCGGCTTCTCGATGATGTTATGGCAGTTCATCGCCCGGCCTTTCAGCGGAGAAACATCGAGCGAACAATACAGCTTAATCTGCTCGCGCGACACCTCCTGCACGCCGACGACGCCCTTGCCGAACTCCTCGTACGCGCGGCAAAGCTGGCCGATGGCCGGGTCCTCGCCGAGGATGACATCGTCGCCGTAAAGCACGGCGAACGGCTCGTCGCCGACGAAGGACTTGCCGCACAATATGGCGTGGCCGAGGCCCTTCGTTATCTTCTGGCGAAGGAAGTACACGTTGGCGAGCTCGGCGGTGGCCCGGACCTGCTCAAGGATTTTCGCTTTGGCGGGGTTTCCCTCCAGGTTGCGCTCAAGCTCGTAGGCGTAGTCAAAGTGGTCCTCGATGACGCCCTTGCCGCGGTTGGTGATAATCAGGATATCCTCGATGCCCGAGGCGGCGGCCTCCTCGACGATGTACTGGATGGCAGGCTTGTCAACGATGTTGAGCATTTCCTTCGGGACGGCCTTCGACGCCGGCAGCACCCTCGTGCCGAGGCCGGCGGCGGGGATAATCGCTTTCTTAACCTTCATATGTTCGCTCCCGTCTTTATATTTTGCGGCCGTCGTTACAGCCACGCGGTCATATCAATTAAAAACCGGAAAAGGAGGTTGAGCGCGTAAAAGCAGGCCAGAAAGGCCAAGGGAGACGCGCCGCCGCGCCGGACGGCCAGAAAGCGGAAAACATTCTCATCCCCGGCGTGTTTCCGCAGGGAGGTAATGTCCCGGTACACTTTGTCTTTATAGGCTTTATCGGCCACAAGGGCCGCGACGCTTTTGAGGAGCAGGCTGACGCCGGCAAACGCCAGGAATGCGGTATAAAGCCCCCGAAACGCGGGCCAGTTCGCGTTTATAAACTCCTGCGTAATGTCGGCCGGCAACATGTCCGGCAGCAGTTCGTAATACTTCAGCAGCGGCCCGGCGAAGAAAATCTGTATCGCGAGGGTCAGGCCGACGAAAATGCCGCCGAGCCAGTACAGCTTGCGGTAAAAGAACCAGTAGGGCGAAAGAAAGAACGCCGCCCAGTTCCAGCCGAGCTTTTTCTTCCGGGCAGCCAGGCGGCGGAACTTCTCGATGTACCGACGCGCGCTTAACTGCGTATACACCGCGATGTCGCCGGCGCGCACGCCGCCGATGGTTTCCTCGGCTAAGCCATGTTCTCCCGCATAAGGCGGCGGACCCGGCGCGGCCACAGGCTCCCGCGGCGAAGCGGCCGAAGGGGCGGCGTCAAGCCGCGCGTCGCAATGGCCGCACAGCGTTTCGCCCGGCGGGTTGTTGGTTCCGCAAACCGGGCAGACCCGGCCTACCGAGGCCGAAGGGTCAAAAGAGGGGGTTTCGGGTTGCGCCCCGGGCTTCCAGACGAAGCCGCCGCCGTGAAGGGAGGCGTTGGCGCAGCCGCCGCCGTCTTTCCAGCAGACGCGGTGCTGGGGAGTTCCGCATTCGGGGCATACCACGATATCGTCCGCCTCGCCGAAAACAAGCGAGCAACCCGCGCAGGTTTCATTTATATATCGCATACAATCCCCTCCTTACGAAACAGAATACCAAATTATTGTATCGGATTTATGAAGAAAGTTCAATGATTATTTGAATTTACGCGCGACGAATGCTACAACGCCGGCGCGCGGCGCTGAAAAGTGCTTTACTTTGCGCGCTCATTTATATATAATGTTCAATTAGGTAATAGTAAGAACAGCTACAAATGTAAACAAACCGAGGGTGTTATATGCTGCAATTTGAGGAACTGCGTCTCGAGCTTTTGGAATATGAAGAAAAACTCCGTCATTTGAAAGAATCCCTGGGCCTCGGCGAGATGCAAAAAGAGATCGCCGCCCTAGAGGAACAATCCGCCGCACCGGATTTTTGGAACGATTTAAGCAACTCGCAGGCGGTTCTGCAGCGCATCAGCGCGCTGAAAAACCGCGTCGCCGATTACACCGCTCTCGAAAGCAGTTTCAACGACGCGCTGATGATGATCGAGCTTTCCGACGAGGAAGGTGACTTGGAACTGCTGCCGGAGTGCCGCGGCAATGTCGACGCGTTTATCAAGGAGCTCGAAAACCAGACTCTGGCGACCTTGCTCAACGGGGAATACGACGGAAAAAACGCCATTCTTACCTTTCACGCCGGCGCGGGCGGCACCGAGGCGCAGGACTGGGCGGCGATGCTCGTGCGCATGTACCTGCACTGGAGCGAAAAGCGCGGCTTTAAATCAAGCATGGTCGATTTTCTTGACGGCGACGAGGCGGGCCTGAAATCGGCGGTTCTGCTCATCGAGGGCGTCAACGCTTACGGCTTTCTCAAAAGCGAGTCGGGCGTGCACCGCCTTGTGCGTATCTCGCCGTTCGACTCGTCCGGCCGGCGCCACACCTCCTTCGCGTCGCTCGAGGTCATGCCGGAAATCGACGACACCATCACCATTGACATTAACCCAGACGATTTGAAGGTGGACACCTACCGCGCGAGCGGCGCCGGCGGCCAAAAGGTCAATAAGACCTCCTCCGCGGTGAGGATTACGCACATCCCCACGGGCATCGTGACATCCTGCCAGGTGGAGCGCAGCCAGCACCAAAACAGGGAAGTCGCCCTTCGCATGCTCAAGAGCAAACTACTCGAAATCAAGGAGCGCGAGCATCTTGACAAAATCGAGGATATCAAGGGCGACCAGAAGGAAATCGGCTGGGGCAGCCAGATTCGCTCCTATGTGTTTATGCCATACACGCTCGTCAAGGACCATCGGACAGGCTTTGAGATGGGCAACATCAACGCGGTCATGGACGGAGAGCTCGACGGGTTTATCAACGCGTATTTGAAGATGGAATCCCTCGAGCGGCTGAAGGATTAGCCCGCTTTAACGCGGCGGAGAGGTGCCGGCATGAAAATTATCGACATTTCGAGGGACACGCTGACCGCGCCCGTTTACCCGGGCGACCCCGAACCGCGCGTTGAATACCTGCGCGAAATCAAAAACGGCGAGGACTGCAATCTGACCGCTCTGTATGCGTGCGTCCATACGGGAACACACGCGGACGCACCCCTGCATTTTTTGGAGGACGGCGCCGCCGTCGACGAGGTGCCGCCGGAGGCGTTCATCGGCCCATGCACGGTCATGGAGGTCCGCCCGGGCGTCATCACCGGCGAATATGTCAACAAACATTTCCCGCGCGGCTGTGAAAGGCTGCTCATCAAGGGCGGCGGCGAAGCCGTGTTTATGGACAGTTCCGCCGAAGAGGCGGCCGCGCTGGGCATACGCCTTATCGGCACGGACGCGAATTCCGTCGGCTATAAGGGCAACCAGATAAAGCCTCACAAAGCCTTTTTGGGCCGGGGCGTCGCCGTGCTCGAAGGGCTCGATTTGAGCGGCGTTTCGCCGGGCAAATATTTTCTCATCGCGCCACCGGTCAAGTTCGGCGGACTCGAGGGCGCGCCGGCGCGGGCGCTGTTGATTGCGGACTATATTTTTTGGGGCGGCAAAAGCTGAGGCGCTCCGCGCGTTTTCCGGTCTCGGTGATCTTATTTTCCCCGGGGTGAACGAATGAAAAGGTTTTCGGACATTGTCTTCAGCCTGCTGCTGATCATTTTAGCCTCTCCTTTGCTTTTGGCTGTCAGCGTCCTGATCCTTTTGGACGACGGAAGGCCTGTCATTTTCAAACAGGACCGCGTCGGCAAAGGCGGCAGCCTGTTTCAGGTCCGTAAGTTCCGCACCATGAAAAAGGGAACCCGCAACGCCGCGAAGGCGGAACTGCGGGAATCCGACGACTGCATTACACGAAGCGGGAAGTTTTTAAGAAAGACAAGCCTTGACGAGTTGGTGCAGCTTTTCAATATACTCGAAGGCACCATGAGTTTTGTCGGGCCGCGGCCGCTGATTCCCGAGGAAAGGGAAATCCATGAGCTGCGCATTCAATACGGCGTATATGCCGTCAAGCCCGGCGTAACGGGCTGGGCCCAGGTCAACGGCCGCGACACGCTTTCCGCCGAAGAAAAGGCCCGGTTCGACAAAGAGTATGTCGAGAACCGAAGCCTGTGGTTCGATATCAAAATCCTGTTGAAAACCGTCGGGGCCGTGATGAAAAAAGAAAACATCCTCGAGGGCGGCGAAGAGACTACCGCGCCTTGAGGTATTCCTCGAGGCAAAGCCCGCCCTCTTTGATGGCCTTCGCGTGCTCGACGCCGACATAGCGCCAGTGCCAGGGTTCGAAGGTGATTTCGGTGATCTTCTCCTTGTCTTGCGGGTACCGCAAAATGAAACCGTAGTCGGCGGCGTGCTCGAGGAGCCACTTGTATTCCTTTGAGTACTGAAAATCAAATTTCGTGTTGCAGATATCCATCGCGAGACCGGCGTTGTGCTCGCTGCAGCCGGGCGGCAGGATGATTTCGGCGGCAAGCCGGGTTGCCTGCGCGGCGCTGTAGCCCTGGTTTTTATAGTAGTTGATTTTATTCTCGAAATTCGTCTTTTGGGTCTGGATTCCGCGGTACCCCGAGTAGGGCAGCAGGGTGATGCCGTCTTCTTCGGCGGCGTTGAACATCGCCGTATAATGGGGCGAAACCCTCGCGTCGAGCCGGCGGGTGTTTAAATAGTTTCTCTCATACTGCGTATACCCGGCGGGGTCATAACCGCTGACCGCGGGAGCCAGGCTCACATTGAACGAATCGGGCAGCTTGTAGTGGCGGTTGACCAGCAGAAGATTCCAGTCGGATTCGCCGAGATTGACGATTACGGGCTTAAGACCCGGGTAACCGTAGTCCGGTTCCTCTTGCGCCGCGGGTTTCTTTGTCGTCGAAGCGGGGGCAGCAGTGCTTTTTTCCGGCCGGGCGGAAGCGCTTTCGCTTGCCGGCGGGGTTGCGGCGCCGGTCGATTCGTCGGCCTTTTCGGTCACGGACGGGCGGGCCGTCTCCGCGGCGGAACCGGCGGCGGCGCCGTTGTCGGGCGAATCGTTTTTCTCAAGCCGGGTAACGGTGATATAGCCCCCGACGCTCGCGGTGACAATAAGGGTCAGAAGAGAACACAAAATTATTTTTGCCGGTTTCAAAAAACACACCCCACGATACTGTTTACACCGTACTATTTTATATGTATTTGTGACACCTGTCAAATAGTTCAATAAGACTCGAGGAGGCCTCCATGAAAGCGAACGAAAGCACCGGCAATTACCCCTCCAAACTCCGCGAAAGCACCAATTACGCGGTCAAGCAAATCAAGTCCGTCTGCAAAAACATCGGGCCGCGCGCCCCGGGCAGCGAAAACGAGAAAAAAGCGCAGGAGTTTATCAGCGGCGAGCTGGGCAAGTTTTGCGACACGGTGGAAATTGAGGAGTTTCCGGTTCATCCGAAAGCCTTTTTGGGATGGGTTCCGCTCTGCAGTTTCTTTATCATTGTGGCCGCCGTGATGTACAGTTTCGGTTTGGGCCTTGTTTCTCTTGCCTTGTGCGTGTTGTCGCTGGTGATTGTTGCCGTCGAGTTCCTCCTTTACCGTCAGATACTCGACCCGTTTTACCCCAAAAAAACATCGCGCAATGTCATCGGGGTGCGCAAACCCTCCGGCAAGCTCAAACGCCGCATCATCCTGTCGGGCCATTGCGATTCCTCGCAGGAGTGGACTTTTTCGTACCTCGGCGGCCCGCGCCTTCTTCAGGCTGTCATCGGCCTGAGTTTCGGCGGCATCGTCTTGGGCATCGCTTTCCCTGTCGCCGCCCTGGCTAAAGGGTATGTGTTTCAGGTGTCGTTTCTGCCTTACGAAGAAACCTACCTGAGGGTTTTCAGCTATGTTTTCCTGGCCATGATCCCCGTGTATATGATCGCCTCGTTCTTCGAAAGCCGGAAACGGACCGTCATGGGAGCGAACGACAACCTGACCGGTTCGCTCGCCTCGGTCGCCGCCGCGCGGTTTTTGGAGGAAAACGGCACCCGGTTTGAAAACACCGAGGTCCGCGTCGTCATCACCGGTTCGGAAGAGGCCGGCCTTCGCGGCTCAAAAAACTATTGCAAAAGACACGAAAAAGAACTCAAGGAAATCGAAACCCTGTTTTTGGGAACCGACACTCTCAAGGACCTCGACTACATCGCGGTGTATAACCGGGATCTGACCGGAACGGTCAAAAACGACGAAAGAGTCTGCGCCCTTGTTAAAAAGGCCGCGGAAACAGCCGGCATCGACCTGCCGTACAAGTCGGTTTACTTCGGCGCCTCCGACGCGGCCGCGGTCTCACAGGCGGGCATACCCGCCGCGACGCTCGCCGCCATGGACCCGGCGCCGGCGCGCTATTACCATACAAGGCTTGACACCGAGGCGATTCTCGAGCCGAAAAGCGTCGAGGCCGGCCTGAACATCCTGCTTGAAACCGTGTTTCTGTTTGACGAACAGGGCCTGAAGACGGCGTATTGACCGGTTTTGCCGCATATTTTGAAATTGTCATTGTAAAGTATTCCCGGGTTATGGTATACTATTGCGTGACCGCGGCGGCCGGGCGACACCGTTTTCGGCGGCCCACACCGAAAGGGGATAAAATCGAATGAATAAAAAGGTGCTTCAGCTTCTGTCGTTATTGCTGGCGTTATCTCTCGTCTTCACGCTGGCCGCCTGCTCGCCGGGCGCCGAAACGGAGGAAACAACCACGACTGAACCTGCCGTCATCAGCAAATCGCCCAGGCCTGACAGCGTTCTGAAAGTGATCGACTATTTCAACAAGCTGGCGGCGGATGTCAAAAAAGACAAACCGGCCGTGAGCCCCGATATCTCCCAGGATGTCGGTGATTTTGAGTGCGAAAACGACATCATTAAAGCCTACGTGCCGACGCTGAAAAAGGAAATGCTCAAAAGCGACGCGAAGAGCTCGGCTTTCGGGGAAGACGCGAAAGACACCTTCCCGCTCTTAGGCAAAACCGAAACATCGGTCGTCTTGCCGTCGGCCGTCCGCTACGCGCAATGCCTTGAGACGGCGAAAACATACGAAATCATTATCCCGTATAAAGACGAGGCGAACGCCGCGCCTTTCACAAGCGGGCACGGGCTGGCGTTTGACATGGCGGACCTCGCGGCTGTCAAACAGGAATTTGACAAAGCGAAAGCCTATATGACGGTGGACTTTGAAAACCTTGACCTGCTTTACACGGGCAGCCAGATCAAATGCAGCGTCGATAAGGCGACGGACCGCATTATTTCCGTTACATACAGCCTGAATGTACTGGTAAAAACGGCCGTAACGGGCATAGGCACGCTCGAGGCCGTCGGCACCGTCCCCGTCTCGTTCCGCTATTCCCGCAACGCCACCTACAACCTTGACTGGGCCAAACCCGAGGCATAATACATCGACAGCATACGCAAGCGGAGCGTTCGGGCGAACGCTCCGCGTTTTTTATTGTCACGTTGGAGGCTCTGCGCCTCCGGAGGGGTCTGCCAGACAGCCGCCGTACGGGACGGTAAACTCAACAATGCCGCTCGCGTAAGGCGCGATATCGTATTGCTGGTAAAAAACGGTGACGCCGGCCGGTGTCGTGAAGAAGTTGTTCTCGTTGAAAGTGTCGTTCATCAGCTTTCGATAATCGGGGAAAAGCGAGCCGGCGTTTTCTATCGCCTGCGGGTATACGGCTTCCAGAATATACGGCTTGACACTGCCGGGGCAGGTGTACAGACCCTCGAGCGTTGTTCTGTTGTTGGACGGGAGGTTCCATGTTTGCGCGCCGCGCTGTGTGGTGCCGTGCGCCCCGCCCAAATACTCATAGGCGTCGATATACAGGCTCAGCGCCGCGCCGCGGTTGTCCGTCAGGGTGTAGGCGTCAAAAACCTCAAAAACACGGACCGGAAAACCGAATTTTTTCGATTCCTCATATTGTTGAACCGCCAATATATGCAGCGGGCCCTCGCAGCGCTGCTTTTCCTTCAGGGCGTTTCCTTTGTAAAAGCGGTTTATCGGCTCCGGTGAGAGGCCGTCGGCATGCTCGACGATAACGGGGTATTGAATCGTGTATTTCAAAACCACCGTTGATTTGTGCTTGGTTTCGCCGGTTAACTCGGCTGGCTCAACCCGGACAAGGCTTTTTTCCATATACATCCCTCTATCAGGGTATGCCGGGTGTCCAAAAAAAGAAACCTCCGGGCAAAGATATGCCCGGAAGTGTTTTCGCGCTTCAGATGTTGGACAAGCTGCCGATAAAACCGGCCCGTTTTAACAGCGTGGCCGTGGATATCTGGGAAACATAAACGACCGTGCCGCCTCCGCCGCTTTTGCAGACGATAAACGATTTCGGCAGTTCGGCGGAAACCGTAACGACCCGGCCTTCCCGCTCGGCGCGTTTCAAATAGTCTCTCGTCGCTTTTGAAACGGTCGAGGTGTCAAGGTCGAAAATGCCGATGATCTCGTCAAAGGCCACGATGCTGTCCTGTCCCAAATGCAAATACATAGGTCCCTCATGTCGGGCGGGCGCCGGCGCGGCTTTCCGCGGCCGATCACTCCGCCTGCTTCGAGTACTTTTTCAGGTAGACAAACCGCATCAGCCGCGCCTCAAGCGGTTTAATGGGCTTGTCGGCGTTGAAAAGAACGGCTCCCAAAAACGCCAGAGAATTCTTTTCGGTGATCATTTCAACCGCCCTCGCGTCGCTCTCGTTCTTGCCGCAGCAGAGCGCGCCGTCGTCTTTGAGCAAAACCGCGTGGCGGCCTTTCAGCGCTTTGGCGCATTTCGCGGCGGAAGCCGCGCTGCCGTCAAACACCGCGCAGCGTGTGTCCGCCCCGACGATTTGCGCGAAGTCGTCGACCTGCGGTTTGAGCCCGACACCGAAGCTCGAGGCGGCAAGCGCCTCGCTTTGGCGGGTATGAATGATACAGCGTATATCCTCGCGCAGGGTGTAAACAGCCCGGTGAAGCTCCGCCTCGCCGCTTGCGGCTTTCCCGCCGGCGACGGGAACAACCTTCTCGGCGCCGTCTTCGGTGAGAATCATGTTCGCCCCGTCGCGGCGGCTGGTGACGGCCGGCGCGGGGGTGATGTCTTTGTTGACGGCGCGCTTCGCGATTGCCCGGGAAAAGGCGGCCATATCGGCGGCTTCCGCGCCGTATTCGCTTTGAAGCTTGCCGTAAAGGCGGTTTTCACAGACGGTTTCGAGCGTCTGCGCCGCCTCAAAGGCTTTTTCGCTGTCTTCCCCGAAACAAAGGGCGCCGTGGTGGGCCATCAGAAACGCGTTGGACGAAGAGTTCCGCAGCGCTTCTGCCACTCCGTTTTTGAGTTTCTTGGTTCCGGGCAGGCCATAGGCCGCCAGGGGCACCTCGCTGCCGATAATCCGCGCCGCGTCCCCGGCAATTCCTTTGATGCCGCTGCCGAGCGCGCAGGCGACGGAGGCGAATTTCTGGTGCGTGTGAATCACGAATTGAATCTCCGGCCGGGCTTTGTACACTTCGGCGTGCACACCCTTTTCGGAGGAGGGCTTGACATCGCCGCCGTATTCGAGGGTTTCGACCGCGACTTTGACAATCTGTTCGGGCGTCAGCGTTTCGTAGGGCTTGCCGCTGGGTGTAATCACAAAATGCCCGTCGTCGACGCGGCAGCTGACATTCCCCCAGGTGCGCGCGATAAGCCCCTGCTCGACGAGCCGCTTGCCGGCGTCAATCACCTGTTGTTTTGCTTTCAGTTCGTCCATGCCCGCTCCTCCTTACGGCTGTTTTTTGACCTCGACGTTCGCGAATACCCGGTCAAACCGTTCGAGCGCTTCGTATATCTTCGATTCATCGTAGGCGGCGCTGGTATAAAGCCGGCTCCCCGCGAGAGTTACCAGGCCTTCGGCCATATAGGCCGCGCCCATGTGCTCCATTTCCTTTTTCCGCTCCGAAGTGGCTTTGAGAACCTTCGGGATCTCCCACGGCTTCTTCCAGTTAATCGCGAAATGCACCGTACCGACGGTCTCAAGGTGGCAGATGGAGCCCTGGTTGAACGCGACGAACGGCAGATCGTATTTGGCGATCAGTTCTTTCAAGCCCGCCGTGAGCTTGTCGCCCATCAAGCCGGCTTTTTCACAGGCGTTCTGCCTTTCGATTTCGCACAGCATATGGTAGCCGGCGACGCAGCTGATGGGGGTGGCGGCCATCGTGCCGCCGACGAGGGCTTTCTTGTGCTTGCTGCCGCCCGCGATACCGGCCGAGAGGTATTTCATGTATTCCTGCTTGCCGCCGACGCCGCCCGCACCCGGGTAGCCGCCCGCGATGACCTTGCCGAAGATGGTCAGGTCGGGTGAAACGCCGAAATAGCCCTGCGCCCCGCCCATACCGATGCGAAACGCGGTGACGACCTCGTCGAATATCAGCAGCGCGCCGTATTTGCGGCACAGTTCCTCAACGCCGCGGTTAAAGTTGAAGTCAAGCGGCCTGGTGCCGCTTTCGGGCCCCACGGGCTCAATCATAACCGCCGCCGTGCCGCCGCGCAGTTGGTTGGCGCGCAGTTTGCGCTCGAGGTCCTTCAAATCGTTGGGAAAAAACTCCTGCGTATGTTTGAAGATATAATGCGGAACGCCGCTGGCCTGTGTCCATTTGGAGCCGGGTATGCGAATACCGTAAGCGAGCTGGTCGCTCCAGCCGTGGTACGCGCCGCCCATTTTCAATATGTTCTTTTTCTTCGTCGCCAGGCGCGCGATGCGTATGGCGACCATGCACCCTTCCGTACCCGAACCGAGCATACGGAACATCTCGACCGTTTTGATGCTCTCGTGAATTTTTTTCGCGAGTTTGTATTCGTATTCATGGAAAAGGCCGGTTGAGGGGCCGCAGGTATTGAGCAGTTCGATGACCTTTTCGCGCACCTCCGGGGGGTTGCTGCCCAATACGGTGGGGCCGCCCGCCTGCAGAAAGTCGAAATAGCGGTTGCCGTCGATGTCCTCGAGATAAGCCCCCTCGGCTTTCGTGAAAACGATGGGGAACGGGTGATTGAAAGCGAGGTTGTGCTGCACGCCGCCCGGAATCACCTCCTTCGCCAAGTCAATCATCTCTTTGGAGCGGACGCATTTTTTGCCGTAATACTCCTCTTCGTAAGCTTTCAGAGCTTCCGGCTTAATGGTGTAAATCGGCTTTTTGATCAGCTCGTCGAGTTCCCGCGTTACCGCCGCCGCATCGGGGTAATTCTTGATCGCGTATTTTGATTCCATGCTTTCTCCTTCTTTCCACTAATAATAGTAATATATAAAAATCATGCGATTCCCAGTTTTTTCGCTATCTCCGTGGTTCGCAGTTCAAGAAGTTTGGAAACGCCCTCTTCCTGCATCGTCACGCCGTAGAGCACATCGGCTTCCTCCATCGTGCCGCGGCGGTGGGTAATCAAAATGAACTGTGTGTTTTTGGTCATGCGCCGCACATAGCGCGCGTAACGGTTGACATTGACATCGTCGAGCGCCGAATCCACCTCGTCAAATATGCAAAACGGCGCGGGCGTCACTTTCAAAATCGCGAACAGCAGCGCGATAGCCGCCAATCCCTTTTCCCCGCCCGACAGCAGGTCGAGGTTCCGAACATTTTTTCCCGGCGGCTGCACATTGATTTCAATGCCGCATTCGAGAATATCGTGCGGGTCCTCCAGGATCAGCTCCGCCTTGCCGCCGTCAAACAATTCGGCGAAGGTTTCGCCGAAATGCTTGTTGACTTTATTGAACTGCTCACGAAACCGCTCGGACATTTTCTCTGTCAAATCCTTGATCAGAATGTTCAGCTCATCGCGGGAGTTCTCGATATCTTCGATTTGCCCTCCGAGGAAAACATACCGTTCGGATACATCCTTGTATTCCTCAATGGCGTCGACGTTTACGGAACCCAACGCGCGGATTTTGTTGCGGATTTCGTTGAGCCTGCGCTGGGCTTTGGCGGGCTCCTCGAGGACAATGTTGAGCTCCTGCGCTTCTCTGCGCGTCAGCCCGTATTCGTCAAACAGCTTGTTCTGCGCTTCTTCAAGCCCCTTCTCGATACCGGCCTTCCTTTCCTCAAGGCGGGCCAGCTCGCCGCCGAGTTTTTCCTTGTCGTCGTTCATGCCGCGTTCATCCTGGCGCAGCGCCGAGCTCTTTGCCTCGAACTCGCTTCTTTTCGATACGAGCTCGTTGACGGTACTTTTGGCGGCCGCGCTTTGCGCGCGCAACGCTGCCGCCCGCTCGTTCATGCGGGCGATTTTTTCCTTGGTTTCCAATATCCCCGACGCGATGGCCGCGATTTCCCCGTTGAGGTCGCCGACCTTGCCGTCGTGCGCGGCTTTTCGCCGTCTTAACAGGCCAACGGCTTCCTCCCTGGCCTCCATGTCCTTTTGAAAGGCCAGGATCTCCAGGTTGATGCCCGCTTCCTTCTGCGCGATTTCCTCACGACGGCTTTCAAGAGTCTCCTTTTCGTCGTTGAGCGAATCGAGCTGCCGCTGCAGACTCGCGATGTCGGTGTCAAGGGTGTCCGTTTCGGTTTTCAGCGTTCTTAGGGTTTCGTCGAGGCCGGCTATCCGTTTGAGCGCCGCCTCTTTCTCGGCCTGAAGCTCCTCGATCGATGCCGACGCCGTCTCCAGCCGGCCTTCGGCGAGTTTCAGCTCGCCTTCTTTGCGAATCTTCTCCTCCTGCTCCCTGGCCAAATCCGCCTGAGCGCCGTCAAGTTCCGCTTCCGCAGCGGCCAGGTCCGCCGCCGCCGTCTTGTAGTCGGCCTGCATGCCGTCGAACTTCTTTTGAAGCTCCCGGACGGTTTCTTTGAGCTGCTCGATTTCGTTAGCCCTGCCGAGAATGCCGGCGTTTTGCCCTCTCGAGCCGCCCGTCATGGAGCCGCCGGCGTTGACGACCTGGCCGTCAAGTGTCACCACGCGCAGGCGGTATCCGTACTGCTTCGCGATGGCAATGGCGTTGTCGAGATTGTCGGCGACTGCCGTGCGCGCGAGCAGGGATTTGATAATCGCCTCATACTTCGCGTCGAAGCTCAAAAGCCGGTCGGCCATGTCGATGTAGCCGGCGTAGCGTTCAAGCCCTTTTTCGGTGGCTTCCCTGGCGTGAATGGCGCTGATGGGCAGGAAGGTCGCGCGGCCCTCCCGGCTTTCCTTGAGGTAATGAATCGCGCGTTTGGCGTCGTTCTCGTCTTCCGTCACGATATGCTGAAGAGCGGCGCCCAACGCCGTCTCGATGGCGGCTTCGTATTGCCGGTCGACGGTGACCAGCTGTGAGACCGGCCCGTGAATACCCCGCAGCGTTCCTCTTTTCGATTCCCGCATGACGGCGCGGACACTGCCGGAGAACCCCTCCATGTTTTTCTCGAGGTCTTCGAGCATTTTTACCCTGGCGTTTTTCTGATGGATATCAAAATTCAGCGCGTCAATCGCTTTTTTAAGTTTTTCCGCTTTCTCGTCCCGGTTTTGCACCCGTAGGGCATAGCCCGAAACGGCGTTGGCCAGGCCTGCCGCCTTTTCCGAACAGATCTTCAGCCGGGCGGCTATCGTCGTCCGCTCGTTCGCGAGTTCTTCAAGCGAAGCTTCGCGGGCTGCCGCGGCTTCATCGACGGCGGCTATCCTCGCGAGAATCTCCTCTTTGGAGGATGCCGCGGTGGAGGTTTCGATTCTCTTATCGGAGGCTTTGGCGGCAAGTTCCGCGGTCCTTTTGGAAATCTCCGCGTATTTGCCGGCGAACTGCGTGTTGCCCAGGCGCAGCGCGGCCATATCCTCGGCTGCCGTGGCCAGTTCCAGGCGCTTGTTGTTTATGTTCTCAAGAAGCCTCTCGATTTCCCCCAGCGCTTCGTTGATCTGGCCGTCAAGGTGCTGGCCGGTTCCCGCCGCCTGCTCCATATCCTTCGTGATGCGTTCGATGTTGCGTTTGTTGTGTTCGACGGTGTTTTCCTCGACGGCGATGCCGCCCTCGATCTGAATGGCTTCCTCTTCCAGGTTCGCCGCTTTTTGCCTTACTTGCTCGATTTCCAGCGTGATTTCCTGCGCGCGGGCAATGAGCTCATCCATATCATTTTCGAGGTTTGCCAGGCTGCTTTGCGTCTGTTCATACTGCGCGGAGGCCAGGGCGATCTTATCCTCCTGCTCCTTGAGGTCCGTCTTGGATTTCTCTATCGTGTTCAGCCACAGCCCGATTTCCAGATTCTTTTTCTCGCCCGCCAAAACGAGGAACTTTTGGGCTTTTTCACTTTGCGCTTTCAGCGGGCCGATGCGGCTTTCGAGCTCCGCGAGGATATCGCGCAGGCGCACCAGGTTTTCCTCGGCCTGGGCGAGCCTTTTCATCGCGTCACCCCGGCGGTAACGAAAATGCGAGATGCCGGCCGCCTCCTCGAGCATTTCCCGCCGCTGAATTGACCTCGCCGAAATCAATTCGGCGACCCGCCCCTGGCTGACGAGGGAATACCCGTCGCGGCCAAGACCCGTGTCCATAAACAGCTCGTGGATATCTTTGAGGCGGACACTTTCGCCGTTTAGTATGTATTCGCTTTCGCCCGAACGGAAATAGCGCCTTGTAACGGACACCTCGTCCCTGTCGCAGCCCTTAATGGTTCTGTCCTCGTTGTCAAGGCGAAGCGTCACCTCCGCGAAACCGAGCCCCTTGCGGGTGTCCGTGCCGCTGAACACCACGTCCTCCATTTTGGAGCCGCGCAGGTTTTTCGTCGACTGCTCGCCCAAAACCCAGCGCACGCCGTCGGAAATATTGCTTTTGCCCGAACCGTTCGGGCCGACGACGGATGTGATTCCTTTGCCGAGGCGCAGGACCGTTTTGTCCGGAAACGATTTAAAACCTTGCATTTCAAGAGCTTTTAACAGCATCTGTTTGAATTCCTTTGTATTAAGAATATACGCGCCGCCGCAGCCTCAGTTTTTCGAAGCCCGCGAACTCCGTGTTGCCTTCAGTATACCATATATTTTACCTTATTTGGAGTCGGTTCGTGCCGAAATTTGCATGTCGCGCCGATTTTTCCGGCCGGGCGGACAATCAATAGCCCAACAGGGCAAGGGCCTCTTTGGCCGCCGCCTGCTCGGCAAGCTTTTTGCTTTTGCCGATGCCCCTGCCGACAACATTGCTGTTGAGCCTTACCTCAACCTCGAAGCGCTTGTCGTGGTCCGGGCCGCTTTCCGCCGTCAGGACGTAGGCCACGCTCTCTTCGGGGTTTTTCTGGACAATCTCCTGAAGGACGGTCTTGTAATCCTTGTGGTTCAGGGCGTCCATCGCGGCTTTCTCGATGAATTTCAAGACGAACTTCCTGGCCTCTTCCATGCCTCCGTCGAGGTAAATGGCGGCAATCAACGCCTCAAAGGCGTCCGCCAGAATCGAGGGGCGCTCGCGGCCTCCCGTTACGGTCTCGCCGCGCCCGAGGAAAAGAAAGCCGCCGAGGTTTATCTCATTGGCAAAACCGTGCAGCGACGCTTCGCACACCGTCGCGGCCCGCAACCTTGTCAATTCGCCCTCCGGCAAATGGGTGTAATGAAGAAAAAAATGCTCCGCCGTGATGAAGCCCAAAACCGAATCGCCTAGGAATTCGAGGCGTTCGTTGCTGTGCCCCCTCGGCTGCTTTTCGTTGATATAGGAGGAATGCGAAAGCGCCCTCTCAAGGATTGCCTTATCCTTGAAAGTGTACGCGATCGTGTTTTGCAGTCTTTTCAGATCGGGAACCATTTCTGCCTCCGCGTGAAAACGCCGCCGCGTTGTGATTCAGTCGGCCAGACTGATCGCCGTTTGTACGATTTTCACCAAATCGGAAACATCGCCAAGCCGAAGAACCTCGTCCTCATGCAATTCAATTTCGAATTCACTCTCGACGGCCAGCGCAAGTTCGGCGATATCCACTTCGTCCGCGCCGAGCTCCTCAAAGGTGGTATCCTCGCTTATCTGGTCTTCGTCGATGTTGAATTGAGCAGAAATCAGGGTGATCACTTTTTCAAGAACCATAAAACAGCCTCCGTTCTATATAGTCTTATCATGAATATTCTCGGAAATTCTTCGTATGACCTCGCGGCTGAAAATTTTTTCGGCCTGCCGTATCGCGTTTTTTATCGCGTTCGCGTCCGAGGAGCCGTGAGCCTTGATGACGGTGCCGTTTATACCCAAAAGCGGCGCGCCGCCGGTCTCGGTGTAATCCATCTTTTTTTTGAATTGAGTCATCCCGCGTTTCACCATTAAGGCGGAAAGCATCGTCAGCGCGTTTTTTTTGTAAATATCCTTTATCCCGGCGATGACCGCGCCGGCCGCCCCCTCATACATCTTCAGCAGAATATTGCCGGTGAAGCCGTCGGCCACCGCCACCTCACAGCAGCCGAGCGGAATATCCCTGGCCTCCGCGTTGCCGATAAACCGGTAATCCGCGCCCTTCATAAGAGCATATGCCTCTATTCGCAGTTTATCTCCTTTGGTTTCCTCCGCGCCGATATTGGCCAGGGCGACGCGCGGCGAGTCAAATCTCATAACATGTTTCATATAGATATCGCCCATCACGGCGAACTGGGCAAGGTGCGCGGGCACACAGTCGGCGTTGGCGCCCGCATCAATGAGCATGAACGGCCCCGCCGCGGAGGGCATCAAAGCCGCTATCGCGGGCCTTTTAACACCTTTTATGCGCTTGACAAGAAAGGTCGAGCCCATAACCAGCGAGCCCGTTGGCCCGGCGCTGACGAAAGCCTCGCCTTGTCCGTCTGCGAGGGCGTTGAGCCCGGCGGCCATGGAGGAGCCGTTGTTCTTCTTTAAAATATCCGAGGGCGCGTCCGTCATTTGCAGTATGTCCGGCGCGTCAAGTATGTCCATGTTTTCCATGGAAATGCCGTTTTCCTCGGCGCATTGCCGAATGGCCTGCCCGCGCCCGCACAGAAGAACGGCGACGCCGAGCTCCCGAACCGCTTGCGAACAGCCCTTGAGGACTTCCCGCGGGGCGTTGTCCCCTCCGAAGGCGTCAACGATAATCCGCATCGCGCAAGGCCTCCTCCGCTTTTCGAATACCGCGGTCCGCCAAGGCTTCGTACCGCGCTTTTTTGTCCCGGATTCTGTCCGCCAACGGGGGCAAAATCCCGAAATTGGCGCCCATAGGCTGGTAATCCGCCGTCGGCTCGCTGATATGAGCGGCCAGCGCGCCGAGCATGGTTTCCGGCGGGAAAGCAAGGGGAGCGAGACCTTTCAGGCGCCTCGCGGCGTTCGCGCCGGCAAGCATTCCCGACGCGGCCGATTCCATATACCCCTCCACCCCGGTCATCTGGCCCGCGAAATACAGGCCTTCCCGGGTTTTAAAGCCGAAGTCGGCGTTCAACAGCGCCGGCGCGTTGATGAAGGTGTTCCTGTGCATCACTCCGTAACGGACAAAGTCGGCGTTTCTTAAAGCGGGAATCAGGGAAAACACCCGCTTTTGTTCCCCGAATTTTAAGCCGGTCTGGAAGCCGACAAGGCCGTAAAGCGTGCCGGCGGCGTTCTCGCGCCGCAGCTGCAGGGCTGCCCAGGGCCTTTTTCCCGTCGCCGGGTCTTTAAGGCCGACCGGTCGCAAAGGGCCGAACCGCATCGTGTCCCGGCCCCGCGACGCGAGCGCCTCGATCGGCATACAGGCCTCGTAAACACCCTTGCGTTTATCAAAACTATGGGACGGCGCGGCTTCGGCATCTGACAGCGCCTCATAAAACCGCTCGTATTCCGCGGCGTCCATCGGGCAGTTGATGTAGTCTTCGGCTCCCCCTTTGCCGTACCGGGAGCCCGGAAAAGCGCGGCTCATGTCAACGCTTGCCGCGGTGACAATCGGCGCAGCCGCGTCAAAGAAACTCAGCAAGCCGCCGCACAGGGAAGCGATGCTCCCGGCCAGAGCATCCGAAGCGAGCGGCCCGGCGGCCACAATTACGGTTCCCTGCCCGGGTATAGCCGTGACCTCCCGGCGTTCGACGGCAATCAACGGTTCGTTATCAAGTTTTTCCGTAACAAGGAGGGAAAACTCGCTTCTGTCCACCGCGAGCGCGCCGCCCGCGGGCACCGCGCTTTGTTTCGCGCATTCGAGGCAAACCGAACCCATCAGCGCCATCTCCGCCTTGAGCATTCCCGAGGCGGTATCCCGGTTCGCCGATTTCAAGGAATTTGAACAGACAAGTTCCGCTAAGGTGGGGCTTTTATGCGCCGGGGAAAACCGCAGCGGCTTCATTTCCGCGACGGTTGAGCGAATACCCGCTTTCGCGAGCTGCCACGCTGCCTCGGCCCCGGCGAGGCCGCCTCCGATAACGAGAACCCGGCTCATTGTTCCTCCCGGCTCTCATCGTTTTTCCCGCTTTTTTTCGGAACCTTTATCTCGTAGCCGCAGCCCTCGTTGAGACAAAGGTGTATCCGGAATGATTTCATAAACAGCGACTTGCCGCACTGCGGGCACAACTCGGCGGTCGGTTTGTCCCAGGTTGCGAAATCACAGTTTGGCCAGGCCTCACAACCGAAAAAGGTAAACCCTTTTTTGGATCTTTTTTCAATGATGTTCGCGCCGCATTTGGGGCACAGGGCTTTCGTCGGGTGCGGCAATGGTTTGGTGTTGCTGCAGTCGGGGTAACCCGAACACGCGAGAAAGCGGCCGTACCGCCCGGTCTTGATGATCATCATCTTGCCGCATTTATCGCAGGCAATATCCGTAATGTCCTCGTTGAGCAGGATCTTTTTGCCCTTTGTCGCTTCTTTCGCTTTTTTCAATGTTTTATCAAAATCGTCGTAAAAGGCGTGAAGCGTTTTTATATAGTCCTCGTTCCCCTGGCCTACCTCGTCGAGTGAGGTTTCCATCTCCGCTGTGAACTTCACATTGACGATGTTGGGGAAACGCTCGTCGAGCAGTTTTGTGGTGGCGGCCCCGAGTTCGGTCGACATCAGCAGCTTCGCGCTTCTTTTGACATAGTCGCGCTTGATGATCGTCGAGATGATCGCCGCGTATGTGCTCGGCCGGCCGACGCCGTTTTCCTCAAGCGCTTTGATGAGCGACGCTTCGGTGAATCGGGGCGGCGGCTGTGTAAAATGCTTTTCGGCCTCAAGTTTTTTAAGCGACAGGTTGTCCTTTTCCTTGATCTCCGGCAGATTCCCTTCGGCCTTGAGCGAGTCGTCGGCCATTTCCTCATACAGTTTCGTAAACCCGTCGAAACGGACGGAAAAGCCGGTCGCGGTAAACAGGCAGAATTTTCCGGCATTTTCGTCCTCGGGGCGGAACGCTTTGATTTCCGCTTTCACCGTATTCAAAACACAGTCCGCCATAAGGCTCGCGAGAAAACGCCTCCATATCAAGGAATAGATTTTATACTGGTCCGCCGAAAGGCTGCTTTTGACCTGTTCCGGCGTGAGGGAGGGCAGCGTGGGGCGAATGGCCTCGTGCCCCTCCTGGGCGCTCGCGCGGGATTTATAGAACCGCGGTTTTTCCGGAAGGTACCCTCCGCCGAAATTCTGCGCGATATACTCGGCGCCGAGAACCCTGGCTTCGTCGGAAACGCGAAAAGAGTCCGTCCGCATATAGGTGATAAGGCCCGTCAGGCCCGTGCCTTCGATATCGACGCCCTCGTACAACTCCTGCGCCGCCTTCATCGTCCTCTGCGCCTGAAAACCCAGCCGCCGGGAGGCCTCCTGCTGGAGTGTTGAGGTGATAAACGGCGGCGCGGGGCTTCGTTTTTTGGTGCCCTTCTTTACACCGCCGACAACATACCGGGCTCCCTCGAGGCGCGTGAGAAACGCGTCGGCCTGTTCCTTGCGGGTGAGTTTGACTTTCCCGGTTTCGTCACCCTGGAACTGCGCCGTGAATTCTTTTTTTTCGGGTGTCAGCAGTTTTGCGCCGATGGTCCAATATTCCTCGGGCACAAACGCCTCGATTTCGGCGTCCCTGTCCACGATAAGCTTGACGGCGACGCTTTGGACGCGGCCGGCCGAAAGGCCGCGGCGGATTTTTTGCGAAATAAAGGGGCTCAGCGAATACCCGACAAGGCGGTCGAGAATCCGTCTGGCCTGCTGCGCGTTGACCAGGTTCATGTCGAGCGTCCGTGGAGATTTCATGCCGTCAGCCACGCCGTTTTTAGTTATTTCATTAAAGGTTATCCGGTTCTTATCGTTCGGGTCGAGCCCGAGCAAAACGGCGATATGCCAGGAAATGGCCTCGCCCTCCCTGTCCGGGTCGGTCGCGAGGAACACTTTGTCGCTTTTTTCGGCCTTTTGCTTTAACTCCTTGACAAACTTTTCTTTGCCCTTGATAACGGAATATTTCGGGGCAAAATCGTTTTTGACATCGATGCTCAATTTGGCCGCCGGAAGGTCGCGCACATGGCCGACCGAGGCGGCGACATCATAACCGCTGCCCAGGTATTTTTTTATGGTTTTGGCTTTTGAGGGGGATTCGACGATAACGAGTTTTGACATAACTTGCTCCTAATGCACACGAATTTATTGTTTGAGCACATATCTTCTTCCGGCGGCCAGTTCGATGTAGCCGAAAAGTTCTAACTCGGTGACCGCCGTGAAAACCGCGGCGCTGTCGAGGCCGGAAGCCGCCACAATGTCGTTGATATGCGCGGGTTGTGTTCCTATCAAAGCGTAAATTCGCTTCGCGTCTTCGCCGGTGCCTTCCGGCAGCGGCCGCACGGCGCGTGTTTCGCTTTTAGCCCCCTTTGTGACGACAGCGGTATCGGGAGCCGGAGCCGGCCGTTCGCGGCGCGCCGGCGTCTTGACAGCGGCAAGGCCCTCGGCGGGAAAGGCCACTTTCGACAAATCCCTCTCGAGATTGTCCGTATCGATAAGTCCGGGGCAGCGGAAGGCATATTCCTCAAGGATATCGGCGGCCGAAAAGATGGGTTTCGCGCCGTCTCGAATGAGTTTGTTTGTGCCGGTAAACGAGGAGTTGATAATATCGCCGGCGACGGCGAAAACATCCCTTCCCTGCTCGAGCGCGAAGCTCGCTGTGATCAGGGAGCCGCTTCTTTCGCCGGCCTCGATGACCACAGTGCCCAGGCACATGCCCGATATCAGCCGGTTGCGGATAGGAAAGTTCGGGCCGGCCGCGGGTGTTTGCGGCGGGTATTCGCTGACTACCGCGCCGCTCGCGGCGATTTGGGTCCGCAGCGCGAAGTTGCCCATCAAGTACTTCGCGTCAAGGCCGCAGCCGAGAACCGCCACCGTCTTTCCGCCTCCGAAAAGGGCTCCCGTGTGAGCCGCGCTGTCAATGCCCAACGCGCCTCCGCTGACAACGACCGCCCCCGCCGCCGCGAGGGAGGCGCACAGCCTGCCCGTAATATCAACGCTTCGGCGCGTGGCGGAACGCGTTCCCACAACCGCGACCGGAATCGTATTTTTCAAGCATCCAAGGTCGCCCCAGGTATAGAGCACAACGGGGTAATTCTCTGTTTGCAACAGAAGCGAAGGGTAGTCGGGTGAAACGGGCGTCACAATCTTCCAGCCGTTGGTGTCGCATTGCTTCACAACGATTTGAGCCTGTTCGGGCGAATAGCTTTCGAGCCGCCGGATCTGCCGGCCTGTCAGGGCGCCGGACAGCCTCCACTCCCTGGACCCCGCTTCGTAAAGCTCTTTCGGGGTGGAAAAGCAAGCGAGGATTTCACCCGCCCAGCCGGCGATGCCGACGCCGTTCTGAAGCCAAACCCAGTATGCCCGCAAATCCGCCGCGCTTGTTCCCGACGGCTCGCCTGTCAGTACATTCGTCAACGCGTCAGCTCCCACATCAATATGGCCGCGGAAACAGCCGCGTTCAAAGACTGCGCCCGGCCCTTCATCGGAATGGTCACGCTCGCCGCGCAGGCCTTCGCCGTTTCTTCGCCGATACCCGCGCCCTCGTTGCCGATGACGCAGACGACGCCCGCGTGAGGCGGCAGGCTGCCGACGGGAACGGCCCGCGGTGAAACCGTCGAGGCAAGCGTCAGCATTCCGTTTTCTTTGGCGGTCAGCAGCAAAGACGGCAAATCGCCGGTTTGAAGAATCGGTAAACGCAGGGAGGAGCCCATGGCCGCCCGGAGCGCTTTGGGGTTGTATATGTCGCAACCCCCCGCGGCAATCAGGCCGGTGATTCCGAGAGCCTCCGCCGTGCGGCAGATCGCGCCGAGGTTGGACGGATCCTGTATATTTTCCAAAGCAATATACTTCCCATCCATATCCATTTTATAACCGTTTTCCGCTTTGTCAAGCATTTTACAGACACAGAATAATCCCTGCGCTGTCCTTGTTTCCGAAAGCCGGGCGCTGATTTCACCGGTTATCTCAAAACAGGCTTTCGAGCGGCCGATGACCGCTTCGGCTGCGTCCGCGTATTTGGCCAAAGCCTCGGGTGTGAAAAACGCCTGTTCGATTTCAACCGCAGAAGCGGCCGCGTCCGCGCAGAGGCGGGCGCCTTCAAGCAAAAAAAGGCCGTGCTCGCGCCTTGCCTGCGCGCTTTGTGAAAGCAGGGCGGCAAATTTGATCTTTTCGTTGGCTTTGCTTGTGATTTTCTCCATGGCGTTTATCCCTTACATGATGCGTTGGGCCGATATAGTATACTATAATACATAAATCCGTTTCCCGCGTCAATCATCTGCGCGCAGGTCAAGAAAAAAGGCAGACTGTTCGTCTGCCTTCACCCGGGGCTGTTCAACGCCGCCCCTGCCGCGGTTATCAGCCTGCAGCGGCTGTTTTCGCTTTCTCGACCAAAGCCGTGAACGCGGCCGGGTCCGAAATCGCGATTTCGGAAAGCATTTTGCGGTTGAGTTGAATATCGGCTTTTTTCAGGCCGTTTATAAATGTCGAGTAATTGGTGCCGTTCATTTTTGCTGCGGCGGAAATACGGGTAATCCACAGCCTGCGGAAATCGCGCTTTTTCTGTTTGCGGCCGATATACGCGTAATTGCCGGATTTCATAACCGCTTGTTTCGCGGTCTTAAAAAGCTTGCTTTTCGAGCCGTAGTAACCCTTCGCGAGCTTCAGCACCTTGTTTCTTCTTTTTCTTGTTATGGTTGCGCCCTTAATACGAGCCATGATAATTCCCTCCGTTTTTTGTTCTGAATGCAGCCAAACTTCCTGCTGTGAATGTTTATTTCAAGAGCAATGCCCGAAATGTCAAACACAAAACAAAGTAGATTCGCCCGATTATTTGTAGGGGATGAGGCGTTTGATCTGCTTTACATTCGTATCGTCCGCGACGGTCGCTTTGCGAAGATTCCTCTTGCGTTTCGTGTTTTTCTTCGTCAGGATGTGGTTCATATAGGCATGCGAGCGCATCGGTTTGCCGTTTTTTGAGAGTTTGAAGCGCTTTTTCGCTCCGGAGTGGGTTTTGATTTTTGGCATGGTGTTTTCCTCCCGGTTTTTAATAGGATTGTCATTTGACGGCTTTCGGCGTCAGGAACATTAGCATTTGGCGGCCTTCGAGCTTCGCGGATTTTTCAACGGCCGCGAATTCCGCGCATTCCTCGGCAAACCTTTTCATAATGTTCAGGCCGATATCCGGGTGCGCCATTTCGCGCCCTCTGAACCGGATGGAAACCTTAACCTTATCGCCTGCCGACAGAAATCGTTTCGCGTGCCCTGCTTTGGTATCAAAGTCATGCGTGTCAATTTTAAGCGAAAGCCGAACTTCTTTGATTTCCACGGTCTTCTGATGCTTTTTCGCTTCTTTCTCCCGCTTGGACTGCTCAAAACGGTATTTGCCGTAGTCCATGATTTTACACACCGGCGGGTTCGCCAGCGGCGCGATCTTGACCAGGTCAAGGTTTTTTTCCTCCGCAAGCTTCAGAGCATTCGCGCTGGTCATAATGCCGAGCTGCTCGCCGCTGTCGGTCACCACCCTGACTTCTTTGTCGCGGATTCCCTCATTGATCTGCACTTCCTTGATACTGATAAAAAGCACCTCCGTATGCCGTCTTGGTAAAATCAAAGCGGGGGCGGCAGTCACCGTCCCCGTAAAAAATCAACACATAACCGGATGCCGCGCACCCCGGCCGGTATTGACCTCTCGGCGGACGAAACCCCGAAGGTGGGAGCGATTCCCTTTTAAAAAAGCCGCTCCGCTTTGTTGTATTCATTATATTAACAGCGTCTTCCCAAAATGTCAACATTTTTTTATTTTTTATTTGCCGGTTAAGATTTTT
>DAITOC010000011.1:0-27101 GCA_036834305.1 Clostridiales bacterium
AATCCCAGAGCTCCTCGCTGCCATTCTCTTTCAGGGCTTTAAACGCCGCGTCAATGATTTGGCCGGAAGGCGAGTAAACCGCCCTGCTCCCGCTTTCCGTTTCCGCTTGCGTTGTCTGCTCCGCAGCGGCGAGCGTGCTCAACCTTGACGAGTCCGCCGGTTTATTTCGTTGCTGCAGGAAGACTGCGCCTATCACCCCGGCTGCCGCCACAAGGATTACAATCAACACGGTCATAATTTTTCCGGCTCTGGTTTTCATTGTTGCTTCCTCCCTTTGTATATAACATTAATAATAATAAATATTAAATATATGTAAAAAACGCCGTCTTGCCTCGCGCGTATCGCCTATCCCAGCCATAATATGAAAAAACCAATATTTTTCATATTCGAGCACCTTTTCATATTAATTTATCGGTTTTTTTAATGAGAATATATTATCACAATAATATTTATTATTCAATCGTATTTTTAAAAATCAGATGAAGGCATTAATTATTAGTGTTAAAAAAAAGCACCCGCACAGCAGGTAACCCCTTACCTCCCATGCGGGTGCTTCGCTAATTAATCTCTATGTAATTATGCTGGAAACCGAATGATGTTGTTTGGCAAAGAACCGTGAAGCAACAAACGGTTGACTTGCTCGCGAACCGGTTCTATAATGGAATCGGGCATAATAATATATGATGTCTGAGTTTTAACAAAGGAGGAAACAGTTGTGAAAAAGTACGCGGCGGAATTCATCGGGACCTTTGCGCTTGTTTTTTTCAGCTGCGGCGCGGCCGCGATATCCGGAGGCATTGACGGAAAGCTCGGTATTTTGGGCATCGCCCTCATTTTCGGCCTTTCCATCGTTGCCATGGCCTACGCCATCGGCCACATTTCCGGCTGTCACATCAACCCGGCCGTATCTCTCGCGGTGCTGATAAACCGCGGCATGAAAGCCGGCGATTTCATCGGCTATGTCATCGCGCAATTTGCCGGCGGTATCGCGGCGGCGGCGCTTCTGAAAGCGGTGATCGGCATGACGAGCCTTGACGCCGCGGCAACGGGGCTGGGCGCCGACGGCTTCGACAAGCTCTCCTATGTCGGGCTTAATATGGGCGGGGCTATCCTCGTCGAAATCATCCTGACCTTTGTGTTTGTTCTGACCATCCTGGGGGTCACCTCATCGGACAAAACATCGAACATCGCCGGCATAGTCATCGGCCTGTCGCTCACCTTCGTGCACATTCTCGGCATTCCGCTGACCGGGACTTCGGTCAACCCCGCGCGCAGCTTGGGGCCGGCGCTGTTTACCGGAGGGGACGCGCTTTCCCAGGTGTGGGTTTTCATCGCCGCGCCGCTCGCGGGCGGGCTGCTCGCGGCCCTGCTCTGGAAGTGGTTTAAACCAAGCAAGGCAAAAAAGAAGTCGTAAGGCCTTTTTAAAGCGTACAGAAGCTTCTTGTTACGAACCATAGTAAAAACCACCTTTTTCAGGTGGTTTTTGCCATTTCTTTTCATTTCCCCGCCCGTCTGTTATAATACAAACGGACAACCTTCTGCCCGGGCGCAGAAAACCATTCCTATACGGGAGGGACATTATGTTAGCGCTCATAAAAAACCTGCACCGGTTTATCCTGGCAACTGTCATTGTATTCACCGCGCTGTTTCAGACGGGGCTGCCCCGCGTCGTCGATATGCCCGACACACAGCCGGGCGAATACGGCCAATGGGTCGACCCGTTCATCGGTACGGGAGGCCTGCCCTGGGTCAGCGGTATGCTGTTCCCGGGAGCGACAACCCCGTTCGGCATGGTACGCCTGAGCCCGGACACCGCCTGGCCGGGAGGCATTCACCCTTTCACCTGCGGAACGGCCGGCTACTATTACGGCCATGACCACCTGTGGTGCTTCAGCCACACCCGCCTTTCCGGCACGGGAGTGGAGGACATGGGGCACTTCCGCGTTACGCCGGCCGTGGGGAACTTTGACCCGGCCGACAGGCGAAGCAAACCGCTTGTTTTTTCACACGACCAAGAGACGTCGACCGCCGGGTATTACGCCGTCAACCTGCCGGGAATCGACTGCTTGGCGGAACTGACGGCAACGCAGCACACCGGCGCGCACCGCTATACCTTCCGGTCGGCGAAAGACGCGCATCTTTTCATCGACGCGACGAGTTTTCTCGCGGACGGCAGAGCGGAGGAAGGGAAAATCAACATCCTTCCCGAAACCCGTGAAGTCGAAGGCGAAGCCCTCGTTTTCACCGGCTTCACGGGACGATACGACGGGCTCAAAGGGTATTTCGTCGCGCGGTTTGACACGCCCTTCGCGTCGTACTCGACCTGGAGCGAAGGTGTCAGCGTCGAGGGAAGAACCGAAGCCGCCGGCAATGACACGGGCGCGAACATCAATTTCGGCAACATAAAAAACCGCCCGGTCGAACTCAAGGTCGGCGTCAGTTTCGTCAGTTTGGCAAACGCGCGGCAAAACCTCGAAGCCGAATGCGGCGGCCTCGATTTTGACGGCGTGCGGGATGCCGCCCGCCGCGAGTGGGAAAGCAGCCTGTCGACCATTCAAATCGAAACCGATGACCCCGAGATCAAAACGGTATTTTACACCGCTTTGTACCACGCGATGATTATGCCCACGAATTTCACCGACGTCAACGGGCAGTACCTGGGCTTTAACCGCCAAATCGGCGAGGCCGACGGCTTCATCTACCGCACCGATATGTCGCTTTGGGATACCTTCCGCACGGAACACCCGCTTCTGACCCTCATCGCCCCGGATGTTCAGCGCGATTGCCTCAAAAGCCTTGTCCGCATGGCTCGCATAGGCGGCAACCTGCCGCGCTGGCCCTCGGGCGGCGGTTACACCGGCTCGATGTTCGGCACACCGGCCGATATGGTCATTGCCGAAAGTTACCTGAAAGGTATCCGCGATTTTGAAGCCGAAGAAGCGTACGCGTTGATGAAAAATACCGCCCTGAGCCCCGAGAAGGTCGGGCTCGACGGGCGTGATGGCAACGCGGAATTCCTGCAATACGGTTATTGCCCGGCCGACACAATAAAGAATTCGGTCAGCCGCACCCTCGAATACGCCTGGGCGGACGGCAGCATCGCCCTGATGGCCGAAGCGCTCGGTAAAACGGATGACGCGGCGTTCTTCACCGAAAAGTCCATGGCGTATAAAAACGTGTTCGACTCCGCGACAAAATACTTCCGTCCCCGCAACACCGACGGCTCGTGGCAGACGCTGTTCTTCCCGAATGTGACGAGTTATTACGATGAAATCCTGCCGGTGAAGGTCAGCCGGGCTTACTGCGAGGGCAGTCCCCGACATTGGCGCTGGACCGCGCCGCACGACACCGCCGGCCTCATTGAACTTTTCGGCGGCCCCGATTATTTTGTCGATGAACTCGACCGGTTTATGGCCGACGCGAGCAAAACCCGCGCCGCCGTGGACCCGGGCCCCGGCTACTGGCAGGGCAACCAGCACGACATCCACGCGCCCTATCTGTTCGACGACGCGGGCCGGCCCGACCTGACACAGAAATGGGTCCGCTGGGCGCTGGCCGACCGCCACAGCGCGGATGTCGACGGCCTTGACGGCAACGACGACGGCGGAACATTAAGCGCCTGGTATGTTTTCTCGGCGATGGGCCTTTACCCCGTCGCGGGGACGGACCGTTACTGGCTCGGCTCCCCGAACCTTGACAAGGCCGTTATGAACCTCGGCGGGGGCAAAACCCTGACCGTCATCGCGAACAACCAGTCGCCCGCCAACATCTATGTCCAAAGCGTGACGCTCAACGGTGTCCGGCTTGATAAACCGTCCGTCATCCACTCGCAAATCGCCGGCGGCGGCACGCTCGTGTTTACCATGGGCGATACGCCCGCTCCCGGCGGAGGGTTTTAACCGTTCCTTACGTCATCCGCCTTTCAAAAACTCCCCCGGCGACGATTCGCCGAGGGAGTTTTATTATATTATCCGTCGCGGCAGTCGCGGTAATTATGAATGGCTGTTCAAAAACTCGACCGCGGCCGGAATGAGTTCGGCCGCCTTGTTTTCGTTGATCATGTGGCCGCCGCCCGCCACGGTAATTGTCTGCGCGTTCGGCAGCGCCGCGTTGAGTTCCTCAATCAGATCGGCGGAAAGGACTTTGTCGTTGTCACCGCGCGCGAGCAGTATCGGCATGGTAAGCCCCGGCAGCGCCGCGATGTCGGTCGCCTTCATCCGCGCGGTTGTGTAAAGCAGCCCCTCGCCCGTGCCCGGTAGGCTCAGCGGCTTGGTGATGCTGTCCATGTCGTAATTAACGGCAAACTGCCAGTCGCCGGAAGCCATCGCCAGGGCGGCTGTGCCGAATAGTTTCCCCCGCGTCGCGAGGCGGGCGAACGCGTTCATGAGCGCAATCGCGGGTTTTGAGGTGACAAACGGCCTGGCCGCCTCCGGTATTTCCGAGGTCTGCGCGGGCGCGAACAAGAGAAGCCCTTTAATTTCCCCGTGCTCGAGCGCGATATTCAGGGCGATGCCGCCCCCCATGGAATGCCCGGCCAAAAACCAGGTGTCCGCCGGGGCGATGCTTTCCATGAGCGCGAATACCAGGTCTTCGCGGTCGACGGGCGAAACCGCCGCGCTTTCTTTGGTGCTGTAGCCGAAGCTCGGCATGTCCGCGAGAACACAGGTGTACCCCGCTTGCGTCAAACCCGGAACCATCGGTTCCCAGGTCACCGTGTTGCTGAGAAACCCGTGGAGCATCATGACACGGCCCTTGAAGGCGCCTTGCGCCTCGAACACCCGGTAGTGGATGGAGTAATCCCCCATATTGAAGAATTGGCTGTTTTCGAACGGCTTGTCCTCCCCGGCCGGCGCCGCGAAGGCAACAACGGAAAACAGCAGCGCAAGAGCCAGGCAGGCAGACAGGGTTTTCAACAATCTTGTTTTCATTTTCGTTATCATCCTTTCGGTAAATAAAATTGTATGGTTTCAAGGCTTTCCGGGCTCAGGTTCAGGTAATCCGACGGCGCGTTGAGCACCTCGTCGAGCAGAAAGCCCAACGACCACCGGTCCGACCAGGGCTTTGCTTCCTCCTGCCGGAACGGGTTATTTTTCAACAGCTCAAGGATTTCCCGCGTGAGTTCGATGTCATTGAGCCTCAGCAGCCTTTTCATCATGAAAATCAGGCTGTATTTGTTGGTGTTGAGTTCGCCGAACACCGCCCGCCGGAGTGTTTCGTCCTCTTTCATAACGGCCGTGAACCGGCTTTTGGTTTTTTTGTGCAACAGAAAACGGCACAGGCACCGCGCCAACGCGGCCGATTGAGCGCGGCCTTCCGGCCGGCCTGCCGCCGCGAGCAAATCCACGCAGAATCGTTCGGCATCCGCCGTATTTCGGCCCGAAAGCAGCGTGACGCGTTCCCCGATTTCTTTCTCGGCCTTCTTTATGTCAAGCCGTTCGTCAGCCATTCCCGCCCATTTCACGCACAAGGCGCTTGAAATGCCCGCCCTTCTCCTCAAAATCCTTGTAACGGTTGTAGCTCGAGGCCGCGGGCGACAGCAGGCAGCTTTTGCCTGCTTCGGTCAGCTCAAAAGCGTGCGCGACCGCGCTTTCCATATCGTCGGCAAACACCACATTGTTCGGGCAATGCCTCTTTAGCAGTTCCCTGCCGATGGCGTGGCCCGTGTCGGGCAGGCAGATGATGTTGTCAACCCCGCTTCTTTCCAGCGCCGCGACAAAGCCGGAATAGTCGAGTCCCCTGTCCATGCCGCCGATAATCAGGCTGCCGACATCCGCGAGGGCCTCCACGGCGAACTCGACGGCGGTGGGAATCGTCGCGATGCAGTCGTTGTAAAACTTGATGCCCCGGAAGACGCCCACCGGCTCCATGCGGTGCTCAATGCCTTTGAAGTGTTCGACGCCTCGTTTAATGGCGGCCTCATCGACACCGAGGCACCGCGCGGCGGCGGCGGCCAAAAAGATGTCGTGGTGGTTGTGAACCCCTCTGAGCCTTTCGTTGATGCTCGTCAGGGAACAGAGAAACGCCGATTTTTCGGCGTCCCGGGCGCTGACGGGCACGGCGCGCGCTTTCAGCGCCGTGAAGTTGACGATACCACCGTAGTCCTGGTCGGCGTTGTAAACAAAATAATCCTTGTCGTTTTGAAAACGCAGGATGTTCGTTTTCGCGCGGGCATAACCCTCAAACCCGTTGTAGTGGTCAAGGTGCTCGGGATAGATGTTTGTCAGCACCGCGATGTGCGGCGAGGTGCGGACGAATTCGAGCTGGTGGGACGACATTTCAATGACCGCCGTCTTCTTCCCTAGTTCGTCGAGGCTGTCAAAAACCGGAAAGCCCATGTTGCCGATGAGGCACGCCGGCCTACCCGCCGCTGTGAGCATTTCATAAATCAGCGTCGAGGTCGTGGTTTTCCCTTTCGTTCCCGTGATGCCCACCGTTTCGCAGGGCACGAAGCGCAAAAACAAATCGGTCTGCCCGGTGATTTCCACATGGCTCGCCGGGACGATTCCCCGCAAGGATACACCCGGGCTCTGCATGACCAGGTCATACTCGTCGACGGCCTTCAGGTAGGCCGCGCCCGTGTGGAGCCGCACATTCGCGTCGTCGACCTCAATATCCCGTATATCCGCGATGCCCAGAAGTTTATCGGGGAAATACCGGCGGATAAACGCGCAGGTCGAGCGCCCCTCCCGCCCAAAGCCGAGCAGAAGCACGTTCCTGTTTCGAAAATACTCAATCAATGGTTGATACGTCATCGTACATCTCCGAAACGCGGCCGGCAAACGCCGCCGGTATATTGTTTTCGCTGTCAAAGGCTTTCAGCAGTTTTTCCCCGAGCGCGGCGTCCCGGTCCGCCCGCAAACCGGTATAGTATTCGAGCAGCCGGGGCGGCTTCAGCCCGCGCCGGGCGTATTTCCGCGCGGTCATATACAGCGCGGCGCGGACCTCGTCCGCGGTGCCCACGCACTCGAACGGCTTTTCGGGCGTAAAGCCCGCCAAGGCGTCGAACTCCCCACGCAGTTCTTCTTTGTCGAGCATGTCGACGCCGAAAATATCCCGCAGTTCCTCCGGCTCGAGAAACGGCGACAGGATCATATACACAAACAGGCATTTCGGGCAGCGCCCGCACCAGATGTTTTGCCTGCTGCCGGCGTTGCAGCTTTTGAACGCGCCGTGAAAGTGTTTCAGCGACGCGAATTGTTTGGCGATCTGCAGCTCGTTAAACGGCCTCAACAAACTGAAATACCGGATGGGCAGGCCGTACCGCGCGCGTGTATAATCGGCAAAGTCCTTCTCAAATTCGAAACTCTTGGAATACTGGTGGTTGACGCCCCCGCCTTCGATATTCCCTTCGTTCGCGCTCGATTCATTGGAAAGCACGATGTTCGCCGCGCCGGTTATATACGCGCAGTAGAAGCTCAAAAAAGCGACGACCGAGGAAAACGGCGTGTGGCCGTTTAAATACCCCTCGGCGTTTTTTTTCAGCAGTTCCGGGTCGATGGTCCGGAGCGTCCGGATGAACCGGCCGGCGGGGCAGCCCGCGGCGGCGGCCGTTTCGGTCCTGGCCGGCTGGTCGTTGACCGTGAAACAGTAATTGTGTTCTTTTTGCGCCGACAGAAGGTCGAGCGTCACGCAGGAGTCCTTTCCCCCGCCGACGGGAATGATGTTGAGCCCGCCGGTACGGAACGGCTCCCGTGACGCGCCGGCCTCCCGTGTCTGCCCTGTCGGCTTCAAGTCCGCGAAAGCGTCTAAGTCCGTCTCAATGCCGTTGCGGTAAAAAAACTCCCCGCAGCCGTTGAACCACAGTTTTTTCCACCAGGCAGCCTCGGCGCCGGTCAATGCGCCGCACCGCACCTCAATGTTCGGCGGGCAGCAGCATTTCCAATAACTCGGCAGTTCGGCGAGCCCGAGCGAGAAGGCGATGTCGCGCGCGGCCGGGCCGTCGGCGTCGTTGAGTATGTTCAGGTTGCCGGTCAAAATGTTGATTTCGGGTTGGAACGCGCAAAGCCCCTCTATACGGAAGGCGTATCGAATCCGGACGCAATCGGCCGATTTTGCTATCTCGTATCCATCGTAATAAAAGGTTGGGTACTGTTCCCTGAACCGTTCATATTTCTCGTTCAACCGGTTTCACCGCTTTCCGATTTCGATTATATCAAATCGCGCCCGGCACTTCAAGTGGCTTTGCCACAGCCCGTCCGCGGATAAAAACCTATCTTATCGAATCTGTATAATTTATTTTATGGTCATCATAATTTTTTGTACTTTTACGGCCTTATTTCCAATTTAGCTCTATTTATATGCCATATTATAGTAGTATATGTTCTGTATCAATATGTATTTTATCCCGCAACATTCTCAGAAACGAGGTGTCTGTATGAAAAGGCTCATGAAAAGGTCCTTCAGTGTGTTGATGGCCGCGCTCTTGTTTGCCGGAGCGCTGACCCCGGCTCTCGGGGCAGTCGACGGCATCACGCATATCGTTGACATTTATGCCAACGGCTCGCCGGTCACTCAGCGCATTGTGCTCAAAGAGGGCGAGTCCCTCCAGTTGACAGCGACGCTCGTCGACTGCAGTATGCCCGAAGGCGGCTACTTTTATTGGGAGAGCGAGACCCCGATTCTCGCCTCGGTCGACCAGAGCGGCTTGCTGAGGGCGCACGACAGTTCAAAGGGCGCCGTTTTGCGGCTTTGGATTGACAACGACATCCGCACCATTCCCGTCGTCGGCAACACCGTCGCGGCGGCGATCGAAGCGCTGTTTGACGGCATGGACGTCGACACCATGGACGCCGAGGGCATCCTGGATGTCGTCGAGAACGGCGTGAGCGTCCTGCCCGGCGACATCGCGGATTCCCTGGTCGAAAAACTCAGAACAAAACTCAACGAACTCGACACGGGCATCACCGTCATCCTTTACAGCGCCGATGATGTAGAGCTCGCGCGCGACGAGGTGCGGGTCGCCGTCAACAAATCCGACGCGGCGACCGCCGATTTCTTCCCCAACGGAACCACCATTACCAACAAAGCGCAGGTTCCCGCCACCGTCGAGGTTGGTTATTCCATCCAACTTCAGGCGGTTACGACGCCGATGCGCCTACATATGGGCGTCAACTGGTCCGTCAAATCCGGCGGCGATTACGCGACCATTACGCCGGAAGGGCTCGCCACCTTTACGGGCGTCGGCGAAGCAACCCTGATGGCGTCACCGGACGTCAAGGGGTTCATGGACAATGTGCTGAAATACGCGGACCTTGTCGGGGAACAGGACCCGGAGGCCCTCGCGGGCACTTTGGCCAGCATCCTTGTCAACGTGCTCGGCCTCCCGGTTTCGACGACGGTCGCCAAATATGTGCTCTGGGGGCTTTTGGCCCTTGCCGGAACGGATAATTTGATTAATTGGACAGAAGGCGCCATCACAACGGTCGCCAACTACCTGTTGAAGCTCAACACCAACGACACCGTGACCGTCAAGGTCGTGCAAGACATACCGGTCACGAGCTTTTCGATAGCCGGAACGGCGACGGTGAAGGAGGGCGAGACCTCGCAACTGGGTATCGCCGACCTGAGACCCAAAGGCGCGACGACACAGGGTATTGTCTGGCAGTCAGCCAATCCGGCCTATGTCAAAGTCGACCGGGACAGCGGCCTTTTGACAGGGCGCGACGCGCTGTCCAACACCGGGTCGAAGTCCACCACCGTCACGGCCACGCTCGACGGTATCACCATGTCCAAAGGCGTCACCGTTACGGGCAAACCCCACACGGCCGCGGAGGACATCGAGATTACCGGCCCCGCCTTCGCGACAATCGGGCAGCTCGCGCAAATGGTCGCCGTTACATACCCGTCAAGAATCCTCGCGACAATCACCTGGGGCCTGCTCGCCGACGACGGCGAGACCGAGATGTTCGCCACCGCGACAACCTCGGCCGAAAACAGCATCGCCAGGCTCAATAAAAACGGCGTTCTGACACCGCTCGACGGCGGCTCCATCACGGTCATCGCCAAGACGAGCGACACCGTCAAAACCTATTTTAAAGTATTCGTCGGCACCCTTGTCACCGGCCTCGCCATCGCGGAGGCGCCGAACGTCGCGGTGCATGTTTCGACGTCGCAAAGCTACAACAACGCCTCCACGACGTTGCACGCCGTCTTCACGCCGGCGGACGCGACGAACAAAAAGGTGATTTGGACCTCCAGCAACGGCGACATCGACGTCGATGAAAACGGCGTCGTGTCCCCGAATAAAAACTCCAAGGGATGGACACTGATCACCGCGACCTCACAGGACGGCGGCTTCACCGACACCTGCGTCGTGTCCTTCGCCAATTACCCCGTCACAGGCATCTCGATCGATAAGACCGACATCACCCTGACTCCCGGCGCGACAAGCAAGATCACCGAAACCATCACCCCGAGCGGTTTTATCGGCATTGCCGACGCGAGCATCAAGGATGTGTTCTGGTCGTCCTCCAACCCGGCCGTTGCCACCGTCAGCGGCGGGACCGTCACGGCGGTTGCCGTCGGCGACGCGACGATTACGGCTCTTACCCTTGACGGTTTCAAGTCCGCAACGTGCAGCGTCAAGGTTCGGGCGAACAAGGCCGCGCTTAACTCCATGATCAGCCTTGTGGAAAACGCCGGCCTCAACCCCGAAGATTTTCCGGCCGAGGATTTCGCGGCGTTTACGCAGGCGCTCGAGGAAGCGTATTATGTACAGAACGACACCTACGCCACACAGGCACAGGTCGATTCCGCCACGCAATTCCTCGCCAACAATTTCAACGCCTTAAGCCAGTATACCCCTCTGCAGGGCGTGACGCTCACGTTTGAGGGCGCGCCGGCTCCCGAATACAAAACCTACAAGGTCGGTACGGTCGCCAATTACGCGAACCAATCCCTCCAGTTCTCCTGCACACTCACTCCGGCGGACGCCGATTACAAATCCGTCACGTGGATTTCGAGCAACCCGGCCATGAACGTCGACGGCACCGGTAAATGCTCCCCCGCCGCCAACGACCCCACCTGGTCGGTCATCACCGTCCGGGCGGAGGACCATTTGGGCAATGTGTTCACCGATTCGGTCAACGTCGCGTTCGCCAGAGTCCTGGCTACGGGCATCAGCCTTGACACCACGACGATCAACAACGCACTGATTCATAACACGAAACAGCTCACGGCGACGATCACCCCGACGGGCACCCTCGGCGTCGGGCAGGCGAGCGTTCTGGCGGTCGAGTGGATTTCCACCAACCCCGCCGCCGCTTCGGTCAACGATTCCGGCCTGGTCACTTTCCTGGCCCCCGGCTCGACGACGATCATCGCCCGAACAAGAGACGGCGGCTTCACGGCCACCTGCGCGGTCAATGTCATCATCAACAAGACACAGCTCGAGGCGGCGATCAACACCGTCACAAACGCGAACCTGGATTCCACCCGGTATACCCCCGTAACATGGGACGCCCTCTCGGCGGCGATGACCCGGGCGCAGCAGGTTTTCGGCGACCCCAACGCCGTCCAGGCGGATGTCGACAGCGCGACGCAGCAGCTTAACACCGCCTACGCGGGCTTAAAGACATACATTTATTTTAACAGCGTCTCTATCTTCAACGGTGAAGCGGACGCGGGCGGCTTTGTTTCCGTCGAAGTTCCGCTGACCACGGCTTACACCAACAAGACCCTTTCTCTTTCGGCGCGGCTGAGCCCGCTCGACTCGTATTACGAAAGCATTATCTGGTCCTCCGACAGCGCGACGGTCAGCGTCGACCAAAACGGCGTATGCCGCCCGACCGCGAACAACGCCTGCTACGCCATCATCACCGTCACGGCGACCTCCTATTATGGCCGGACGGCAACCGACAGCGTTTATGTCGCCTTCGCCAACAACACCGCGACAAGAGTGGATGTGTCGCCGGCCGCCATCAACGCGAGCATCGGCAGCGCCCCGCAGACCATTACGTCTTCCGTCAAACACGTCGGCGCTTTAAGCACCGTCAACGCGTCGCTGCAAAACGTCATCTGGTCGTCAAGCAACCCGGAATCGATACCCGTCACGCAAAACGGCCAGGTTTCGTTCCTTAACTCCGGCTCCGCGGACATCCGCGCGACTTCCGTCGACGGCGGCGTGTACGGCGTATGCCATGTCGTCGTCAGCGGCGACAAAACCGCTCTCGCGGAAGCCATCGACTACATCGACTCGCTGAACATCAATGTCCAGGATTACGAGTACGAGACCAGCACGGCGTTTTCCGCCGCTTACGCGCACGCCGTCGAGGTGTACGAGGGCGACAGCTGGACGCAGGAGCAAATCGACGCGGCAACCGCCGGTTTGTACAGCGCCTATGAAGCCCTCCAGCCTTATATCCATATGACAGAGCTTACCATCCTGCGCAACGGGGCCCCGGCGCCCTCCCATATTTCCGTCAAGGTGGAGCTCTGGCAGCAATACAAAAACCAAAGCGTGCAGTTGGCCTACAGTTTCGCCCCGGCGAACGCGATGTATACTTCCATTGTCTGGTCCTCCAACGACAGCTCGATCACCGTCGACCAGACCGGCAAGTGCAGCCCCTCGGCGGCCGCGGCGGGCGGCGCGCTGATTACTCTGACGGCAACCGACCATTTCGGCAATAAACTGACCGACACCGTATTCGTCTCCTTCTCCAATTACCCGGTCACGGGGATGACCATCGACAAGACTTCGCTTAGCGCGACCGTCGGCGACGGCCCCGTCACCATCACCTCGAGCTTCACGCCGACGGGTGCTCAGGGGGCAAGGGTTAAGAAAACCTATTGGACATCGAGCGACCCGTCCGTCGCCACCGTCGGCCAGGACGGCGTCGTGACCTATATCGACGCCGGCCAGTGCGTCATCACGGCGTCCTCATACGACGGCGGGTTCGACAAAACCTGCTCCGTCACGGTCTACGCGAACAAGATCGCCCTCATCAACGCCATCAGCGCCATTTCGGGCTTCGGCCTTGACCCCGAAATGTACACCCCCGACAGCTGGGCAAACCTCCAGGCCGCCCTGGCGGACGCCATCGCGGTACGCGACACGGTGTTCGCCAAGCAGGGTGAAGTCGACGCCGCGAAGGTCGCTCTGCTCAACGCTTTTGACTCGCTGGTGGCCTATGTCGCCCTCAACGCGGTGCAGATCACCTTCAATGGCGAACTGACCAACGGCTTCGTCACCAAAGACGTCCCGCTGGCGAGCACTTATCAAAGCCAAAGCATCCAGCTCGGTTACGCGCTGTTCCCGGTTGACGCGACCTGCACGTCGTTTACCTGGTCGTCCGACAGCTCCTCGATTTCCGTCGACCAGAACGGCCTTTGCCGGCCGACGGCCAACAACGCGTGCACCGCGGTCATCACGGTCACCGCGACGGATTACAAAAACAATGTCCGCACCGGCAGCGTTCGCGTCTGTTTCGCGAACTACCCGGTAACGGGCGTCACCGTATCCCCGGCTTCCATCGACAACGCGGTCAACGGCACAACCGCCACACTCACCGCCGCTGTCGCCCCGGCCGGCACCCTCGGTGTCGGCGCCGCGAACTTCAAGACCGTTTCCTGGTCGAGCAGTGACGATTCCATCGCCACGGTCACCTCGGACGGCGTCGTCACCTTCCACAACACGGGCTCCGTCGGCATCACCGCGACGACGCTCGACGGCGGCTTTACGGCCACCTGCGAGATCATGGTGCGGGCGGATAAAACGGCGCTTCTCGCCGCGATCAACCAACTCTCCGGCTATACACAAACCGATTACACGCCCGCCAGCTGGCAGGCGATGACGGCGGTGTATGAAGCGGCGGACGCCGTCTATAACAACGCCGACGCGACCCAGGCCGAGGTAGCCCAGGCAGCGGCGAACCTGACCGCGGCATACGAAGCTTTGGTCCCGTATGTCTATATCGAGTCGGCCGACATCGCCGTCGGCGGTGTCAATCAGAACGGCAGTGTCGTCGTCACCGTGGCTTCCGGCACGGCGTTCACCAACGCGAGCGTCGCGCTGGGCATCCTCACCAACCCGGGCAACGCCATGTATCAGGGCGTCACCTGGTCAAGCAACAGCCCGGATATCATCGTCAACCAATTCGGCCTCGCCAAGCCGACCGTCAACCGGGCCTGCTACGCGACGGTAACCGCACGCGTCACAGACCATTTCGGCAATGTTTATGAAGCGGTTGCTTCGGTCGTCTTCTGCCGCGTGAAAGTCGCCTCCATCACTATCAACCCGAGCGTCATCAACGCCAACATCAACTCGGGCGATGTTCAGCTGACGGCGACGGTAACGGGCGAAGGCGGCGCCACACCCGACTTCGCGACGGTGGTCTGGTCCTCGAGCAACCCGCTCGTGGCAGCTGTTGACGAAAACGGCCTGGTCACCATCGGCATCGGCGGCGTGGCGGTCATCACGGCCCGCGTTCTGTCCGGTGAAAAATTCGCCACCTGCACCGTCACGGTCAAAGTAGATAAGACACAGCTGTTCGCCATCATCGACGCGGTAAACCGCGCCGAGTACAATCCCCTCGACTTCACCATCGAGAGCTTCGCGGCGCTGACATCCGCGCTGCTCACCGCCAAAACGGTGTACTACAACCCGAACGCGGACCAGAATGAGGTCGACGCGGCGACTGCCGCCCTGACCGCCGCGCGGGACGGCCTGGTCGATTACCACCGGCTGACGAACCTTGAAATCACCTACGGCAGCAGCCCCGCTCCGTCGCATGTCTCCTATAAAGTACCGCTGACCACAAGCTACAAGAACTGCAACATTCAGCTGGGCGTCTCGGTGGCGCCGAGCATGGCCGATTATGAAAACCTGGCCTGGCATTCCAGCAGTTCCTCGGTCATCGTCGACGCGACGGGCAAATGCACGCCTTCGGAAAACAAGGCCAGCACCGCGGTCATCACCATAACCGCCAACGACATTTTCGGCAATGTCTATTCCGACACGGTGACGGTCGCCTTTGCGAACTATCAGGTCACCTCGGTGTCGTTGAACACCAATACCCTGACCTTCTTCTACGGCGACGCCCCCGCGACACTCACCCCGACCATCGAGCCCAAGGGCGTACTCGGCGTCGGTTCGGCCAGCGTGAAAACCGTTACCTGGGTTTCAAGCAACCCCGATGTCGCGGCGGTCAACGCCTCGGGCGCCGTGACGCCGACCGGCGCGGGTACCGCCGTGATTACCTGCATAACCGATGATGGCGGCAAAACGGCCACCTGCTCGGTGACCGTCACCGGCCCGAGAATCATCCCGGCCGCCGGTTCCCCCGCGGTCGTCAACGACGCGGACAGAATCATCACCGGCATTCCGGAGGGCGCGACGGACATCGGCAGCCTCCTGACCACGCCTTACGGTGAAATCGTCGTCACACCGACCGCCAACGGCAATGGTACGGGCACGCAGGTCGACCTTGTTTACAACGGCAGCGTTATCGACAGTTACACCGTCGTGGTTTACGGCGACGCGGACGGCGACGGCTATGTCAACGCCGGCGACGCGTTGCTCGCCACTCTCGCGGACAATTATCTGCTCGACCTCGACGAGCTTCAAGCCCGCGCGCTTGATGTCAACGGCGACGGCGACGTCAACGCAGCCGACGCGGACCTGCTCGTATTGGCCGGCCTGTTCCTGTACACCATCGACCAAACAAACCCCTACGGATAAAACTTGCGGCGAAGGGCCTGCCGGATGTATTTTCGGCAGGCCCTTCTTTCTTTCTGCCGGAAATTCGGGTACAATGAGCATAGTCCCTGCAATCTTCCATTGTGAAAGGTAACCCTATGAACCGTAAAAACACAAAGCCCATCGCCGGCACCTGGGTGGAGTTCCGCCACCACAACACGGCCGAGGGCAAATACTGGAACCCCGCGCTCGAGCGGTTTACCGCCGCGCAATGGAGCGAAAAGCTCGCCGAAATCGCCGGTCTGGGCATGGAATTTATCGTTCTTATGGCCGCCGCGCTGTACGAAAGGGCATATTTCAAAACCAATCTTTTTCCACCGGCCGAAACGGCGGTTTCCGACCCCCTGGAAACGCTGTTGACCGCGGCGGACGAAACGGGGCTGAAAGTATTTGTCTCCAACGGCTTTTTCGGCGACTGGCGCCGCGCCGGCCGCAACATCCGCGACCGGGAGGTGATCTCGAAAAGCCTGCGGGCTATGAGCGAAATTGAAGCGCTTTACAGCCGCCACCCGAGCTTTTTCGGCTGGTACCTTCCCGACGAGACCTGCATTATCCGGCATTTCGGCAAGCCCTTTCTGCGTTATGTCAACGAGTGCGCCGCCGAAGCGCGGCGGCTGAACAAAAGCCGTAAAATTCTCATCGCGCCGTTTGGCACAAACCTTGTTAAAGCCGACGCGAAGTTCGTCCGGCAGCTCGAAGGCCTCGACGCCGATTTCATCGCCTACCAGGATGAGGTCGGCGTCCGCAAGACAAAGGTTGAAAACAGCGCCCGTCATTATGAAAAACTGAAAACCGCGCACGACAAAGCCGGCCGCGCCGCGCTCTGGGCCGATATTGAGCTGTTTGACTTTGAGGGCCTCGTTTACCGCAGCGCGCTTGTGCCCGCGGATTTCGGGCGGATTCAAAAACAAATCGAGGCCGTATCGCCCTATGTCGATAAAATCCTCTGCTACCAGGCCCTCGGGCTCATGAACAAGCCGGGCACCTCCGCTTTCGCCGGGCACCCGTCGTCCGAAGCGCTGTACAACACCTATGGGCAATGGCTGAAAAACAACGAGCCGGCAGAAGATTTCTCGTGAAAAGTTTTTGTTATCCCCTTTAAACGGCGCGCGTATTATAGTATAATGAAGTATGGAACAATAAAAGGCTTGTTCGGGTGGCAGGCCGGAAGGGTGTAAACGATGGATAAAAACAAAGTGAAACTGAGTATTTGCGGTGTGGACTACTATATCTCGACGGACGACGATGTCAAATATGTGCAAACCCTCGGCAACGAGCTCGATATGCGCCTGAACAAACTCATGCGCGAGAACTCCCGGCTTTCCGTGACGCAGGCAGCCGTGCTCGCCGCCCTCGAGTTTATGGACATGGCTAAAAAAGAGGAGCAAAGCGCCGAAAACCTGCGCTCGCAGATTCAGGAGTATCTCGAAGACGCGGCCAGGGCGAAAACGAACGCCGAAGTCTCCAGGCGTGAGGCGGAGCGTTTGAGCAAAGAACTTGCCACTCTGCGCGCCAGGCACCAGGGTTGAGCGTCGAAACACGCGCGGAAATTCTCGCGCCCGCCGGCGGGTTTGAAGCCCTGCGAGCGGCCGTACGCTGCGGCGCCGACGCGGTCTATTTCGGCGGCAAAACCCTCAACGCCAGGCGGAACACCGGGAACTTCGGCAATGAAGAACTTGCCGAGGCCGTCCGGTACTGCCACGCGCGCGGTGCCAGGACCTATATCACCCTGAACACCCTCGTTTATGACGGCGAGATCAAACAAGCGTTAAAACTCATCGAAAGTGCCTGTGCCTTCGGCGCGGACGCTTTGATTTTACAGGATTTGGGGCTGGCGAAACTGGCCCGCGAGGCGGCGCCGGGGATGCCTCTGCACGCCTCGACGCAGATGTCCGTCCAGACACACGCGGGGCTTGAAACACTCGCGGAGCTTGGTTTTTCAAGGGCCATTCTGCCCAGGGAACTCTCGAGGAAAGAAATCGAGACCCTCGCCGAATCCCCTCCCTTGGAACTGGAGATGTTTGTGCACGGGGCGCTTTGCATGAGCGTTTCCGGCCAGTGCTATTTGAGCGCCGTCCTCGGCTCGAGGAGCGGCAACCGCGGCCTTTGCGCCGGCCCGTGCCGCCTGCCGTTTTCGGCCGGCAACGGTCCGGGTTACGATTTGAGCCTGAAAGACCTGTCGCTCGTTGACCGCCTGCGCGAACTCGAGTCGCTCGGCGTCCGGTCGTTCAAAATCGAGGGCCGCATGAAGCGGCCCGAATATGTCGCGGCCGCCGTGACCGCCTGCCGGAAAGCCCTGGACGGGGACTTTTCCCCCGGCTTGGCCGACGACCTCAAGGCGGTTTTTTCGCGCTCGGGCTTCACCGCCGGCTATTACGACGGCAGGCGCGGCCGGGATATGTTCGGCATAAGGGGCAAAGACGATGTGACGGCCGCCGCCCCCGTGCTTGCGGGCTTCGCAAAGCTGTACGAACGCGAAACGCCGCTGGTGCCGGTCGATTTTGTGTTTGAGTGCGAATCGGGCAAACCGATGGCCCTCACCGCGGGCGCGAACGGAAAAAGCGCGCGCGCTCTCTCGCCGGACCTTCCCGAAAAAGCGGTCACCTGGCAGCTGACGCCGCAAAGCGTCACGGAGCTGTTGAGCAAATGCGGCGGCACGCCGTTTGCCCCCGCGGGGATGGATATCCGCCTCGGTGAAAACTTAAACGCCCCCGCTTCGGCCATCAACGCCCTGCGCCGGGAGGTCCTCACGCAACTTGAAACGCTTCTGGGCGATCCCCTGCCGGTTACATTCCGGCCGACGGAAACCGAACTCCCCGCGGACCGTCCGGCGGGCGAGCCGGTTATTTACGCCCGGTTCCGGTCTCTCCCGCAAATTCCCGCCGGTTCGGCGGATAAAATACTCCGCGTCTACCTGCCGCTTTCCGCGCCGGACGACGACCTGCGGGCTCTCGCCGAAATGGCGGTTCAGCCCGGCGTCGAACTGCCGCGCGGCATTTTCGGCGGCGAACAAGCCGTCCGCGAGCGGCTCGCCCGCGCGAAAGACGCGGGCATACGCTGCGCCTTGGCCGGCACGCTCGACGGCATGGCGCTCGCGTCAGACGCCGGTTTTGATGTCTGTGCCGGGTTGGGGTCGAATGTGTTCAACTCGCATACCCTCGCGCTCCTTCGCGGCTTGGGCGTGTCCGAAACGGTGCTGTCGTTTGAACTGACCCTGCGCCGGGCGGCTTCGTTGCGCGGGGAGATGCGCCGCGGCCTCATGGTTTACGGGCGGCTTCCCTTAATGCTCATGCGCAACTGCCCGTCTGCCGCGGCGGGGTGCGGGGCTTGCGGCGGCAACGGCCGGCTGACCGACCGCCTGGGCACGGTGTTTCCCGTCGTGTGCGAAAGCGGCTGCGCGGAGGTTCTCAATTCCCGCCCGCTGTATATGGCCGACCGCCTCGCGGAGATTGGAAACACGGACTTTCATATGCTGTATTTCACGACGGAAACACAGGCCGAATGCGCGGACATCCTCGGCGCGTACGCCGGCGGGGATACCGCAAGCGGCGAATTCACCAGAGGCTTATACTACAGGGGAGTGTTGTAAAAAAATTTCTGGAGACGGATCATGGCGGAGAAATTACGGACCTACACCAAAAAAGAGCGCGATATGTACCTCCTGGGCATGACGGGCCAAAACATCCTTTACAGCATTATCGGCGCGTCGCTGTCCTATTATTTGTAGTTCACGATTTTAATCCCCGCGGCGACGGTCAGCGTGATTATGGCGGTCGCGAGGGTGTGGGACGCGTTCAACGACCCGATTATGGGCACGCTCGTCGACAAAACCAGGTCGAAAAAGGGCAAGTGCCGCCCTTATCTGCTGGCCGTGCCCGTGCCGATTTTTATCACGACCGTGATGTGTTTCACAAATTTCGGCTTCTACGACCCCGATTTGGGATTGTTCGAGGGTAAAAACACCCTGATTATTCTGTGGGCCGTTTTCGCCTATCTGCTGTGGGAATTGGCATACACCATCGGCGACATCCCGCTCTGGGGCGTGACGGCGCTCATGAGCGAGGACGAAAAGGACCGTTCCAAACTTCTTTCCCTCGCGCGCATCGCGTCGGGTATCGGCGGCGGCATCGCCCTACTGTCGGTGCAGCCCGCCGCCCTGGCGTTGGGCAAATACTTTGAGCCGCTCTATAAAGCGACGGAGAAAGTAAGCGCCGCCGCGGCGGGCGAACGCATGGGCTTCATCGCGGCCGCTTTTCTTTTCGGGGTCGTGGGCTGCGCGCTGTTCCAGCTCGCGGGTATTTTTGTACGGGAACGCATTCCCGCCTCGCGGGAAATTCACACCCTCAGGGAAAACTTCGGCCTGATGTGGAAAAACAAGCCGTTCCGTCAAAATCTGCTTTCGGGTATTCTGGGCAGCCCGAAATATCTGCTCGCCCTCGCCGCCATGCCCCTGGTCACGTACTATTACGCGAGCAAAAACGCCAAAACAGCGCTGTTTTATATGGCCTTTTTGGGCGGCGGCGTTTTTGCCGGCCAGTTCATCGCCATGGGCATCGCGCCGAGACTGACCAAGCGCTTTGAGAAAAAAGATATCTACAACTGGAGCAACCTTCTCGGCGTCGTCCCGTTTGTCGCGCTGTATCTGCTGTATCTTTCCGCGCCGAAAAACCTCGTCGAGCCCGAATTTCTCGTCATTTGCTTTGTGCTGTTCCTTCTCGGCGGCGCCTCGAACGGTTTTCAGGCCGTTCTGCAATCCATTATGGTCGCCGACGCAGTCGACTACGAGGAGTACCGCAGCGGCATCCGCCCCGACGGCATTTTCTTCGCGGGCCTGACCTTTATCGGCAAGCTGTGCAACGGCATCGCGGTCATCATCTCCGGCATCGCCTACAAAATCGTCGGCCTGACCGACTCGAACATCCAGGAGCTCAACGAGTTTATCGCCGGCGGCGGCATTCCGAGGATTTCGGATAAATACCAAACCTATATGGCGGTGCTGTTCTTCCTGGTTTCGATTCCGCCCGCCGTCGGCGGCATCCTCTCGGTCATCCCGACCTGGAACTACGCGCTTCGAAACGACGAACACCAAAAGGCGCTCGCCGCGCTCAACGAGCGGCGGCACAAAAACGAAGACGCCCCGCCGGACGAACCGGCGGAGCAAGCGGGAGAGTAAACGCCATGGACGCCATAAAAATCAAAAAAGTCCGCGAAAATGCGGTGGTTCCCGGGCGGGCTACGCAGGGCAGCGCCGGGCTTGACCTTTGCGCCTGCCTCGACGCGCCCTTGACCGTGCCGGCGCGCGGCTCGGCCGTCGTTCCGACGGGCATCGCCGTCGCCCTGCCCAGCAGGGAGCTCGCCGCCTTTGTCTTCGCCCGCAGCGGCCTGGCCGTCAAACACGGCCTCGGGCTTCTCAACGGCGTCGGCGTCATTGACAGCGACTACCGGGGCGAAATCCTCGTCGGCCTCGTCAACCAGTCCGACACGCCTTACGAAATCCGGCCCGGTGAGCGCATCGCGCAGATGATTGTGATGCCCGTATCGCTGTTGCCGGTTTTCGAAGCGGAGGAGCTCGACGACACCGCGCGCGGCGCCGGAGGCTTCGGCTCGACGGGAAAGTAAAATCCATTAATCATTCTTGAGTGGCTTCGGCCGCTCATTTTTTTGCGTTTTTTTGTGGAACACTTTTCCCGGAGAATCTTTGCCCTGCGGCGGTTATAAGCCGGCGCCCGCCGCATATGATATTTCATGCGGCTGTCATTAAAGCGGCGCCGGAAACCTCTGAAAACGCGCCGAAATCGTGCCGACAGAAACCCACAAAATACGCCCGTTCGCGTTGACGGCCGCGCCGTAGTATGTTATTATTTATATTCGGAGTTTTCAGGGGAGGTCTATTTTTGAAAACCGTTTTGATTCTGTTTGGGGGCGTTTCCAGCGAACACGATGTGTCCCTGCTGTCGGCGGCGTCGGTCATCGCCAACCTGCCGAAAGATAAATATAAGCCCGTCCTTCTGGGCATAACGAAAGAAGGGCGCTGGCTCGTTTACACCGGGAGCGCCGAAAACCTGCCCGGAGGGAAATGGCTCGAGGACGCGTCCCTGCTGACGCCCGCCGCCTTATCGCCCGACCGAATCGACGGCGGCCTCCTGCTGCTGACGCCCGGGGGCGTCAAGACTGTTAAAATCGACGTCGTTTTCCCGGTTCTCCACGGCAGAAACGGCGAGGACGGCACCGTCCAGGGCCTGTTGCAATTAGCCGGCCTTCCGTTTGCCGGCTGCGGTTTGCTCGCCTCCGCGATGTGTATGGACAAAGCGGTGACAAACACCATCGCCGACAAAGAGGGCATCGCGCAGGCGCAATGGCTCGGCTTCGGCCGGCATGAATACGAGAAGCGTCCCGCCGAGTTGCTTGAAGAAGCGGCCGCCATCGGGTTCCCCCTGTTTGTCAAGCCCGCGAACGCAGGGTCGTCCGTCGGCATCAGCAAAGCGAAAAACCCCAAGGCGCTGCGGGCGGCCGTCGAATCCGCGTTCATTCACGACAACAAGGTCGTCATTGAGGAAAGCATCGACGGCTTTGAAATCGAATGCGCGGTGCTCGGCAACCGCGAGCCCGTCGCGTCCGTACCGGGCGAGGTTGAACCCGGCAGCGAGTTTTACGATTACGAAGCCAAGTATTTATCGAATACCAGCGAACTCTACATACCCGCGAGGCTGCCGGAGGAAAAACTCGAGGAGGTTCGGGGCCTTGCCCGCCGTATCTACGCGGCGATGGGCTGTTCGGGGATGGCGAGAGTGGATTTCTTCGCGCGGAAAACGGACGGAGCCATTCTGTTCAACGAAATCAACACCATTCCCGGCTTCACCTCCATCAGCATGTACCCCAAAATGTTCGAGGCGTCCGGCCTGCCCTACCCTCAACTGCTCGACCGCCTGCTTTCGCTGGCGTTGGAATAACGGAGACAAACGGATGAAAAACATGAAGAATAAAAAAGTGCTGATCAGTATTACCGACCGACACGAATCCAACGGAGAAAACTCCGGCGCGGAGCTCATCACCGTCGGGACTCTGCGCGGCTGGGGCGACAACTACTCGATCAAATACACCGAGCAGGACAGTTCGATGAAAAGCAGCGTCACGACGCTGAAAGTGGAAAACAAGAGCCGCGTCATCATGACGAGGACCGGCGAGTACTCGACGGAACTCATCATCGAGCAGGACAAGCGCCACAACTGCCATTACAATACGCCTTACGGGGAGCTTATGATGGGCGTTTTCGCCCGGTCCGTTCACTCTAAGATGAACCCGGACGGCGGCGAGCTGCGGTTTCTCTATACCATCGATTTTAATTCGGGCCTCGCGTCGGTCAACGAGCTGAAGGTAACCGTCAAGGAGGTTAAAGACCATGTCCCTCTTAGCTAAAACAGCCCAAAATACCGTCCGCGAGGTCATTCTCGACGCAGCCGGCAGGGCGGTCGCCTCGGGTGCGCTGCCCGCCGAACCGCTCGGCGGTTTTATTGTGGAAGTGCCCGCCAGCCGCTTAAACGGCGATTACTCCGCCAACGCGGCCATGGCCTGGGCCCGGGATTTGAAAATGCCTCCGCGCAAAATCGCGGACATTCTGCATGCGAACATCGACATTTCCGCGACGGTGTTTGACCGCTGCGAAGCGGCCGGGGCGGGCTTTTTAAACTTCTATTTCGGCCCCTCCTTTTACGCCGGCGTTTTGACGGAAATCCGTGAAAAAGGCGCCGATTACGGCCGCTCGAACATCGGCGGCGGCAAAAAAATCAATGTCGAGTTTGTCTCCGCCAACCCCACCGGGCCCATGCACATGGGCAACGCGCGGGGCGGGGCGCTCGGCGACTGCCTCGCGGCGGTGCTCGCTTTCGCGGGCTATTCGGTCAGCCGGGAGTTTTATGTCAACGACGCGGGCAACCAAATCGACAAATTCGCCCTGTCGCTCGACATCCGTTACCGGCAGCTCTTTGAGGGCGAGGACGCCCCAAAGATGCCCGAAGACAGTTACCACGGCGAGGATATCGTTCAAAGGGCCAAAGAGTTCGCGGAAATGCACGGCCGCTCGTATCTGGACAAGCCCGAGCAGGAGCGCCGCGGCGCCTTGGTGGACTACGCCCTGCCGAAAAACCTCGCGGCCATGAAAGAAAACCTCGCAAAATACCGCATCGAATACGACACCTGGTTCCACGAAAGCAGCCTGTATGAAAGCGGCGAGCTGAAAGACACCGTGGACAAGATGAAATCCCTCGGCCTGACTTATGAAAAAGACGGCGCGCTTTGGTACAAAAACGCGGAAATCCTGGCGGCTATTCTCGCCAAGCAGGGGAAAACGCCCGAAGAAATCGAGAAGCTCGAGCTCAAAGACGAAGTGCTCATCCGGGCGAACGGCAACCCGACCTATTTCGCCGCCGACATCGCCTACCACCGCAACAAGTTCGAAGCGCGGGGATTTGACAAAGCCATCGATATCTGGGGCGCCGACCACCACGGCCATGTCGCGCGCATGAAAGGTGCCCTCGACGCCATCGGCGTCGGCGGCAGCCGGCTCGACATCATCCTCATGCAGCTCGTGCGCCTGACGCGCAACGGCGAGGCGGTGCGGATGTCCAAACGCACGGGCAAGGCCATCACCCTCGTCGATTTGCTGGAGGAAATTCCCATCGACGCCGTGCGCTTCTGGTTTAACCTGCGTGAACCGGCGACGCAGATGGAGTTCGATTTGGGCCTCGCCGTCGAACAGAGCGCGAAAAACCCGGTTTATTACTGCCAGTACGCCCACGCGCGGATTTGCAGCATCCTGAAGAAAATCGAGGCGGAATGCAAGGTGCGGCGCGACTGCACAAAGCGGGAACTTGAACAGCTCCGCGAGCCCGAGGAACGCGAGCTAATCCGCCACCTGTCGACGCTCACCGGCGAAATTGAAGCCGCCGCCCTCAACTACGACCCGGCTCGTATAACGCGGTTTTTGGTGGAGACGGCGACGCTGTATCACAAGTTTTACAACGCCTGCCGCGTCAACTGCGACGACGAGGCTTTCATGCAGGCCCGCGTTACCCTCTGCGTCTGCGTGAGGGATGTCCTGCGCAATGTCATGGCCATGCTCAAAATCGAAGCGCCCGAAAGTATGTGAACGCCAAGGGGGCCGTATGATACATTACAAATTTTTTCAGAACACCGACTGCGAATTTTTTCCGTGCCACCCGACCGATGACCCCGCGCGGTTCAGCTGCCAATTCTGCTTCTGCCCGCTGTATTACATCAAGGATTGCGGCGGGGAATACACGGACTTCAATGGTATGAAAGACTGCGGCGGCTGCCTGCTGCCTCACAACGACTATGAGTATATCGTCGGCAAAATCGTCGGCTACAACCGGCAAATCACCGCCCTGGCGGGCGACGAACAAGACGAAGCGGCAGCGGAAAACCACCTTTCCCCGAAGCGAGCGAAAGCGGAGCGTTGACGCGCCCGCAACACTACATAGATGGAGGCAATCCATGCGGACATCCCGGCAGATTATCAACAAAACGGAACAATACGGCGCGGCGAATTACAAACCCAAAGAGGTCGTGATCGCCCGGGCCGACGGGGTCATGGTCTACAACCCCGAAGGCGAGGAGTTTTACGATATGCTCAGTGCCTACTCGGCGCTGAATTTCGGCCACCTTCACCCCGAGATCACCGCGGCGGCCAGGGAACAGCTTGACCGGGTCACGCTGACCTCGCGGGCTTTCCATAACGCCGTCCTGTGCGACTTTTATGAAACGCTCTGCGCCCTGACCGGCAAGGAAATGGCCCTGCCCATGAACACCGGGGCGGAAGCGGTGGAGACGGCCCTGAAAACGGCGCGGCGCTGGGGAGCCTTCACCAAGGGCATTGAGGACGGCAGGCAGGAGATCATCGTCTGCGAAAACAATTTCCACGGCCGGACGATCACCATCGTCACCATGAGCACCGACAAAGCGGCGCGGCGCGGCTTCGGCCCGTTCACGCCGGGGTTTGTAAAAATCCCGTTCGGTGACGCGAAGGCGCTCGAAAACGCGATCACCCCGAACACCGCCGCGTTTCTCGTCGAGCCGATTCAGGGCGAGGCGGGCGTTATCGTTCCGCCGGACGGCTACCTGAAAGATGTCCGCGAAATTTGCGGCAGGAATAACATTTTGTTTATCGCCGACGAGGTCCAGACGGGCTTCGCGCGGACGGGCGACATGTTCGCCTGCCAACACGAAGGCGTCGAGCCGGATATTTATGTGCTCGGCAAGGCGCTTGGCGGCGGCATCCTGCCCGTGTCGGCCGTCACCGCCAACCGGGACATTCTGGGCCTTTTCGAGCCCGGCTCGCACGGCTCCACCTTCGGCGGCAACCCGCTCGCGAGCGCCGTCGCGCTCAAGGCGATGGAAATTCTCGTCCGCGACGACTACCCGCGCCAAGCCGCCGAAAAAGGCGCGTATTTTATGGACAAGCTCCGCCAAATCCGCAACGGCGACATTCTCGAAGTCCGCGGCCGCGGGCTGCTCATCGGCGTCGAGTTCAAAAAATCGGCGGCGGGCTATGTCAAAAAACTCATCGAAAACGGCGTCCTCGCGAAAGAAACGCACGAGAACACCGTCCGCTTCGCCCCGCCGATTGTGATTACTTACGAGCAGCTTGACAGAGCGCTGGAGAAAATAAAAAAAGCGTTTGAGAAGAATTTATAATAACTACCTCTCAGTCACTTCGTGACAGCTCCCCTACCATAGGGGAGCCAAGTTTTTCTTGCCTCTCCTTTGTAAGGAGATGGTGATACACGATACGATCGTGAGGCGTTAGCCTGACGGAGAGTTCGTTTTTTCCCTACCTCTCAGTCACCTGCGGTGACAGCTCCCCTATCATAGGGGAGCCAAGTTTTTCCTTGCCTCTCCTTTGTAAGGAGAGGTGGCCGCATAGCGGCCGGAGAGGTCGTCATAAATGCCTTTCCCGGACAGCGTTGTCAATCATCTCACAAACCGCGTTAAAGTTTTCGTTTATATCATGGTTGGAGAACCTTAAAACTTTCAGGCCATACGCGTTGAGTATTTTTGTGCGCTCTTTGTCATAGTCGGCAGCGTCATTGGTAAAATGCTGTGAACCGTCAATTTCAATGACAAGCTTTGCCTTGGCGCAATAAAAGCCGGCGATGTAAAAATCTATTATTCTTTGCTTATACCACTTTTCGGGTCGATGCTTCAAATAGATAAACCACAATTTCCGTTCATGCGGTGTCATGTTTTTTCGCAGTTCTCTTGCGCGATCGAGCAGGATTTTATTATCCGCCAAATTTTCTTCCCTACCTCTCAGTCACTTCGTGACAGCTCCCCTATCATAGGGGAGCCAAGTTTTTCCTTGCCTCTCCTTCGTAAGGAGAGGTGGCCGCAT
>DAITOC010000012.1:0-26107 GCA_036834305.1 Clostridiales bacterium
GAAATCCGGATGGAAGATTATCTTGTCATGATCACTGATTTTTCGTCAATCGTTTTTGATTTTGTCTACCTGGAACGACCGGTTCTATACTTCGTCCCCGACTATACGCTGTTCAAAGCGGGAGTCACGCACAATTACCGGGAACTCGACATACCGATCGAGGATGGTTTCGGGGAATTCACGCAAACAGCCGCGGAATTGATTGAGTCGCTGCGAAGGCTTGCGGAAAATAAGTTTCAACCGGCCCCGCAATACGCGGAAAAAATGAAAGGCTTCTTCCTCGACAGAGGAAAAAGCCACTCGGACAAGCTGTATGAGGCGCTTATGAAGGAATAGAACGACTCAAGGGGTTACACTCCGAATAAAATACGGCCGGCTTTTCGCCGGCCGTTTTCTCATCGGTCCATCTCTCGCTGCAAGTTCCCGCCGAGGATTTTCTCTTTAGCCGATTCCGGAATGTTCAGCGACCGTATCCGGCTGATGGCTTCTTTGATATAGTCCGCTTTCTTGAACGGGAAGTCCAGCCCGAAAATGCTTCTGTCCTCACCCGTCTGGGCGACGACGGCCTCAAGCTGCGCGTCCGTCAGGCACCAGGCGGCGCCCGGCTTGTTTTCTATGCTCGTCCAGCCGGCGAACACACGCGGCTGCAGCCCGTCGCGGGTGTTATTGGCGATGACAGCCAGGGCCTCGTGGAAGAAGCTGTAGCCGCCGATATGCTCCATGCTGAAACGCAGCGCCCGAAAATTGTACGCGATTTCGTCATAGCTGACGGCGAGGTTGTCGCGCAGGCGTGACCAATGAAGCCCCGTATGAAACGACAGGAAAAGGCCGAGGTCCTGTGCTTTCTCATACACCCGGAACGCGCGTTCCCCGGTTACGGCGAACTCCTGGGCGGGCGGGTGCAGTTTGATGCCCTTGAAGCCGAGCGAGGCCACGAGTTCCACCTGGTCCTCCAAATTGTCTCTTTCAAAATCCAGCGTGCCGAAGCCGACAAAGGCGCCGTCGTTTTTGATTTGGTCATAAAGCCAAACATTGTTATTGATGTCGGTTCGATACTCCGCGAACCGGTCGGGGAATGTCGCGAACGCGACGCATTTCTCGATGCTGCACTCGTCCATGAGCTGTTTCAGGGCGTTCAGGCAGCCGTTTTCTCTCAACGCGGCCGGGTAGACATGCGCGTGGTTGGCAAAGACCATGGGTTGCTGCCCTCCTATTTCATCAGTCTCGCCAGGTAGCGGCCCGTTTCGAGCATCAGTTTTGACGCGCTCACCGTCAGTTCCGGCGGAAAGCCTCTCAGGAAATTATCGGCCTCGAAGGTGAACTCGCCGGTGTAGCCGATGTCCTTGAGCGCCTGCATGATGGCCGGCCAGTCCAGGTTCTGCGTGAAGGGCAGGGTATGCAGGTCGCGCAGAAAGTTGTTGTCGTGCACATGCAGCGATTTGAGCCGGTCACGGCCGAGCTCCCGGATCATATCCGGCGCGGTCTCGCCGACGAGGCCCGCGTGGCCGATATCGAGGCAGGCGGTGAAATACCGGCTGTCCAATTCGTCGAGGTATCCGCAAAACTCCCTGCCCGTACTGCAGACGTTCGGAATAATTTGGCTGTTGTTCCTGTTGGAGCCGAACATGTTTTCAAGCGCGATGACGACGTCGTACTCCTCACAGCAAGGCAGCAAGCTGTTGAAAAAATCCATGTTAAACTTTTTTTGATGCTTTTTCAAAGCGGTCGGATGAATAATGACATATTTTGCCCCGATGATCGAGGTAACGGCGATAGCCCTCTTGATAGCGGGCAGTATCTTCGCGTTGTATTCGTCGTCGCCTGACCGGTGGGAGGGGAACGGCGCGTGCGTCTGGTTAAACGAAATGCCGCAGCAGTCCGCCGCTTTTTTCAGTTCCAGCGCGTAGTCTTCAAATTGATTTCCAAAGAGAGGGGATTCCGGTTTCGCGATGCCGAACATCGAGTAGTCGAGGCAGTCGTAACCGATATCCGCGAGCATCTCTATCGCTTTGAAATCGCCGAAACGGTTGCTGAATTCGCAGGTTTGTGTTGAAATTTTCATACCGGTGTCCTTTCTCTTTTCGTTTCCGGATTATCCCATATAGTTTATCAAAAAAGAATGGTTCTTTCAATACCCGGCAGACGGTTAAAAGGCCGCTTCAACACAAATCCGGCTGAGCGGCCCCATAACAGCATTTTTGTTGTACAGTTAAAGAAGAATATACAGCAAGGCGAACAGCATCATTTGGTCCGCCCCCTCGCTGCTCAACAGCAGCATCAAGGCGAAAAGCATCAGCATGTCGCTGTCCATTCCCTTGAGACCGCCCGACTCACCCGGCTCGAGGATTTTTTTGACCGGACAGCTGTCCCCGCAGTAGGGAGGCGGTCTTTCGGCGCTGGTTTTCATAAAAATTTCCTGCGGGGAGGGGAGATGGCGAAACCCTCCGCCCGCCGGCCTTCGGCCCTCGGCCTGCCGCCCGGGTTCGCGGCGCATGGGGCTGCCTTCCGGCCGCGGTTGCTCCGGCCGCCGGTTTTCGTCTTCACGCGGCTGCGCGAACGGAAAACCGAACAGCCCGCGGGAACGGTTCTGGGGCGTCCCGGCCGCTTCGTTTTTTGCGCCGGCCGGTTCCGGCCGCGGCTCTTCCGTCGGCGTTTGGCTTCGTTTGCCGGTCGGGGCCTCAGCCGGGTTTTCCCGGGCGGCGGATTTGCCGGTAAGGGGATAAATACCGGCCGGTCCGTTGCTCGCCGACCGGCGCTGCATTTCCCTTGCCTGTTCGATGGCTTTTCGGATGCGAATTTCGTCCGTTTCGGTGATAATGTTTTCCGTGGCCATTGCTTCCCGGCTCCTTGCGTTTTCTTATCGGTCAGACTGGTCCGTCATTCGGCTTTGCAGCAGCGGCAGAATGTCCAACAGCTTGATCATTTGCATCGCCTCGTCCGCTCTTTTGCGCCTGCGCTCGCTCAAATGCGGTTTGAGCGCTTCAAGGAGTTCCGACCGGTGGTCTTTTTTGTTCATCATGGACATGATTGTTGAAATCTGTTTGAGCATTTCCGGGCTGATGTTGCCCAGGAGGTCCGAAGGGGACGGCGCTTCGTTCGATTCGCCGGGCTTTTCTTCTTTCGGTGCGCCGGCGCCTTGGCCGAACATCGCCTGCGCGGCAGCCTTCAGGGAGTCCATATCCTCCGAACTGAGCTTGCCGAGTATTTCGTTGATGTTGTCCGTACCGTCATCCCTCCCGGCGTCGAATCGGGGCGGCCGGCGGGCGCTATACCGGCTTTTTGCCCGTCAGTTTCTCGATGAGTGATTTCGCCTCTTCCGACTGCAGAAGTTTGTCAAGAGCGGGCTTGTCGTTGAGCAGCATATTCAGCGTATTGCTCTGCTCGGGGCTGAGCTTCTTCATGACCATGTCCTTGAGGGCTTCCGCCTGCTTGGCGTCGCCTCCTTTTTTGCTCATCGTGCTCGCGATTTGAAGAATCTCTTCGGGGGTCAGGTTGTTGCTTGCCATTGAAATCACCGGTCCTTCTATGTATAATTTAATATATGACAGCCATAAGGAGCTTATGAATGAGAATACTGGTGGTTTCGGATTCCCACGGCGATGAGCATTCCCTTGCCCTCGCCGTTCTCGCCGAGCCCGGCGCCTCCCTTATTATTCATCTCGGGGACGGGGAGAGGGACATGGATGCCGTCGCCGCGCAGTTTCCCGCGATGGAAATTGTGCAGGTCAGAGGCAACGGGGACATCGCCTCCCTCGCGGAGCTCACCGTCGTCAAAACGGCAGGGGATAAACGGCTGTTTTGCGCCCACGGGGACACATTCGGTGTCAAACAAGGCGGCAGCGGGCTCGAAAAGGCGGCGAAAAAGGCCGGAGCTGATATTGTATTATATGGCCATACGCACGAACCCGTTACCCGGTATAAAGACGGGATCCATTATATGAACCCGGGCAGCATCCGTTTCGGGAGCTACGGCGTCGTGGATATCACCAAGGCCGGTGTCGTCACCGTTCTTATGAAAATTTAAAGGCATTATACGGGGCGCTCCCGCATATAGATGAGTGTACTTAATCTAAAAGGGGCGGTCTGAAAATGTTTGTATACGCCGTGAAATCCTCAAAAATAAAACTGGTGCTTCTCTTAATCGTCGTCGCGCTGGCTATCGGCGCGCTGTTCTATCTGGCCGGCAACGACGCTCCCGCGGCCAACGACGGCGGCGTTAGCCTGAAGGCGGGCGACGCCAAGGAACGGATCGCCTTTCTTTCACAGTTCGGTTGGGAGATTGATGAGGACCCCGTCGAGGTCGCCGAGGTGATCATCCCCGCGGAATTCGACGCGGCGTATGAGAAATACAACGCCATACAAAAGCAACAAGGCCTTGACCTCTCCAAATTCGCGGGCCAGCGCGCTAAACGCTGGACTTACGAAATCAAGAACTTCCCCGGCTATGAGGGCAGGGACGGCATTATTCAGGCGAACATACTCGTATACAACGGCCTGGTCATCGGCGGCGATGTCTGCTCCCTCGAACTCGACGGCTTTATGCGCGGCTTTGATTTCCCCGCCGAGAAAACGACAGCCGCTCCCGCCGCAACAACGGCTGTTCCGACAACGGCTGCGGTAACCAGTTAGCCTTTTTAACCATTCATCAACAAAGCGTAACCGCCGCCCGGCCCGGGCGGCGGTTTGATGTTCGCCGGCGCGTTTGACACGCGGCGGCGTTATCGTTTATACTGGCCGGGAAGATTTCCGTTAAGGAGGCCCGTCATGCTCAACCCGAAGCTTGTTGTTTTCGATTTCGGCGGCACCTTGTTCACCGACGGCGAGTTTAATTTGTTCAACGGCATGGAAGCCCTGCGCTTGGCGGCTGACAACCCCGGCGAGGTGGCGACGGACGAGCTGTGCCGGCTTTACCGCGAAATCGACGCGGAGGTTGCCAAACGCAGCCGGACCGGCGGCGGCTACGCCCTCGAGATTCCGCTCTCGGCGGTTTTACGCAACATCTTTGCTCGCGCCGGTTTGAAGGTTTCCAAGAGTTTGACCGAATGCGAAATCCTGTTCGACCGTTTCAACTCCGAGCGCGCGCCGAACCCCTTCATCGGGGAACTCCTCGAATCGCTATATACGAAGGGGATTCGAACGGGTGTCATCAGCAACACCGTGATGTCCGGCGAGGCGATGGCGGCGGCGATTGAGGAGAGCCTGCCATTCGCACGCATGGATTTCGTCTTCACCAGCGCCGACTTTCTGCTTTGCAAGCCGGCGCGCGATATGTTTGACGCCGCGTTGAAAACCGCGGGCGTCGCGCCCTCCGAGTGCCTGTATTGCGGGGACAGCGTCGGCGCGGATGTCGACGGCGCTCATGCGGCCGGCATCATCCCCGTGCTGTATGACCGGAAGTCGCCTGTGGGGTTTCAACAGCAAACCACGAACGGAAAGCCGTATTATGCCGTCAACAGCTGGAAAGAACTCGCCGCGGCGATTGTCTGAAAATATAGTTAAACAAAAGGCCCCTTCGGAATCAAACCCGAAGGAGCCTTTAAAAGTCTCCGAAGCGCTTTCTGTAAAGCGCTTTTTTAAAGGGGGAAACCGGCTTTCATCTTTACGCGCCCGTTTTGCGCATCGCCTTTTGCAAATCGATAATCTGAATGGACTTGGTTGGGCAGACCTCCGCGCATTTGCCGCAGGCGGTGCATTTTGAGTAGTCGACCTCGGCGCAGTTGTCGGTGATGGCAATGGCGCCCTCGGGGCAGGCTTTCACGCAGCGCGTGCAGGCGATACAGCCCGTTTTGCAAAGCTTCCGGGTTACCGCGCCTTTATCCTTGTTCGCGCAAAGCACGGCGGCTTTCGCCTCATTCAAAGGCATCATTTCAATCAATTGCTTCGGGCAGGCTTTCACGCACTTCGTGCAAGCCCGGCAAAGCAGCGGGTTGACGCGGGCGACCCCGTCGCAGATATGAATCGCGCCGTATTCGCAAGCCTCGATGCAATCGCCGAAGCCGATGCAGCCGTAGGAACAGTCCTTCGGCCCGCCGTAGAGTTGGTTGGCCATCTTGCAGGTCTTGGCCCTGCTGTAGACGATTTTGTCGCCCGTGTTGTGGTAGTTGCCCTGGCACAGCACAACGGCGGCCGAGGGCAATACCTCGCCGGCGGCCAGGCCGGTGATTTCGGCGATTTGTTTGGACACTTCGGAGCCGCCCGGCGCGCAAAGCGCGGTGTCTTTGGTTTTCCCTTCCGCCAGGGCGGCGGCGTAACCCGAACAGCCCGAGAAGCCGCAGGCGCCGCAGTTGGCGCCGGGCAGGACGGCTTCGATGTTTTCCGCGTTTTCGTCGACCGGCACCGCCATGAATTTGGCGGCGACCGCCAAGCCCAGCCCCGAGATGAGGCCGATGCCCGCGACGATAATGACCGCTAAGAGTATGGGGTACATTCTTTCCGCCTCCTTATTTGAATATGCCTTCGATGACCCCGTCAAAGCCCAGGAACGCGACGGAAGTCAGGGAGGCGGCAATCAGCGTAATCGGCAAGCCCTGCAGAAATTTCGGTATTTCGCAGCTTTCCATACGCTCGCGCACACCGGCGAACAGGAACATCGCGAGCATAAAACCGACGCCGGCGCCCAGCGAGTTGACCAGCGAGCCGGAATACGGGTAGCTCAGGAAGTTGAGGTCACCGCCCGAAATTTTGTCCAGGTTGAGAAACACGACGCCCAGCACCGCGCAGTTCGTGGTAATCAGCGGCAGGTAGATGCCCAGCGCGTTATACAGCGGTTTCATAAATTTCTTAAGAACCGTCTCCACAAACTGCACAAGCACCGCGATGACGAGGATGAACACGATGGTCTGCAGATAGGTCAGGTTGTTTTTCTCAAGGATATACTTGTTGATGGGGAAGGTGACCGCGGTCGAGAGCACCATGACGAAAATGACCGCCGCCGACATACCCATCGCCGTGTTCAGCTTCTTTGACACCCCGAGGAAAGGGCAGATGCCGAGGAACTGGCGCAGCACGAAGTTTTCGGTGAGTACGCCGGTGAAAAGAATAATCGCGAACACCTTAACCATTATGCCGTCACCTCTTCTTTCGTGTCTTTCCCGTCGTTTTTAATCCCGCAGGAACCGGCCATCGGGCACGCGTCGCAGCCGTTGAGTTCCGCTTTGGCCAGGCCTTTGCGTTCGGCGAGGCGGTTGGCCGCCGCCATCATCATACCGTAGACGAAGAAACCGCCGGGAGGCAGGATGAAAATCGCCATCGGCGCGACGGAGGGGGGCAGAATCTGGATGCCCGCGAGAGTTCCGGAGCCGATGAGTTCGCGTATGATGCTCATCAGAATAATCGCGGCCGTGAAGCCGATGCCCATGCCGATGCCGTCAATGGTGGAGGCGAGCACCGGGTTTTTGCCCGCGTACGCCTCGGCCCGGCCGAGAATGATGCAGTTGACGACGATGAGCGGCAGATAAATGCCGAGCATTTCGTCAACCGCCGGCGTGAACGCCTTAACGAGCATCTGTACGATGGTGACGAACGACGCGATAACCACAATATACACGGGAATACGCACTTTGCTCGGTATGACTTTTCTCAAAGCGGATATGACCGCGTTCGAGCCGATGAGAACGAGCGTCGCGGAGATGCCCATGCCGATTGCGCCGATGACCGAGGTGGAAATAGCCAGGGTCGGGCAAGTTCCGAGAACAAGGCGGAGCACCGGGTTCTCTTTAATGAACCCTTTGGTCAGTTCGCGCCTGAGCCGCGTTTTTTCAGCCATTGCCATTGCCTCCCTTAACGGAATTGTATAGGTCCAGAGCCGTGTTGACGGCCGTCGTCACCGCGTTGGTGGTGACCGTCGTGCCGGTCATGGCTGTTATTTCGTTTCCGGCGGGGTTGGATTTGTTTTTAACAACCGTGAGCGTTCCGCTCTTGCCGGCGAATTTGCCGATGTTTTCTTCCTTGAGTATGTTCATGCCCAAGCCCGGCGTCTCGCTGATATCGAGGATGCTTATTTTTTGAATCACGCCGTCGGACGACACGCCGGTCATGACTTTTATCTTTCCGCCGTAGCCGTTGGCCGAGGTGGTGAAAACAAAACCGGTTGTTTGACCCGCTTTGTCGACGCCTTCATAGTATTCGTAGGTTTCGCCGTTTAGCCGCGCTTCGTGTCTCTTGAAGTCTTTCGCTTCGGGCAGCAGCTCGAGGCGGGCCGCCAGCGCGTTGTCCTTCGCCAGCTGCTCGATTCTCGGCGCCGTGATGCTGTTGGTGCACGCCAGAAGGAACGTCCAGACAAGGCAGACCGCGAACAGAACGACGGCAGGCATCAGCAGGGATTTTAAATTCGAGTTTTTCATACCGCCGCGCCCTCCTTCGCCTTGGCTTCCCGGTTCTTCTTTTTGCCGTTGTCCTTGTCCGCGCCGAACGGCTTCGGCGACGTAATTCTTTCAATGTGGGGCGACAGGATGTTCATGATGATAATCGAGAAGGAAACGCCTTCGGGCATGCTGCCGAACAGCCGGATGACCGCTGTTAAAAGCCCGCAGCCGATGCCGAACACGATTTTGCCTTTGAGGTTCATCGGGGAGGTAGCGTAGTCCGTCGCCATGAAGATGGCGCCGAGCAGAAGGCCGCCGCCCATAATCTGGTAGGCGGTGAACGTCAGGCTTCCCTTGCCCGCGATGAGCATAAAGACCGCGACCGTCCCGATATAAGTGACGGGGATGGCGGGGTGAATCACGCGGCGGACAAGAAGGTACAAGCCGCCCATGATGAGCGCGAAGGCGCTGATTTCACCGAGGCAGCCTTCGCGAACGCCGAAGAACATATCGGCCAGCGTCGGCAGCCCCGGTTCACCGGCCCCGGCGATGTCGCCGTTCGAAAACATATTGTTGATGACAGCCAGGGGCGACGCGGCGGTGACCGCATCCGTTTTCCATGACAACGCTTTGACCCAGTTCGTCATCGCCGACGGGAAGGACACGAACAGCACGATTCTACCCATCAGCGCCGGGTTGACGAAGTTCTGGCCGATGCCGCCGAAAAACTGCTTGACGACGATGATGGCCACCACCGAGCCGATGGCCGCCATCCACAGCGGGATGGACACCGGCAGGTTGAACGCCAGAATCAGGCCGGTGACGACGGCGCTTAAGTCGCCGAGGGTTCCCGGCCTTTTCATCACTTTGCGCGCGATGTATTCCGACAGCATGGCCGTCCCGACCGTCACGCCGCAGACGGCGAGCACGCGGTAGCCGAAAATCACGACCGCCACGATGAGGGCGGGAATCAGGGCGACGATCACATCGAGCATGATACCCGTAGTCGTCGAGGCCGAACGGATGTGCGGCGAGGCGCTGACCGTCATTTTGGTTTCTTTTGTCATGAGTTGTCACCTGCCTCGGTTTTTAATGTTTTGGCCAGCCTCAGGTATTGCACGAGCGGGATTCCCGACGGGCAGGCGTAAGCGCAGCTTCCGCATTCCATACACACTTCGGCCGGGCAGTTTTCGAGTTTTTCCGCGTCCTTCGCTTTCGCGAGGTTCATAATCTTTGTCGGCACAAGGTTCATCGGGCAAACGAACGCGCAGCGGCCGCAGCGGATGCAGTCGCGTTCTCTTTTCGTCCGCAGCGTGCCGCCGGCGAAAGCGAGAATCGCGTTGTTTTGTTTGAGTATCGGCAACTCGGTGTCCGCGAGTGCGAGACCCATCATCGGGCCGCCCATCAGGATTTTAAAGGGCTCCTCTTTGAAGCCGCCGCAAAACGCGAGCACATCGGCGATTTTGGTGCCGATTGGCACGCGCACATTCTTCGGGTCGGCGATGGCGGAGCCGTCGACGGTCAGGGTGCGGCTGACGAGCGGCTTTCCGGTTTCGAGGTATCTCGCAACGAAAGCGACGCTGCAGGCGTTCATGACCACGCAGCCGACATCGGCGGGCAGTTTGCCGGGGGGAACGCTTTTGCCGGTTGCCGACCGGATGAGCACCTTTTCGGCGCCCTGCGGGTACCGCGACTTCAATGCCATCAGTTTCACGCCGCTTTTTGAGCCGAACTCGGCGGCGGCCGTGTTCCGGAGAATTTCAAAGGCTTTGGGCTTGTTATCCTCAATCGCGATGATCGCGTTTTCCAACCCGAGCAGCTCTTTCACCGTAAAAACGCCCGACAGGAGATCCCGCGCGTTTTCCACACATTCCCGGTAATCGGTTGTTATGTAAGGTTCGCATTCCGCGGCGTTGATGATGAGCGTCGTAACCTTTTTGGCCGGCGGGATATTGAGTTTGACATGCGTGGGGAAACCGGCGCCGCCGAGGCCGACAAGGCCCGAGGCGCGCAGCGCTTTGATGAGGTCATCCTTGTTGCGGACGGCCGGGGGCGTTATCCCCTCAAACAGCCGCATCTCGCCGTCCGACTCAATGGTCACCGCCCGGGTGACGACGCCGTTGGGCAGTGTAATCTCGCCGACCGAGGCCACCTTGCCGGAAATCGACGCGTGAACGGGGGCGCTGACGATTCTTTCGCTGTCCCCGACAACCTGGCCGACGCCGACGATGTCGCCCGGTTTCACCGTCGGTACGCAGGGCGCGCCGATATGCTGCAGCATCGCGATAACGGCCCGCTCGGGCGCGGGCATACGCACGGTCGCCTTGTCAGCGGTATTTTTGTTGTGCATAACCGGCACACCGCCGACAGCCGAGGCAACCGCTTTCAATACGCCCGGTGTCTTGATTGTTTTCATCCTTTCATCTCCAAAAACCAATATATCCGTAAGAGTATTTTGCGCTATTTTAAAAAATACCGGCTCTGTTTCCGCAGGGCGGGCATGAGGACTTTCAGCACCGTACCGGTGACAAGCCCGGTCGCCACAGCGAACAGCAGAAGGACGGGCGCGTAGCCGAACACGGAAGAAGTTCCCGTCAGGACCGCCGCCGCGAGCAGCTGGCCGAGGTTGTGCGCCGCCGCCGAGGCGACTGACACACCGGCGATACCGAACGGCGAGGACTTCAACCTTAAGAGGAAAAACATGGTAAAAGTGCTTAAAATGCCGCCGGCGAAACTCATAATAAACGCGGACAGGCCTCTGGTTACTCCCGCGAACACGGACTTGATAACGGTGATGGCCAGCGCTTCCCCCAAACCGGCCGTGGCCGCCGTAAACATCGTTACGATATTTGAAAACCCCGGTTTCGCCCCCGGCGGCAAGCCGGGCAGGGCAGGAAAGATATTTTCCAAAAACGACAGCGCGAGCGCTTGGGCGCCCAGGACGCCGAGCAGGGCTGTTTTTCGGTTGTTCGTTTTCCGGGCCATATACTCTCCGCGTCTTTTAATATGTCATCACATCGGGGCCCTTCCTGAAAAAGCCTCCTTCAAGGACAACGACGGTTTTTGAGGGCAGGCAGGCGGCTGTGTCGCCGGGGCGCGTCAAACGGCCCGTGCGAACGCAAAGTTTATCCGGGCAATTCGAGGATTCGTAGCCGATCGCGCCCGGCTCGACCTTGAGAACGACGCCTTGGGCGTCGAGCCATATCGTGTACGCTTCTTTTACGGTGCTCAAATCGACGCGCCGGAAGGGGGCTCCTTCGCAGTAGATAACCGCTTCAAGCTTTCCCGCGCCGAAAAAGCGCGGCAGGAACAGCGCGGCGCACACCAGGCACAAAACCGCTATCAGGAGGAAATCGGCTTTTTTAAACAGCGTTTTCATACCCGCGGCTCCAACACATATCCCGCGCTGTCGTTGAGGCTGAACCGGTCTTCCAAATCCGCCGTCACTTTCACCGTGCCGTCACGGCCGATAAAAACCGCTCCCGCGGAGTATTGTTCGAGCAGGGGCAGGCTGTTTTCATACCCGAGAACAAAGCACGCCGTTGACAACGCGTCGCTGGCAAGGCCGGAATCGCACACAACGGTCACGCTCGTCAAGCCGCTGTCGGCGGGGTAACCCGTCTTCGGGTCGAGGATATGGTGATAGGTCTTTCCCTTGAAAGTGAATGTTTTTTCGTAGTTGCCGGAGGTCGACACGCAGCAGGAACCGAGGTTCAGAATGCCCATATAGTCGTTGGCCGTTCCCTTCGGGTCACGAATGCCGACCTTGCAGCCTTTTTTATAACCGTAGACCAAAACGCTGCCGCCGACCGACACGGTACCGGTTTTCACCCGGCTTTTCTCAAGAATTTTCCGCGCTTCGTCGCAGGCAATTCCCTTGCCGACGGCGCCCATGTCCAGTCTTTGCCCCGCCGCGATTTTAACGGTATCGCCGTTTGTTTTGACTGTATTCCGGTCGATGGTTTTAAGAAGTTCCGCTATTTTTTCTTTGGCGGGGACGCGCGGGTTTTCGCCGCCGATATCCCAGAAAGCGGACAGCGAACCTACCGTTATGTCGAACGCGCCGGCGCCCGCGGCGCTGATTTTCAGGCATTGCCTGACCCATTCCGCCGTGTCCGCCCCGGTCCTGACGGAAGAACCGGCGTTGGCGTTTATCCGGTATATATCCGAACCGGCCTGCCGCCAAGACAGGCTTTTTTCCTCGAGAGAGCCGATTTTGTCAACGATTACACCGGCCGTTGCTGAAGATCCCGGCCCGCGCAGCGACTGTATGACCGTCGTGCCCATGGCAAACGAGGTGTTCGAAACCGTTTCGCGCGTTTTCAAAACATCAAAAACGACCAACCAAATTAACGCAGCCGCCGCAAGACAAGCGGCCGCCGCGTAAATGACTTTTTTCAGGTTTTGAATATCCGCCAACTCGCCGTCCCCAGTGCCGTTTCAACGGTTCGAATTTTGCCAGATACCATTCTAACATTTTTTCTGAAATATGCAAGGGCTGTTCCGATAAAAATACTACCATTTATACAACAAATGGTATATAGTAATTAAAAACGCTCACGCGTTATGCGGAAGGGAGTATCGATACCAATGCTCGATTTCTATATGCCCGTGAAAGTCGTCAGCGGCAAAGGGGCTGTTGTGAAAAACGCCGCTCTGCTGCGCGAACTCGGCCGCCGCTGCCTGATTGTGACGGGGGGCTCATCCGCGCGCTTAAGCGGCGCGCTCGACGACGCGAAAACGGCGCTTGAACAAGAAGGCGTCGCCTTCGAGGTCTTTGACAAAATCGGCCCCAACCCGCTGCTGTCGGCCTGCCGCGAGGCGGGGGAGGCTGCGAGGGGCTGCGGCGCCGAATTTATCCTCGGCATCGGCGGGGGCTCTCCGCTTGACGCCGCGAAAGCCGTCGCGATATACGCCGCGAACGAGGACCTCGCGCCCGCGGATATCTACAAGAGAGTCTATAACAATAAACCGCTTCCCCTCGCGCTCATCGGCACGACGGCGGGCACCGGCAGCGAGGTTACGGCCGTGTCCGTTCTGACCGACGACGCGACCGGGCGCAAAAAAAGCATTTCCGGGCCGGACTGCTACGCGGCCCTCGCCCTGGCAGACGCGAAATACACCCGTACCATGCCCTATGATGTTACCGTCTCGACGGCCCTTGACGCGTTTTCGCATATCGCCGAGGCCTGGTTTACCCCGAATTGCCGCGGAATTACTACGGTTCTCGCGCGCGAGGGGCTGCGCCTGCTCTGGCCGGCCATGAAGCGGCTTCTTGAGGAGAAAACGCTGCCGGATGAACCCGGCCGGGACCGTCTTTACTTCGGCTCGCTTTACGCGGGGCTTGTCATCAACACCTGCGGCACCGGTTTTCCGCACCCGCTCGGCTACGTTTTGACGGAAAACTACGGCGTTCCCCACGGCAAAGCCTGCGCCGCGTTCCTGCCGGCGTATCTGGAAAGGGCAAAGAAGCACGAACCGCGCCTGCTCGAAGAGTTTCTCGGTGTTTTGGGGGAGGAATACGCGGCGGTTGCGGCGGCGGTGAACGCGTTGACAGCGCTGCCGCGCGTCGGCATGACGCCGGAACAGGCGGCCGGTTTCGCCGCCCGGTGGCAGAAGGAACCCCCGAAAAATTTTGCAACTTCTCCCGGCGGGCTTACCGCGCTCGAAGCCGCGGACATCCTCGCGGGGATATAAAAGTCGGGGGCCCGACAACGGTATACCGTGCCGGGCGCCCTTTTGTTTTTACAGCGCTGTCCGAAAACCAGAGGTTAGCAGCCGCATCCCCTGCCACCACCGCCGCAGCCGCAGCAGCATAACAGGATGACAAGGATCAAAAGACAGCAATTGTCGCCTCCGAAGCCCATGATGTAACCTCCTTTCCAATCGTCTACGGTATCATATGAGAATATGCTCTGTTCGGTTACAAACAAAAAGCAAACGGCCGGTTTTCATTCGACGAAAACCGGCCGTTTGCTTTCGGTGCGCTTTAATGACCGCCGTTGCAGCAGCAGCAGATGATCAGCACAAGGACAATCACCCAGCAGCAATTATTATCTCCGCAACCCATCCAATACGCCCCCTTTCGCAACCATTAAAAAATATGGAATCCTGCAGAAAATGTGACAACATCTCGTGTCCGGGTTTAAAAGCAAGAATTTTAACCGATTCGCTGCATATCGGCGCGTACATAACAGCAAAATATGAAATATGGCAACCTCTCTAAACAGGGCTTTCCGGGTTGCCCGAAACAACGCGAAAATACGGCAGGTATACGCGGCAGAGCGCGCGGCATACCTGTTGAATGAATTGAGGGATAAAAAATAAAAGGAAGTTTTGGCAGCAGAAAACCCTATTTGACCGACATGGAAATCGCCGAGGAATTGAGCCCCGACCCGTTCTCGGAGGAACCGCGCTCGAACGCGCACACCGAGAGGCAGGGAAAAAAGCCGGCCGCAAAGGCCGTGGCCCGAGGGCGACGAAAATCCCGTGAAAACAGCGGGAATTCCCGCGAAACGGAAGAAAACAAGAGTTAAATGAGAAAATCGGAGGATAGAAGGCCTGTTTGACCTTTATTGACCTTTGACGCCTCCCTGTTCCTTCGGTTATACTAAGGTCAAAGATAGTCAAAGTCAGATATGATAAAAACAAAAAGGATGACAGGGTATGAGTTTGAGCAACGACATCACCAAGATTATTCTGAAGATGCTCGAAAGCGACGGCTACACCGAAATTCAGCGCAACGAGCTTGCCGAGAGCGTCGGCTGCGTACCCAGCCAGATCAACTATGTCATCGATTCGCGGTTTACGCCCGAGCAGGGTTATATCGTCGAAAGCCGCCGGGGCGGCGGCGGGTATATCCGCATACGGCGCGTGAATATGGATAACGGGGTCATGCTCATGCATGTCGTCAACACCATCGGCGCGAGCCTTGATGAAAAAACCTGCCGCGCGCATATAATGAATTTGAACCACCGGGGCGTTCTCGGGGCCAACGCGGTGAGGCTGATGTTAGCCGCCTCTTCGGACACGGTGCTTAGGCAGCTGCCGGCGGAATTGAGGGACAAAGTAAGGGCTTGCATTTTCAAAAACATGCTTCTGACAGTGTATTGAACGCGTATAACGCGATGAAGGGGGATTTTTTATGGTATGCCAAAACTGCGGGTTAAACGAAGCGACGACCCACATTAAACGAGTCATCAACGGGGAAATGGCCGAATCGCACCTGTGCCCGGGGTGCGCGGCGAATCTTGGTTACGGCGACATCTTTTCGGGGTTCGGTTTGAACCTCGGCGAGATATTCTCCGGCTTAATTGGCAACAGCAACCCGCCATTGCGCGGCGAGGCGCCCGTCAAGCGCTGCCGCCGGTGCGGCTGCTCGTTTGAGGATATCGCGCGCGAAGGGAAAGTCGGCTGCGCGGACTGTTACCGGACATTTTATGACACCTTGCTGCCTTCACTGCAGCGCATACATGGGCGTATACACCACAACGGCAAGATTGCCGCCGAACAGGGCGAAGACAATACAAAACCGCGGCAGCTTGAAAAACTCAAAGAAGAACTTCGGGAAGCGGTCAATGAGCAAAACTTTGAACTCGCCGCGACGTTAAGGGATCAAATAAAGGAATTGGAAAAGGAGGATTGACCGTGAACAAGTGGTACATTGAAAAAGGGGATCAGGGCGATATCGTGCTGAGCACCCGGATACGCCTCGCGAGAAACCTTAACGACTATCCGTTCCCCGCAAGGCTTGACGCCAAAGGCCGTCAAACCGTCAACGAGCTTGTCCGGGATGTTCTGCTCAAAGGCGACACCGGCACATTCGGCTATATCCAAATGAGCGCGCTGTCGCGCGCCCAGGCTGTGTCCCTTGCCGAACGCCATCTGATAAGCCCCGAATTCGCCAGCCACGCGGAAGGCCGGGCCCTCCTGCTGACCGAAGACGAAGCGGTGAGCATCATGCTGTGCGAAGAGGACCATATCCGCCTGCAGGTGATGAAAGCGGGCCTCGCGCTGCATGAGGCGTATGACATGGCGGATAAGATCGATTCGTTCCTTGACAGCAAACTTCACTACGCTTTTGACGAGCGCATCGGTTATTTGACGCAGTGCCCCACCAACCTCGGAACCGCGATGAGGGCGTCCGTCATGCTTCATCTGCCGGCTTTGACCCGTTTGGGGCAGATCAGCCGGCTCGCGGCGACGGTATCCAAACTCGGCTTGACGATACGGGGCGCTTACGGGGAGGGTTCAGGCCCGAAAGGCTGCCTGTATCAGTTGAGCAATCAGATTACGCTGGGCATCACCGAGCGCGCGGCCCTCGACAACCTTCAAGCCATCACCCTGCAGATGATCAACCAGGAGCGTGAGGCGCAAAAGGCGATGCTCAAAGCCCCCGAGGAAGAGGATAAAATATGGCGCGCTCTGGGGATTCTGCGTTCCGCGAGGCTTCTCAGCGGCGATGAGTTTATGGAACTTGCTTCCACGGTGCGGCTCGGTAGCGCGGCCGGAATCCTCGACATAAAATTGGAAACCATCAATGAACTCATTGTCAATATGCAACCCGCGACCATCAACGCGCGCGAAGGCAGGAACCTCGGCGCGAATGAAAGGGACGCCGTCAGGGCGGCCGGTGTGCGGGAGGTTCTGAAGGAAGCCGCCGTTTAACGGCGCTAACAGAGTAGGGAGGAAGAAATATGTACAAATTCACCGGTTTTACCGAAAAGGCCAACGCGGCCTTGAACGCCTCGATTACCTCGGCGGAAAATATGGGGCATACCTATGTCGGCAGCGAGCATCTTCTGCTGGGCCTTTTGCTCGACAACGGAGGCGTGTCTTTCACAGCGCTCGCGGCCCGCAAACTCACCGCGGAAAAAGTCGAGGAGGTCATCAAGGACAGCGTCGGCATCGGTTCGCCCACCGTGCTTTCGCCCAATGAGTTTACGCCGCGGTTCAAGCACGTTGTCGAAACCGCCATCGCGCAGGCAAGGGCTATGGGGCATTCTTATGTCGGTACGGAGCATCTGCTCATATCGCTTATTAAAGAAGGGCAGAGCGCGGCTGTCAACATCATGAACCGCCTCGGCGCCTCCCCGCAGGAAGTTCTCGATGATGTCATCAAGGGGCTCGGCAACCCCGCCTCCCAGGCGAGGGGAGCCGGCAAAAGCAAGGAGAAATCCAACACCCCCACTCTCAACCAATACGGCAGGGACATCACCGATATGGCCCGCCAGAACATGATTGACCCGGTTATCGGCAGACAGAAGGAAATTGAGCGCGTCGTTCAGATTTTGAGCAGGCGCACCAAAAACAACCCCTGCCTCATCGGCGAACCGGGCGTGGGCAAAACCGCCATCGCCGAAGGTCTTGCGCTGAAAATCGCGACGGGCGAAGTCCCGGAACTTCTCAAGGACAAGCGAATCGTCGCTCTCGACCTGACGGGTATGGTCGCCGGCACAAAATACAGGGGCGACTTTGAGGAACGCATCAAAACCGCCATTGAGGAAGTGACGAAGGCGGGGGATGTCATCCTGTTCATTGACGAGCTGCATACCCTCATCGGCGCGGGCTCCGCCGAAGGGGCCGTCGACGCCGCGAATATCCTCAAACCGTCCCTCGCGAGGGGTGAGATGCAGGTCATTGGCGCGACGACGCTCGAGGAATACCGCAAGCACATCGAAAAAGACGCCGCGCTCGAGCGACGCTTCCAGCCGATAACCGTCGGCGAGCCGTCGGAAGAAGAAGCCATTGAAATCATCAAAGGGCTTCGCGACAAATACGAAGCCCACCACAAAGTGAGAATCACCGACGAAGCGATTATCGCCTCGGTCAAGATGTCTTCCCGCTATATCGGCGACCGCTACCTGCCCGACAAGGCGATTGATCTCGTCGATGAGGCGGCCTCCCGTGTAAGGCTGCAGGCCTTTACAGCGCCTCCCGATTTGAAACAGCTTGAAGACAAACTCAAGGAACTCTCCGAGGAGAAGGCCGCGGCAATAAACGCCCAGGAATTCGAGCAGGCCGCGAAAATCCGGGATATCGAGGCCGACATGGCCAAAAAACTCGAGGAAGCCAAGGAGAGCTGGAAAGAGAAAAGCACGCACACGACCGGCGAGGTCACCGAGCAGGAAATCGCGCAGATCGTCTCGGCTTGGACGGGCATCCCCGTCGTTCAACTCACGCAGGCGGAAAGCCAGAGGCTTTTGAACATGGAAGAGGAACTGCACCGCCGCATCGTCGGGCAGGACGAGGCCGTCTCGGCTGTCTCCCGCGCGATTCGCCGCGGCCGTGTCGGGCTGAAAGACCCGAAAAGGCCGACCGGTTCCTTTATCTTCCTCGGCCCGACCGGCGTCGGCAAGACCGAACTGTGCAAAACGCTCGCCGCGGCGATGTTCGGCGACGAAAACGCGATGATACGCCTTGACATGTCGGAGTATATGGAAAAGCACACCGTCTCGCGCATGGTCGGTTCGCCGCCGGGCTATGTCGGCTACGACGAAGGCGGTCAGCTGACCGAAAAGGTCCGGCGCAGGCCCTATTCCGTCCTGCTCTTTGACGAAATCGAAAAAGCGCACCCCGATGTGTTCAACATCCTGCTGCAAATTCTCGAGGACGGCATCCTCACCGACGCCCAGGGCCGCCGCGTCGATTTCAAGAACTGCATCATCATCATGACCTCGAACGTCGGCGCGAACCTGATCTCCAAACAGGTAAGCACGCTGGGCTTCTCGGGTGCCGAACCCGGCGGGACGCTCAGCCAGACAAAGATTTACGAAGCGGTCATGGGTGAACTGAAAAAGGCGTTCCGCCCCGAATTCCTCAACCGGGTTGACGACATCATCGTCTTCCGCCAGCTGAAAACCGAAGACATTGAGGAGATTGCCCGGCGCATGCTCGCTGTTCTGGCCAAACGCGTCGCGGAGATGGACATCAACATCACCTTCGCCGAGGACGCGGTCAAAAAAATCACCGAGGCCGGTTTTGACCCGGTGTACGGCGCGAGACCCCTGCGCCGCGCCATCCAGACAAAAATCGAAGATCGGCTCTCCGAACTGATGCTCGAAGGCAAATTGAGCGCCGGTAAAACCTACGAATGCAAAGTCGCCGACAACGAAATCGTTTTTGAGGAAATGGCGTAAGAAAGGCTCCTTTTTCAAAGGAGCTGTCGCCGCAAGGCGACTGAGGATTGAATTGAGCTGTCGCCGCAAGTCGACCGTCAATAATGAATGACCGCAGAATTCAATCACCCGGCAGACCGGAGTCTGCCACCCTCTTTAAAAAAGAGGGCTTTAAGGAGTACCCTGGAAAAAATCACAAGGCCGCTTCTGTCCAAACCGGACACGAAGCGGCCTTCGCTTTCTTTGCGGTCAAACACCCGCCGCGGTTTTCAACAATTCCAGCGCCGCGGGCAACTTCTCCTCATCGTAAACCCCGTGCAAAAACAGATCGCCCCGGTAGCCGTGTTCCCGCAGAAGCCGAGCGAAATACCCGTAGTCGATAATGCCTTCGCCCGCGGGGCAAAACTCGATGCCGCCGGATTCCCGAATGTCCTTGCCGTGCGCGATGACCACATCATCGCCGAATAGGTCGAACGCGTGTTTCATGACGCTCCGGACATTTGCCGCCTTCGCCTCACCCGCGTGAAACAAATTCGCGCAGTCCATGATCATTTTCAGGTTCGGCGAACCGACATCGTCCATGAGCTTCCGTGCCTTTTCCGGCGTGTCGATGATGTTGCCCGCTTCCGTCTCGACGGCCAGCGTTATGCCGTGTTTCTTCGCGGTTTCAACCGCCGCGGCTATGGTTTCAAACATGTCGCCCCACGCCGCCGCGGAGCCGTTTTTGGGGTGCGGCGCCCAAAGCGATACGGTGTTCCTTGTTCCGCTGCAAAGCGTGATCATCCGGCAGCCGAGCGCGTTCGCCGCGCGGGCCAGAAGTTCCAAGCGGCGCAGGCCTTCGAGACGGATACGCCGGTCTGGGTGGGCCATGTTGAATGTGCCGTTGAGGGCGGCGATTTCGACGCTGTTTTTAGCCGCGCTTTGACGGAGAAGTTCTAAGGTCTTATCTTCGATAAAAGCCGGTATTTCCAAAGCACCGTCCGGTTCAAAGTCCGCCTCCTCAACCGAAGAAAAGCTCAGCTGCGTCACCGGGGTGCTGAGCGCGCGAAGCGCCTCAAACAGTTTCGCTGCCGGCCTCGGTGTCAAATCGGTTGTGCAAATTCCCGTCCTCATAACTCCACACTCCTTCCGGATAATGGCTCCCTTTCATAGCCCTCTTTTTTAAAGAGGGTGGCACACGAAGTGTGACGGGTGATTACATAATCCTCAGTCGCCTTCGGCGACAGCTCCTTTGGAAAAGGAGCCTTGATCCCTTCCACTGACCACTAATAACTCGCATTTGTTAATGAAATCGTCCGGTCATATTCGCTCAGCCACTTGCCGGCGGCGAAATCCCGTGCGCGGAACACGATTTCATCGTCATAAAGTTCCACTTGATATCCCGTGCCGGGGTCGAGGTGTTCGGCGCCCCAGCCTTTGCCGTAACTCGGCAGGGCGACAAAACGCACCGTGCCGTCGCTGACAATGCTGGATTCGCCGAACGGCGTGTGCCAGTGGCCGGTCATAAAGAAAATGTCCAGAATACCGTCATACTTTTTCATGACGGCATAGAAGCTGTCCGCCTCGTCGCCGATGGAAGCGAGCGGGTGGTGGCAAACCACGAAAACCGGTTTGCCCGCGGGGACAGCTTGCGCGAGGAGATCGTCAAGCCACTGCAACTGCGTTTGAGACAAATAGGTTTCGGGGTCCATCGCTTCGGAATTCAAAACGATAAAATAACAGCCGTTGATCACGCGGTAAAAATAGATGGTGTCCGTTTCGATACCCGCCGTGTTTTGGAGGAAGTTCAGGTATTTCGCGGAGGTATATTCGTAGGGGGTTAAGATTGTTCCGGTGAAAAGGCCTCTCGCGCCCCAGATATCGTGGTTGCCCGCCACAGGCAGGATCGTATCGGCGCAGGGAAATCCCTTTAAAGTGGCGGCCAGTTTCCAGTATTCCGGCAACAAACCGCCCTCCGTCATGTCGCCCGCGATGACCAGGGCGTCGTTTTTCACCGCCGCGTTCGCCATGTCCTTCAAGCCGTCCGCCAGAACAGGCACCCTGGTCCCGTTTATCGCGTTGTCGATGTGGGTGTCCGCGATTACGGAGAAATTGAGCCTTAATCCGGCCTCATCCAGGGGAGCATAACTTACCGGACCCGGCCGAAACGAGAACACGGACAGGAAAGTCATCACCATAGCGACGAAGTTATTCAAAGTGATCAATACGATGTTCATTTATATCATCCTAACCGGGAACGACGAGGGCGTCGTTCCTTTCATAGCCCTCTTTTTTAAAGAGGGTGGCTCACTAATGAAATCGTCCGGTCATATTCGCTCAGCCATTTGCCGGCGGCGAAATCCCGGCAGCGGAACACGATTTGATTGTCATAGAGTTCGACATGGAAAACAGGAGCGCTTTACTGCGACACCCTATAGGTATACGCATGGTCGGGGCCTTCGGTATTGAACACAAACGAAAAATCATAACAGCCGGTCAGATCATTATAAAACACCGTATAGCCGTCGTAACCGCAGGCGGAGGCAAGGTCGATCTTTTCCCACTCGCCGTCCTTATACAGTTCGACGGCCGGGCAGGCAAGTTTTGTAAAACCGTTGACGCGCACGGCGCAGTTGTTCCGCCCGCCGGTCAGGGTGAACACCGCCGTGTTGTCTTTCGCGGTGACGGTCGGGATGGTGCGGTCACTTTCGGCTGTGCCGGTTTGGGCGGTAACGGTCAGGGGCTTCAACGCGCTGTCTTCCCGGACAGTTAGCACGGCCGCGTCCGTTTCCTCACACCCGGTGCCCCACGGCAGCAGCACGAGGTCAAGCGTGATCGTGTCGCCCGCTTTGAAGGCGATGCACTTTTCGTTAAGTGTCAGAGCGCCGAAGTTGAGATTGTCTTTGGCGCTGTCGCGGAACACAAAGTTCGTTTGGTATTCCCGGCCGTCCTTTACGATTTTGCTGTTTCGGACAAGCAGCGCGAAATTCGAGCCGAAGCCTCTGCCGATTTGCCCCCGGTCTTCGTCGCGTATGTCAAAGTAGCCGAAATACGGGCAGTCGCTGCCGAGGACATGATAGATTGCCTCCTCTTGCGCAAAATCGGTGTCCGCGGTCGCGGCGGCGTTGTTTTCATCGAGCCAGCCCGCCTTATCAAAGGCGACAAAGCGCCCGTCGAAAGCGAAGAAGTCAAAGTCCCGCTTGAAATTCTTGAAGGTGATATCGCGGTCGAAAGTGACGGCCACCGTGTAGTAGGTACGGTTTTCGTCCGTTTGGGGGAACTCGGTGTGGCGCAGGGTGTAGCGGTACGAATCGCAGTCGGACACATACCCGTACTCGATATCCGCGTAAGCCAGCCCCGCGCTTTTAATGTCGGAGCCGGTGTATTCGCTGAGCGTCTCATTGCCTTTGGCGTCTTTGCGGTATTTCATGAAGTGCAGCCTGCCCACGGAGTTGAACTGCGGCTGGCCGCTCCACATCGTCCCGCTGCGCCCGCGGAAGTCAGGCAGCGTCCAGCCGTCCTTGCCGGTGACAAAATACGGGGCGATGCAGTTCGACTCGGTCGTGCCGGTTGACAGATGGTAGTAAGAAACATGAAACTCTATCGAGGAAAGCTGCTTCAACGGCACCTTGCCCCAGTTTTGATAAAGATTTAAAAGCGTGAAACGCAGCGTTTCATTGGCTTTTAAGCGCAGGGGGAAGATGCTGTCGCCGTACTGGTAATCCTTAACGCTGTAAAACCCTTCGCCGCCGTCGCCCATAAAGTTTTTACAGACCTGGACATCCATCGCCGCGAGCGTGCCTGTGTCGTCGAGCAGCGCCGCAGCCTCGAGGCAGCCGCTTCTGCCCTGGCACCGGATGGTAATGTCCCTGTCGCTGTCGTCGCAGGTGATGGTTACCGGCACGCTGAACCGGTTGTCGGGGTGGTCGTAGGCATCCTGAAAATGGGTGCCGTCCATGGCCAGTTGGTAGGAACCGCGCAGGGCCTCATAGCCGATATACGCGGCGTTGGCGTTGCCGCTCTCGACCGTAATGCCCGTCAGCGGGTTTCTCTCGAGGAAGGCGGCTTTGTCTATGCCGTCAAACGCGTGCGTTTCGTCCGTGTAAATCCGAAAGCCGAAGCGGACATCGTTCAAGGCGTAGCCGCCGGTTTCGTCGTATTTGTTGATTCCCTCGCCGGGCGTGTAGTTCGCCGTCTGGCGGACGACATAGCAGCCGTCCTCAAGCGTAACGGTCAGGCTCTTCGTCGAATTGTCCGCCGGCACGATAAAGCCGGCCACGCCCGCGCCTTTTATATCGAACGCCGCGTAGCACACCGTTGCCGGGTCATAACCCGTGACGCCGCCGTATATCCCGTTTTCATCCCGGATTTGCATCGCCTCGACGGTGCCGGCGGGGATTTTTATGATACTGCCGAACGCCGAAAGGTTTTCGGTCGCTTCGACCGCCATGATTTTCAGCTCCGTGTACATCCTGTCGGCATAAACATGGAACGCCTTGTCAACTTTAAACAGCGGGTTTACCAAGCCGAATTCGAGGTCGCGCACATGGCACTCGTAATAGTACTGCCCGAGGCGGATGGTGTTCACCCGGCCCTTTGCGGTGGATTTCGACGAATAGAAGGTGATGCCGTTTTTGAGCGTGCAGAAGGTGTCGAGCGTGTCGGCAAAATAAGCTTTGCCTCCCGCGGTTTGGAGCGTCGCGGCTTTATTTGAAACCGCGTTGAGCTCATGGGTCAAGACCGCTTGCTTGTTCTTCATCGCGTAGGCGGCGCGCTTCGGGTTTGTGTAAACGCCCTGGACGGCGTTTCTGGCCGACGCGGCGAACAGAACCGATGGCGACATGGCGCTGTCACCTCCAATATCGTTGACTATTTGCGGAATGACGGGCGGAACCGCCGGCGGGTTATAGGGCCCGAATAACACGGTGGAAAAAAGCAGCTGATAAATCGCGGTGAGAAGAGCGATGAGTTTTTGTAATCGGGTCATAATATACTCCTATTTTATTCAGTATAGTCCTTCTATACGTCCCTTGTTAAAGGGAAGGGGACCGCCCGCGGCGGTGAAGGGATTTGCAGGGGTTGGGTTCCTGTTTCCGGAAGCCTTCATTGTTTCCATTCCCGCTGCGCTTTCAATAAAAGCTCCTGTGCCTGCCGATTCGTCATCCTCGGGAAATGAAGATAGAAGCCGTTGCCGCCGTGTTCTTTTACCAGCCGGTCGGCGTATTGAACAGCGTCCTCCACGGTGTATTCGCACAGCGTGACCCATACCCCTTTGCCGGCCTCTTTCACCGCTTTATAAACCGGGTCCCATTTCGGGTCACCCCCGCCGGCGTTACGGAAGCCTGGCGTGTATTGCAGCGCCGAAAGTTTTTCGAGTTTCATCAACGCCGGCAAATGGCACAGGCACTCGGGCCCGTCCAGATGGAACAGCGTGTTATCCAGCGCATCGCACTGCTTTTCTAAGGACGGGATGACAAACTCTTTGAACTGGTCCGGCGACATCAGCGCCGAAAAATCGCACTGGATTTTCGCGGTTTTGCCTTTGCCCCAAATGCTGAAGGCCGTGAACATAACGCCCCCGTCGCCGTCTTTCACGCGGTTGTAAATCTCATCGTAATACACCATGTATAAACCGTTGATTTGCGAAACGGCCGCTTTCACTTCGTCGGGATAATCGTAAAGATCATAACAAACCGTTTGCGGGTCCCTTATGGCGGCCAGGATGTCGATGTTTTCAATGATATCCGGAACGCAAACCTTGATATCGGTCCCCTCGACCTCTTTGAGCTGCTCCTCAATGATTTCCAGATGCTTTCTCCACCAAACGTTTTCGGGGTCATACCGGAGCGGCAGCTGCGACTTATAATCCTTGAGAAACGGCGTGAACCACACCGTTTCGGGTTTAAAAACCGGTTCGCCGCCAAGGTACAGGGCCATGGAACCGGCGCCCAAATCCATGGAGAATTGCGGCAGGGCGTCAGCCAGCGGTTCCACGCGGGAATAAAAGTTTTTAATATTGACCGCGTTCTTTTTCACATTCAGGTATTTGTCCGCGCAGTCCGCGAACGGTTCTTCGGTCAGCAAACCGTGCAGGGGTTTTTCACGGGCCGCCTGAATGTTCAACAACGGCGTGTCCGTTTTTTCGTTTTTCCACCAGGCGGAAAAACGCTGTTTTGTTTCATCCCAATTGGTTTTATATTGAAGCATTGGTTTCAACTCCTGTGGAGATTTGACCTCTGCGGGGGGGGAGGCGGAGGCGGGGAGTTAAGGCTCCTTTACCAAAGGAGCTGTCACCGCATGGTGACACAGTCATCCGGGGATGACTGTGGATTAAAAGTTTTGCAGGGCGGTAAATATATTGAAATGAAATAGTCCTTCTCTTGGATATTATAGCATAATGTTGCGCGGATTTTATACAGGATTTTCAATGAATCGCAAAAAATCCGGGCAAAAATCGGTTACAGATAAAAAATACCCCTGTCAAGTCAAAGGCCTTGTCAGGGGCGTAACGTTAAGAAGCAGGGTAGGGCGGGGGCTTGCTCCCGCCGTAAGCGTTTTATTTGCCGGTTGAAAAGGGCCTCATAACATCAGTAATTGTAACGCTGATTCTCATCTTGCCATTTGTCAGCGGGTAAGCTTCAAAAGTCTGGCAGTTTTTAATTAAATCAGAAAACTGCTTGATATCCCTCACAATAAGATCATCAAATT
>DAITOC010000013.1:0-23218 GCA_036834305.1 Clostridiales bacterium
ATAATTATTCTCCTTTTCAAAAAGTTTTAGTTTGGTGTTATCGGGTCATATAGCTATTACCAATATTCTCCTTATCGCAATCGCCCAGATTAAGTTGGCTTTTTCGTTGATGTTTATATGGATGTCCGGCATGGGTGGTGCTCCTTTTTACGCATTTTATACAGTATATCATGAAAATCGTCAATTTCCATATTTATAGTGAATTTTTGTTAATTATAATCATTTTCGACTTATTTATGTAATTTGTCAATGCCATAAATGGGACTCAGGAATATTTATTTTTGTCGGCGGGCATAAAAAAAGCTCCTTCTTCAAGGAACGGCACCGCTCGGCGGCGAAAGAGGTGGGCAAGCCCCCGTCCTGCGACAAATTTTTTTTAATGCCCGCCTAACACGAAGCGCGGGCCGGCATGGAAACCGGCCCCTACACGGGGGAATGAATAAGCAAAGCCGCAGGGTATTGGTTACCCTGCGGCTTCTCCGTGTTAATCACTAACAGGCGGCCCCGTTAGCAACAGCCTTTGCCGCCACCCCAACCGCCGCAGCAGCACAAAAGGAGAATGATGATGAGGATGCAACTGCAGTCGTTGTCTCCTCCAAATCCAAATCCCATTTTCTAACCTCCTTTCGTTCATCCTAATGTATTATATGAGCGTTTCGAATTCATGTGATTAAACATACAGCATGGTAACAAAGCAGAAAACGGTACGGACATGTAATTGTCCGCACCGCCTTTATTACATATGGAAACAGCCGCTGTTCAGCGGCTGTTCGGGGGGAGCAGCACCTTCTCAAACGCCAGGCGTTTGGCGCCGCTTTCGAGGTCAATGATGCCGCAATATTGACCGCCGGGCGGCCTTTGACGGTTCTTTCATTTGCGGTTTTGCGAAGTTTATGTTATACTATAAATAAGTGAAACGCGCGTGGTTCTCTTTGCGGGGCATAAGTCCGGTTTCTGCAAAGGACACTTTTTTTGTTTGAGAAAGGATGGCAGGCATGTTTTCAATCAACGACACTATTATATATGGGAATTACGGGATTTGCACAATCATCGGTAAACAGAATATGACGGTTGATTCGGTAACCGGTTCCTATTATGTTTTGAAGCCGGTGTTTGAGGATAGCTCCACTCTTTACCTTCCGGTTGGGAACGAAAAGACTGAAGAGAAAATGCGCCGTATCCTTTCGGCCGAAGAGATTTATGCCATAATTAAAGAAATACCCGATGAAGAAACAATTTGGATTGATAACGAGAAGGAGCGAAAAGAGCGTTACAAAGACATTTTGTTCGGCAACGACCGCTCCGCTCTTGTGAGGTTGATTAAGACCCTGTATCTGCACAGTGAGGAACTGAAGGACGACGGCAAGAAAATGCACGCTTCGGACGAGCGGTTCCTGAAAGATGCCGAAAAAGCCCTTTACGATGAGTTCGCTCATGTTTTGGGCATTGAGCCGGAAGAGGTTTTACCGTTCATCCGTGACCGGATTGAGAAAAACAGCGAAGAATAAGATATCTTCTCAAACGCCAGCCGTTTGGCGCCGCTTTCGAGAAAAATGATGCCGCAATATTGAAACCCGTTGTTTTTGAGCACGGTTTGCATCGGCAGATTGTCCTCATGCGTGTCCACCTTAATGCTGCGAACACCTCTTTCGGAACAAAGGCGTTCGGCCAATTCGATGAAAGCGGAGGACAGCCGCCGGCCCCGGTACCCGTCGGCGACGGCGACGCGGTGAATGACGGCGTATTGGCCGTCGCTCAGCCACCGGCCGTCGTAGATGCGGTCATAGACATCTTCTTTTTGAAACGAAACGACTCCCGTCGCGGCGATGACGCCGTCCATGGTCAGCACATAGCTTTCTTCGCTTTCGATGTCCTGCCGGATGATGTCGCGGTTCGGGTAGCCGTCCTGCCATTGGCCGATACCGGCGCTGCGGAAGTTCGCCTGCGCCTGCTCGATGATGTTCATAATGGCGTCGATATCCGCCGCTTCGGATTTTCTTAATCGCATAAGTGTTCTCCACTTTCTTGGCTTTACGACCTCTCCGTCAGGCTGACGCCCAGCGATGAAATCGCTTTACACCATCTCCTGACCCAGGAGAGGCAGGAAAGAATCAGCTTTAGCGCTTTCATGGCTCCCCTATGTTAGGGGAGCTGTCATCTGCGGATGACTGAGAGGTAATCAATACCCGAAGTATTTCACCGCGTATTCCTCAAACAGCTCCTCGTAGCGCTCGCTGCTTTCGGGGTCGTCGGAGAGGCCGTGGCCGGAGTTCGGGTACGTGACGAGTTCGCATTCCACGCCGGCGGCGAGCAGGTCGTCATACACGCCGGTACCTTGCGAATACGGCACGACATCGTCCTTGACACCGTGCGCGATGATCGTCGGCGGCGCGTCCGGTGTGATATAAGTGACGGGGGAGGCCGCTTTGAGGTCTTCGGCTGCTTCGCCGAACGAGTCCATAGTAAACGGTTTGCCGATGAGGCCGGCGACGATCGGTAAGACGCTTTCGGGGTCGAGAAAATCGTCAAGGAACCGGCTGTCGGCCAGGTCCGACGGGCCGCACCGGCTCGCGCAAAAGGCGATGGGAATGGGCGAGACAGCCCCGTTTTTGAAACAGTAGAGCATGGAGAGGTGGCCGCCCGCGGAGTCGCCCGTCAGCGCCACCTTTTCGAGTTTGATGCCCTGCTCAGCCGCCTTTTCTTTGACAAGTTCCATCGCGGCCGTGATGTCGTCGAGCATATCCTGCCAGGTCGCGCCCTCGCCGATCATGCGGTAGTTGATGGTCGCCGCGGCGTACCCGTCTTTCGCCTTCTTTTTGCACGCGGTGTCATACCCGGCCTTGTCGCCGCCGCTCCAGGCGCCGCCGTGGATATAAATGACGGCGGCCCGGCATTTCGCTTTGCGCAGCCGGGGCAGATAGAGGTCAAGCTTTTGCGCGTCGGAAGCGCCGTAGCTCAAATCGGTTTTCTTCGCCGGCGTCGAATACAGGATGCCGGCGGTGACGGCCGCGGCCGCCGTCGCGGTTAAAACAATGGTTTTTTTGAACACGGATTTCATCGGTTGTTCCTCCTTCTGGAATTTAATAAAAATACTCACCATGTGGCGCAGCCGCTCTCTTATTCCCTCCCTCAGTCTCGCTTCGCTCGACAGCTCCCTCGTCTGAGGGAGCCGGCCTTTTCTTGGCTCCCCTATGTTAGGTTATTCCCCTGTTAGGGGAAATGCCGTGCAGCGGCAAAAGGGTGCCTGTTTTCGGAGAAAAAGCTGTCACCTGCGGGTGACTGAGAGGTAGAGATGCGGAGAAGCAGTTCCGGATACATTGACAATAAACGGCAAGAAAAATATAATGTGAAACACGGACGCATTCATTAAGGGGGCGCGGGTATAAAAAGAAAAATAAAACGGATTTTGCACGGGCTTATCTTTTTCGCGTTCATTTTCGCGTTGCTGCCAACGGGCGTTTCGCGCGCTTGGGCAGCTTTCGCCCCCGGCGACATCATTGAGTTCGGCTCCTATCCCCAGACCCTCGTGACGGACCCGCCGCTGCTGGCCGACCTGAACAAACTCTCACCCGGCGAATACGGCACGGTGATGTTGGAAGGCGAAAAATACAAACTCGTGAACTTCGCGCAATACACGCCCTACTACTATTCCCTTGCCCCGACGGCCGAAAACAGCTACCAGGACGACAACGGCTACTTCGCGGACACATCCTACTGGTTCAAGTTCGAGCCCGTCGAGTGGCGCGTTTTATCGGCCGGCAACGGGCAGTTGTTGCTGATGTCCGAGAAAATCCTCAACGCCGTCGAATACAATTTCGGCAACGAAGCCGTGACCTGGGAAACGAGCTCGCTGCGCGGCTGGCTGAACAACGCCTTTTATTCCGAGGCGTTTTCCTTCACCGAAAAGGCCAGGATTGAAACGACCGAAGTCGTCAACCAAAACCATCCCGTTTACGGCACGCCGGGCGGGAACAATACGCTCGACAAGGTGTTTCTTCTCTCCTACAACGAGGCGCTCAATCCCGCTTACGGGTTCGACACATCGGCCGCCAACGCGGACCCGGCCAGGCAGGCGCGGGGCACGGACTTCGCCAAGTGCATGGGGTTGTATGTGTACCCGTCCGCGCCCTGTACGGGCAACAGCGGCTGGTGGTTCCGCTCGCCGGGCTTTAAAGCGAATCACGCCTCGCACGGCAACGGCTACGGCCATATCTATGAGTTTTATTTTGCCCTGAAGTCGTTCGTCGGCGTCCGGCCGGTAATCACGGTCGAACTGCCTGGAATACGGAGCATCGAGGGTTCCGGCTGCGTCGTCGACGAAACCGGCCGGTTCATCTATGGCCTGAGGGAAAGCGTCACGAAAACAGACATCGCAAGCGATTATGTCGAAACCACCGGCGGGGCGGTTTTACGGTTCGCTCCCGGCGGGGAAAGCGCGGGCACCGGCACGGCCGTCGAGGTGCTCGACGGCGCATCGAACGGGTTGCTGGCAACCTATCACACCGTCATTTTCGGCGACGTCAACGGTGACGGCCTCATCAACGCCGTCGACGCGGATTTGTGCAATCTCGTGCAAGACTGGCTGCTAGAATGGGACGCGCAGGCGCAGGCGTACAATTACAAAGCGGGCGATGTCAACGGCGACGGCCGTGTCGATTCCGTTGACGCCGATATCATCGCCGCTTCCTCCAACTGGACGATTGGTATTAACCAAACCACCGGCCTGGCCGGCTTGAGAAGGTGAAACCTTCTTGCCTCCTTGGTAAGGGGAGGTGGCTGCGCAGCAGCCGGAGAGGTCGATTTATTTCGGTGCCTTAATATCTTTATATTCCGTGACATTCAGGCCGAGGCCTTTCGCGAACTCTATAATTTTTTGGCTGTCTTTCGTCGTCCCGCCGCCCGAAACCATAATGATCCCGACTTCCTTGCCCTTCGGGATTTTCCGCAGGAAGGCGTTGAACGGCGGCGCGGGGAAACCGCCCCAAACCGGCGCGAGGGCGATGACCTTGTCATACCGGCTGAAATCGCATTTGATATCGGCCACTTCGGTGTGTTTCTGTTTCATCGCGGCGGGGGCGCCTTTCAGGAAAGCCGTGAAAATGTTATAAGGCTTTTTCGCTTTCACCTCAAACAAATCGGCGTTCTCTTTTTTGGCCAGGTCCGAGGCGATCCGTTTTGTCTTGCCCGAGAAAGAATAAAAAATGACCAGTGTGCTCATGGCAATCTCCTTCCTTTACGCTTGGATGTCTTTCAGCGGGATTTTCCGTATTCTCAGCCGGGAAAGAATGGAGTATTCTTCCGAGCTCCCGGCGCAATAACCGAGAAGCACAAAATCCTTTTCAAAATGGATCGCCGTGTAGCAGTACCCCGAGAGGTCTTCGTCCTCGAGGATGACCGGCTCTCCCCAGGCGGCGCCGTCGTCCTCGCTGACGGCGTATACCAGGCGCTTGCGCTCACTGCCGGGGATTTCGAGCTTGCCCGTCGGGTAGGAGGGGATCGGGTTCCAGACGGCCAGCAGTTTTTGGGTGCCGGGTATCCGTTTCATCGACAGAGGAGAGCAGGGGCTCGTGAAACGCGACGGTTCCGGGCTGCTCCAGGTTTCGCCGCTGTCGCGCGAGAAAAACTCGTATTGGCGGCCCATATCCGTCCTCGCCCAACCCCACAGCGTCCCGGGCGACAGTTCGAGGATGCCCGGTTCCTGCAACCCGACCTTCGTGTGCGGCGAATTGAGCGCGACGCAGCAGTCGTTCTCAAACCAGTTTTCCCCATCGTCGTCCGAATAATAAAAATAGTCGACGGCGATGGGAAACAAACCCGTCGCCGATTGTGTTTTGACGCCGTGGTGCGCCGCGGGGAAAATCAGCCGACCGCTTGACAACTTGACGACGCGGTCGTTGTTGACGACGTTGTTGCCAAGGCGGTTGACGCAGTATTTCGCCTCGCCGAAGGTTTCGCCCTCGTCGGCGGAAACGCGCATGACCGGCCGCGTGTCGTGAAACCCGTGCTTGACCAAATAAAAAATCGCGAGGTTGCCGCTGTCGAGCCGCTGCAGAGACACGCTCATCACATTTTTGGTCCCATGGCCGGCGGCCGTGAAAAGAATCTTCGGCTCGCTCCAGGTTTCCCCGCCGTCGGCCGACACAACGGCCGCGATGTCCGCGTTCGAATCGTCGAAGAATCCTCCGCCGCTGTAGCGGCTGTAGGCGAACAGAATCCGCCCGTCCTTTAATGTAAAAAACGCTCCCTCGCTGTTGCGGGGGTTTTCGCCGTTCGGCGCGAGGTCAATCACGATTTTGCCCGTGTTGTCCATTTTCTGCCCCTTTCGCTGTCCGTATTGTATCAAACCGGTGTAAAGTGAGGTGACTTTACACCGGCTGTCGGGTTGTCTATACGGACGCTTTTAATAATTGAACCAATATCTCAACAATTTCAATCAGTTTGGCCAAACCGCCCGTTTCGCCGGGAATCCCGTCCGGTCCGTCCTTTTCCAAAACCAACTCATCGTCAACGGTCTCAAGGGTGTCGGCTCTGTAAGTGTTGACGGTCAGGGCGTTTTCGTCAAACTCCAGGACGGAATAGGTGGGGGCCCTGTCCTGCCGGCAACTCGCCGCGTACCACGGCGCCGTTTCGGGCGCGCCGCTGTATTTGCTGCCCGAGGACGAACTCTCCGAAAGGTAGACGGTGCCGTCGGGGTCGATTTGCCCGCCTTTGAGCGGGTAGGTGCGGCAATGCACATGGTCATGGCCGCTCAAAACAAGGTCGATATCATAGTCGTCGAACATCGACGCGTAAAATTTCCATACGGCGTTCAACCCGCCGTCGCCGTTCGCGCCGTAGATGCTGTGGTGCATCAGGACAACGCGCCAGACGGCGTCCGGGTTCGCTTCGACCGCCTGCCGAATAAACGATTCCTGGCCGAAAGGCAGCGTCGCGTTCGAGTTGAGGACGAGGAACAGCGCGTTCCCCCGCGTGAACCAAAACGCAAAACCGCCCGGGGCCCCGAGCAGGTCGCCCGTGAATTCGTTGGGGTTGTTGAAATGGTACCGGTACAGCGGGAAGGAAAAATCGTGGTTGCCCATCGCCGCCGCGAACGGGAGGGAGCGAAGGGGTTCGGGCGCGAGCAGCGCGTTGTACTGCTTGTTCGTCAACGCGGTGTTAACCTGGTCGCCCGCGGAAAGAATGAAACTTATGTCCGGGTTTTCCGCCACGGCGGTTTCGAGCGTCCGGTTCCAGCCGTAGGAGTCTCGTATAAGGACTTCGTCCAGGCTTTCGTCGCCGGAGCGGCCGATTTGAATATCCGAGACCAGCAGCGCTTTGAAATCCCCGGAGCCGCCGGTTTGAAAGCGCGCGGTTTTTCGCCATAAGCCGTTGACGGTGTAACTGTAATAGTAGGTGGTGTCCTCTTTCAGGCCGGCTGCCGTTACTTTGTTCGCGATCCTTCCCGCGAGGCCCGGCGTGCCGGTGACCTTGAGCTCGACCGCGTCCGTCAGCCCGGGGTTTTCGCCGAGTTTAAATTTCGGGGCGAAATCATACAGTTCCGAAAGCCACGCGAACCGCATTTCGGTTTCGTCCGCCCCCGGCGTCAATGCGATAACGCCCGTGTCGGTTTTAACGGAGTCCCAGCGGGCCTCCCACTCCTGCTGTGAAGTCAAAGCGCCCGCGGCCGAAGCGGAACCGACCGCGGAAACGACGAGCAAAACAACGAGAAGAAGAGAAACGGATTGTTTGGCAAACTTCACGGTTAACACCCTTTCCGATGTGCGTCCGAAACGCGCGTTTTACCGCCGCGCTTATCCACATTATAACAGGAATGGGGCGAAAATACAGCCCTTTATATTGAAAACACCGGTTTGCTATGGTATGATTTTCTAAACGGACAAAGCGAAATACGCCCGCCGCGGCGGGTAAATGGGAGGAACCGTTATGGCTTTTTTTTCAAAAAGGAGCTGGAGAATTCTTGAGGCCGTTGTGGCGCTGCTGACCTTTTTGATCACGCTCAACTCAAGCGTCTATTCAAAACGGTTGGAAAACTCGGGTATGTTTGACAACACGCTCAAGGAAGCCCTGCCGCAGACGGCGGTCGCCGATATGGTCGAGGCGCATTTCAGCTCTCCGCTGCCCGCGGGCAAAACGGTGAAAAAATGTTTTATCATCGGTTTTGACGGCGCGCGGTGCGACGGGGTCACCGTTCTCAAAGACGAACCGCTCAGCGGCATCAAACTCGTTTCGGACCGGGGCGGCCTCTACACGGCTTACTGCGGCGGAGAAAGCTTTTTGTTTGACAAACAGAAAACCTGCACCGCGCCGGGCTGGGCTTCCATCCTGACCGGCGTGTGGGCCGACAAACACGGGGTCTATGACAACGGCATGGTCAAATCCAACGACTATCCGACGGTTCTGACAAAACTGGTGCAAGACGGGAGCGCGGCAAGCGCGGCGTTCAAATGCGTCTGGGGCGGCCATATCACCGATGAAAACGCAACCTACAAAGACGAAGTCGTTTACACGCGGGCGAACAACATCAATGTCCGGTGGGAAACCTACAGCTGGGACGACACCCTGCAGGCCGCCCTGCTCGAAGAGGCGGCGAGCCCGAACTGCGCGGACATTGTGTTTTGCATCTACGAACGTCCGGATTCCGCCGGCCACGGCACCGGGTTTACCGTGAACAACCCGGATTACGTCGAGGCGGTGAAGTCCTGCGACAAGGACGCCGACGATATTATCAAAGCCATCGAGGCTCGTGAAACCTACGCCGGGGAGGACTGGCTGTTTATTATAACCTCCGACCACGGCGGGATGAGCACCGGCCACGGCACACGGACCACCGACTGCCGCGCGACCTTTATCGCCTCGAGCAAGCCCTGGCCCGTTTGATGAGGGTGAGGCAGCGATGGGTATTTTAAAAACTCTGGCCGCCAGGGTGCTGCCGATGTTATCGGCGTTGATAATGCTGGCCATCGACGATTGCCGTCTGGTTTTTATCGCTTCAAACAAAGAGATTGCGCCGCATGGATGAAAAACTGCTTAACAAAGGCATGAAACGGCTGATCCGGCTGTGCTGGTTCGCTTACAGCATGAGCTACATCGGCCGCCTCAATTTTTCGGCCTGTATGGCCGAAATCATGGCGGCCGAAGGCATCACAAAGGTCTATGCCGGTAGCGTCGGCACCGGCTTTTTGGCCTGTTACGGCGTCGGCCAACTGGTCAACGGCCTTCTCGGCGACCGGGTTTCCCCGAAAAAGATGGTGGGCTTCGGCCTGCTCGGGGCCGGCTGCGCGAATATCCTGATGGGGCTTAACACCGCGCCCGCGTTGATGATTGCCGTCTGGTGCCTCAACGGGTGGTTCCAGTCGATGCTCTGGTCGCCCATCATCCGCTGTTTCTCCCGATGGCTCCCGAAAGACCGGCAGCAAAAGGCCGGCGTCCGGCTGGCCTCGACCATCCCGGCCGGCACCATCGCGTCCTATGTCCTGTCGTCCGCCGTCCTTTCGGTTGCCGGCTGGCGGCCGGTTTTTCTGGCGGGCGGGGCGCTTCTCATTTTCGCTTCGGCCGTCTGGTTTTCGGGTATTTCGGGCATCGCGGACTATATCGCGTGCATGGAGGCGGCCGCGCCGGCTGACGGGCGCGCGGCAACCGGGGCAGGCGCAGCCCCGACGGGCAAACCGCGCGGCCTGCTCGGGCTCATCGCGGGCACGGGCCTTGTCTTCGCCGTCGCGGGGATCCTTTTCAACGGCATCCTCAAAGACGGGGTTACCCTATGGGTGCCCGCCTTTATCACCGAGTCGTTCGGCGTCGCCCCCTCGATAGCCGCCGCGCTTTCTGTCCTGATGCCCGTCGTCAGCCTGACGGGCGCTTATGCCGCGGTTTGGCTGAACAAAAAAACCAACAATGAAATGGCGACAGTCGGCGTCTTGTTTCTCGTCAGCACCGCCTCGTTTGTTTTTCTGTATCTCTTCGGTGACATTCATATCGTGTTTACCGCCGTCTTGTTCGCGGTGTCGCTTGCGAGCATGCTCGGCGTCAACTCCATGCTGCTGACCTTCATCCCCCTGCGGTTCGGTTCCTTAGGCAAATCGGCTTCCGTCACGGGGTTTTTAAACGCCTGCTCGTATTTCGCGTCCGCGCTGTCAAGCGTAAGCATCGGCCTCATTGCCGGCAGCAAGGGCTGGAACGCCACCGTGCTGTCGTGGCTCGCGGTGGCCCTCGCCGGCGCCGCGGCCGGTTTCGCGGGCAAACGCTTCTGGGGGAGAGGCCGAAGGCGCATCGCGGATGGCCGGTGAAACAAATGCGTTTTTTCCATTGACACCCCCTTCGATTTGGCTTAACATAAACCCATATGTTTAGGAAAGGAGAGGTTTTTATTTCGGATAATTTGTATAAAGGCAAAACCCCGCCGGAGGATTACGAGCAGCTGATTTCTTTTCTTGACGAGGTGTTTTTCACCGACGACGAGGAACCGAAGCGGGATTTTCTCACTCTGCTCCCGAAACTCTACAAAAAAGAAAACGACCCCTGCGCAGCCAATCACATCGTCAAAGAAGGCGACAAAATCCGCGCGGCGGTCGGTTTGTTTTACTACCCTGTAATCGCCGGCGGGGAGCGCCTGTTGTGCGGCGGCATCGGCAATGTCGCGGTCGGCCGCGAGTCCCGCTCGAAGGGTTTCATGAAAGAAACGATGAATATGGCGATGCAGGACATGCTCAAAACCGGCGCGGATTACAGCATGCTCGGCGGCCAGCGCCAGCGCTACGGCTATTTCTCGTTTGAGCCCGCGGGCGTCAAGTATGTGTTCAACGTTTCCGTCACCAATCTGCGCCACTACTTCGGTATCGACGCCGAAAACGAGCTGGAGGTCAAACCTCTCGAACCGGGCGATATCGAACATCTCAAACAAATTGACGCGCTTTTGCGTTCTCAACCCCACTATGCCGACACGCCCGTTGACAAATTGTTCGATGTCCTTTGCTCGTGGCACAGCAAGCCGTACATAGCCCTGAAGGACGGGGAATTCAAAGGCTTTTTCACCGTCGGGCGCGGCGGCGGCCTCAGTGATTTCAAGGCGGCCTCCAAAGACGACCTTAAACAGCTTGTCCTGGCTATCTTCGAAACCGTGCAGGATAACAGCGTCGGCTTCGATGTCGCGCCGTTTGACAACGACTCGCTCGAGTTCTTCACCGTCCTCGCCGAGAACTGCCATGTCCGCCACGCGGAATGCTGCTCCATCCTGCGTTTCGAAAACACGGCGCGGGCTTTTCTGAAGGTCAAAGCCGCCAAAGAGCCGCTGTGCGACGGCTCGCTTGTCATGCTTATTCACGGTTTCGGCGGCGACGAGCACTTTGAAATACGCGTCCGCGGCGGTGAGGTGACGGTCGAAAAAACCCACAAAACGCCGGATGTCGAGCTTGGGCATCACGAGGCGGTCCGCTTCCTGTATTCGCTGTATTCCAAAGAGCGCCGCGAACTCGGTTCCGCGGCGAAGCAGTGGTTCCCGCTGCCGCTGTATTGCAGCCATTTCGACGCGGTATAATTAAAAACTTGTCATAAAAGAAAGGACTGAATCTATGGGCAACGGCGTCAATTTTATGGATAAAAACGCGGAACGCAACCGCTTTCCGTGGCGCATCCGCAGAATCATCGATACGGTCAGGAGCCAATGGCTGTATCCCGACAGCGTCCGGCTCGACGGATTTCAATACCGCGATGGCCAATACCGCTTTGACCAAATCGACGAAGGGGAATGGCGCGATTTTGACACGGAGAAAGAGTTGTGGGGCTACCCGGAATGCTACGCCTGGTTCCGCCACCGCTTCGAGATTCCCGCGTCTTTCGCCGGCAAGCCGGTTCTCTATGAGGTCATGCCGCACGAAAGCGGGGAGTGGCGCCAGACCAACCCGCAGTTGATTCTCTACGCCAACGGCAAGCTGATTCAGGGCATGGACTCCAACCACCAATTCGTCCGTCTGACCGACTGCGCGAAAGCGGGCGAAAAGTACGATGTCTGCATCAACGCCCACACCGACGCCTTTGCCTACAAAGGCCGCGTGATGATGCGCGCCCAAATTAAAACCGTCGACGACTTTGTTCAAAAACTGGTGTTTGACCTGCAGACGCCGTTGGAGGTCGCCAATCTGTATTCGGTCGACGACCTGCCCCGCGTCGACATCGTCCGCGTTCTCAACGAGGCGGCCGGCCTCATCGACCTGTACGCGGCCGATTATGAAACCTTCCGGAAATCCGGCGAGGCGGCCATCGCCCTGCTCGACAAAGAGATTTACGGCAAAGACAACGCCGAGGCGCTCGTCTCGTGCATCGGCCACACCCACATCGACGTCGCCTGGCTGTGGCGCCTTCGCCAGACGAGGGATAAAACCGGCCGCAGCTTCGCCACCGTGCTCAAATACATGGAGGAATACCCGGAGTACAAGTTTATGTCACCGCAGGCCCAGCTGTATGACTACTGCAGGCAGGATTACCCGGAACTGTACGAAGAGATAAAAAAGCGCGTCGCCGAAGGCCGTTGGGAGGCCGAAGGCAGCATGTGGGTCGAGTCCGACACGAATGTCGTGTCCGGCGAATCGCTCGTCAGGCAGTTCCTGGTGGGCAAACGCTTCTTCAAAGACGAGTTCGGCGTCGACAACAAAATCATGTGGCTGCCCGATGTGTTCGGCTACTCCGCCGCCATTCCGCAAATCATGAAGCGCGCGGGCATCGACTACTTTATGACCACCAAAATCTCCTGGAACGAATACAACAAGGTGCCTTACGACACCTTCGTCTGGAAGGGTATTGACGGCACCGGCGTGCTCGCCCACTTCATTCCGAGCACGGGCAACGACGAGCGGCAGGATTTCGGCACGACCTACAACGCCTACCTCGAGCCCCGGCAGATTCTGGGCGGCTGGAAGCGCTATTCCCAAAAGAACCTCAACAAGAATGTGCTTTGCTCTTTCGGCCACGGCGACGGCGGCGGCGGCCCGACAACTGACATGATCGAGAACGGCCGGCGCCTGGAGCGGGGCATCCCGGGCTGCCCGCGGACGAAAATGCAGTTCGCGCGGGAGTTTTTCGACAACCTTCAAAAGGACGTCGGCGGCAACCGCTTGCTTCCCTCCTGGTCGGGCGAACTGTATCTCGAGTTCCACCGCGGCACCCTGACTTCGCAGGCGCGCAACAAGCGCTACAACCGCAAGAGTGAAAACCTGTACCACGACCTTGAGACGCTCGCGGGCATCGCCATGGTGAAAGCCGGCGGCGAATACCCCGCCGGGGATATTTATGAGGCGTGGAAAATTATCCTGCTCAACCAGTTCCACGACATCATCCCGGGCTCGTCCATCAAAGAAGTCTATGACGACTCGCAGATTCAGTATGAGGAAATCCTGGCTAAAGGAAACGAACTTGTCTCGAAAGCGGTTGGCGCCTTAACCTCGGCCGCCGCGGTTAAAAATCCGTCCCTCGTCGTCTTCAACACGCTCGGCTTCGCCCGCGATGATATCGTCATCACCGACATGCCGGCCCTCGCGGATTTCTCCGTCTTTGATGAGGACGGCACCGCACTGCCGTGCCAGAAGACCTTCGACGGCAAACTGGCCTTTTTCGCGAAGGGCGTCCCCGCCAAGGGATGGAAAGCGTTTGAAATCAAGGCCGGGACGGCCGGAGTACCCGACGGCGGCGTCACCGTCGACGGCAAAACCGTTGCCAACCGCTTCTTTGAAGTAAAATTCGACGACGCGATGAACATCGAGTCCCTGCTGCACAAAGCAACCGGCCGGAAAACCGCGCCCGAGGGCAAGGCGCTCAACAAGCTCATCGCGTTTGAGGACAGGCCTTACAACCACGAGGCGTGGAACGTCGACGTCTATTTTGGCGAAAAGAGCACGGACATTACCGATGTGACAAGCTGCGAGCTCATCGAAAACGGCCCCGTAAGGACCGTTCTGAAAGTGGTCCGCAAGTTCATGTCCTCGACCGTCGAGCAATACTTCATCTTCTACAGCGCTGTCGACCGCATCGACGTGCAATATACCGCCGATTGGAAAGAGAAGAACATCCTGCTCAAAGCCGACTACCCCGTTGATGTCAACGCCATCAAAGCCACCTTTGACATCCAGTTCGGCAACATCGAGCGCTCGACTCACAACAACACGCTGTGGGATTTCGCGCAGTTCGAGGTCTCCGGCCACAAGTGGGCGGATTTGAGCGACAACAGTTTCGGCCTGTCGATTCTCAACGACTGCAAATACGGCTGGACGGTTAAAAACGGCCACATCATGCCGTCGCTTCTGCGCTGCGCGACCAACCCCAATTGGGCGCAGGATAGGGAAGTCCATCATTTCACCTACTCGATTTACCCGCACGCCGGCAACGCCGCCTCGTCGAATGTCGTGAAGCACGGTTATTCGCTGAACTTCCCGCTGTATTGCGCCGAGGCCAAACCCGGCGGCGGCACGCTGCCCGCGGCCTATTCGCTCGTCAGCGCCGACCGCGGCAACATCGTCATTGAGACGGTCAAAAAAGCGGAGGACAGCGGCGACCTCATCATCCGGGCATATGAAACCTGGAACAAAAAGACGGCCTGCTCGTTCGCGTTCGGCGACGCTGTCCAAGACGCCGTCGAGTGCAATTTGATGGAAGAAAACGAAACGGCGTTGGCAGTCAAGGACGGCAAAATCGCCCTGACCTTCAAGCCGTTTGAAATCAAAACCATTAAAGTGAAGCTGTAAGGCATAAACGCATAAAACAGAGGGCTTTCCGGCAGCGGAAAGCCCTCTTGATTTTTTGAATTTGCGTCATTCGATCCAAGGCCTTTCCTGCCTCCCCTTGGCAAGGGGAGGTGGCTGCGCGGCAGCCGGAGAGGTCGACCGCGCCGGACAAAACCTTGCCTACATAATCCCCGCACCCCGAACAGCCTTTAAAACCGAAAACAACACCCGGACAATATCCTCTATCCGGATGTCCTCCGGCATGTTCCCTGTCAGCGGCAGCAGCTGCTCGTTGACCGTGTCATTCTGCAAAAACTGCGGATAGCGCGCGTCGGTATGCACGTCGAAACCCGCGCCGCCTTCCAGGAACCAATCGTAAAACTCCTTATGCCCCGCGTGCGTCGTGCTGTGCAGCATATCCTTGACAAACCAGGTGTTTTCGGGCAGGAAACAGGTTGAGGCGTCGATGACACCGTCGGCCGAAAGATGGTTGTGGCCGTCGTCGATTCGCTGGACATACCCCTCGCCGAGCGTCTCGCCGATTTGCGCGCAGATAACGCCCGGCGCGTTGTAAATCGTGTCGTCCACGCCGTCGCTGTTGTTGAGGTACGATTCGACATACGGCTCGCGCTGCAGGTTGTAGCCCGCCAAAATCAGGATACGGACGCCGTCGTCGAGCGCGCCGTTAAGGATTTCATCGGCCTTGCCCTGAACATTGCAGTGGTAATAGTCCACTCTGTCTATCAGCGTTTGGCTCGCGCCTTCGGCGAACATAATCTCCTTCGCCTCGTTGTAGCTGGCGTCGGGCACAAGCGCCCAAAGCCCGGGCATACGCCCGAATACGGGTATCAGCAGCTCGTCGTAAAGCTGGTCCTTCATGTTGGCGACGAGCGTGTCGCCGACGCCCAGAACCGCGCCGAACACGCCGAGAAAATCGAGCGTTTGTATCAGGATGTCGAGCAGCGAACCGGCCGCGCCTTCGGGCAGAACCTGCGTGCCGAACCGGACGAGCGCGTCGGCGTTCAACACGACGCGTTTGGTGAACAGGTCGCCCGCCACGCCGACGCCGAGTATCGGGCAGCATTGAAAAATCAGGGCGTCGAGTTCGTCCGTACCGTATTTGTCCAGGTACGCCATAACGATGACGCCGCCGAGCGAGGAGGCCTTCATCGACACTTTGTCGTGCCCGGTCAAGACCTTGACATGCTGCACGAATTCGTGGAGTTTCTCCGCCGTTTCGAGCGGGTCCACGCGGAAGTCGTAGGCGAAATAGTAATCGCGGCCGCGCCCGTGAGACGGGTCCGTCGGCAGCGTCAGTTTTGTGGAAATCCGGGGGCTTGAGTCGCCGTTTTCATCCATCGCGAGCGGGCCGAACAGTTCGTTGGCCGCCGCCGCGATGCTGCCGGTGAAGGCGTTGTAATCCCTGTCAACGGCGAAGCGAACCGCCGGCGGGGCCAGTTTGCCGACAAGTTTCAAGATGTCTTCCTGCTCAGGCCTGAAAATAACGCGCTCGTTTTCCGTGCCCGCGTCCAAATAGAGAGTCGCGCTGCCGAGCGCCGAAACATAAACGACCGGTGAATAGCCGCAATCACAAAATGCCGATGCGGCGTAAACGGGCAGGCAGGCGGAAACGAGCAAAATGAAAGAGAGAATCAGGCTAAGCAGTCTTCTTGATTTCATATTCGGTTCTCCTTATACATCATAGTGTCCGGGAACTGTCACCGACAGGTAACTGAGGATTGCCATCACCCGCCGGCTTCGGCCGCCACCCTCTTTGAAAAAGAGGGCTTTTACCGCAGCCGTCCGCACTCGTCGACCAGGTTCCGGAACGCGCCGACGATGGTCGAGCCCGTCTCTTTGCCGGCGGAAACGGATTCCTCATAACGGTCTTCCGCGAGCATGGGGCCGTAGTCGTTGTCGGGCAGGATGTAGCCGATGCTGTCGTTGCAAAGGCCGACGACGACAAGGTTTTTGCCCTCCGCGAGCATATCCTTCATCGGCTCGAACGGCCATTCTTCCTTGTTGACGGATTCCTCCGCCGAAAGCGTCCCGCCCACAAGCATTTCGGGGGCGAACTCGCCGGGAAGCAAAGCGAGGCGAAGCGTTTTGCCGAGCTCGACATAGCCGACCTCGGTGACAAACACCGCGTCGGCTGCCTTCGGCCCGGTTTTCAACGCGATGTTGTTGACGATACCGGCCTTGAGAACCAGCATCAAAACCGGGTTGCCGCCGGGGACAAACACCTCTTTGCTGCGGATGTTGAGGATCGGGGACACTTTCTCCTCCTCTTCCTCCTTGATTTTCATCAGATGCCTGCCGATAGCCCAACCGTATTCCATGAAGCCGCGTCCCGTGGCTCCCTCGGGAATAACGGGGCCGCGGTCAACGGCGACCGCGAGCTGCGGGCCCTGGAAGAAGATGAAGTTGGAGCCGGCCCGGTTGACCTCTTCCTCAATGTAGTAGATGTAGTCCGCGCTCAATTCTCCTTCCTTCGGGTCGAGCGCCGTCGGGTGGGCCGCCATAAACACACCGACCGTCTCCGTACTGCCGTCGTCGGGGATAAAGTGCAGTTTCGTGATGTCTTTGACGACGACATCGGGGGGCCTCTTGTCGCGCGAATACTTCAGGTCATCGAAAGTCTTGCTGAACAGCCGGCCCCTCTTCATGGACAGGAAGGCGTCTTTGATCGCCTGCGCGGCCGTTTCATGCAACTTTTGCATAAACTCCGGGTCCCTGCCGGAAATCAGGCCGTCCACATCGCCCTTTTTGATTTTTTTGATGTTGTTTTTTAAAATCTCGGGCAGCACGCCCCAAAGCCCCTGCGTGTCGATGGCGCTGTGGCAGTGCGTGGCGGAAATGTTGATACTCACAATGTTGTTCTCGGCCGCGAAATCCTTCAACAGCCCCCGGATGGTGCGGACATCCGCGCCCGAAAGGCCGACGCAGTCGATAACCGCGAACACGGCGGCGCCGCGCCCCGTGCCGTCGTCAAGGCAAATGACGCGGACAGCCTGGTCGTCGAGAATGGATTTGACCGTGGAGGGCGGGAAGGTCAAATAGCCGCCGAGGTAGTAATCTTTTTCATTGTACGCCACGGGCAGAAGGCTCGCCCTGGCATAGCCGAGTTTCCATCGGCCGCCGCGAATACCGGTGTCGCGAAACTCCGCGGTGCCCTCATAGAAGTTTTCGCTGACATAATCCTCGATGGACGGCCACGGCAATTTCGGTAAAACGGCGTTGATGCCGCCGATGGTTTTGCCCAGGCCGGTGCCCGCTTTTTCCATCACTTTTTCTTTAAACACTTCTTCTTTCATCTTCTCTTTGAACAGGTATACCAGACCCGCGCCCGCCGCGGCGGCGGCAGCGAGCCCCAGAACCGCTTTCTTTGCTTTTTTCATAATCGTATCCTTTCCGTTAAGAGAACAAAGCGTAAGTTGTTCCCAAATTTTTACACATTTCATAATAACAGTATGTCCGCGTCTTTGTCAACCTTCATTGAAATTGAATGTATAAATATTGAGATTTTTGCCTTTCTGTGATACCATTCTCTTGCGCCTTTTTAGGCATTGAATTCAGAAGTTATGAAAGATGTGTGATTATGGACAGCGACGCCGCGCTGCTTGCCGCCGCGGAGGATAAGGCGCGGCAGGCCGCCGCAAAAAACACCGTCGCTTTTACCGCGTTTCTCGACGCGAGGCAGCGGACACTGTTGCGTAACGCGATGAAAAACCGAGCCGGTGTCAGCCTGAGTTTTTACGGAGGATTCCCGGACGCGGAAAGAACCGTGGCGGTGTTCCTGCCCGGCAGCGAAGAGCCGGAGGAGTATTTTCGGCAACACCCGGAGGAAAATCCGTTGGCGCTGCTGAAAATTCATAAAGACGGTTTCTCGGCGCTCGGCCACCGGGACTATCTCGGGGCGGTCATCGCGTTGGGCGTCAAGCGCGAAGCTGTCGGCGATATTCTGTCGTCAAAAGACGGCTGCGAAATGTTTGTCTTAAAAACCGTCGGCAGATTCCTTGAGGAAAACTTGCGGCAGGCGGGCAGGGGAACCCTTGCCGCGCGCGCCGCGGATGTATCGGAGTTCATTGGCGGCAGCCAAAAGCCGCCTGTCGAAAAGCGGGAAACCGTCGCGTCCCCGCGGCTCGACGGCATTGTCGGCGCCGCGTTCAACATCTCGAGAAACGTGGCCGCGCAGGCGGTGAACACGGGCCGGGTATTTGTCAACGGTGTTCAGGTTCTCAAGCCCGACGCGAAAACCGCCGCGGGCGACAAAATCGTGCTGCGCGGCAAAGGCAAGGCGGTTATTATGGAATTCGCGGGTGAAACCAAAAAGGGGAGAACCGTGGTGTTCTTTCAGCTTTTCATATAGTTTGGGGTGCGCAGGTGAGCGAAAAAAGGCATGAGTTGTATCTCGTCGCGCTGGGGCTGGCTATGGCCGCCGGCTTGATATTCTATAATGTTTTTTCGGCGCCGGCGTTCCATGCCGTCAAGGTTCCGTCCAAAGAACCGTTGCCCACGCAAGCGGTATGGGTAACAGAGGTGGAAGCAACCGAAACGGCGCAGGCAGGCACAGGCGGGCAAAACACGACGGAACAAAGCGGCTTGCCCGCGGCCGAAGCGCCTCAGACACAGGCTGCTGAGCCGGATACCAAACCGGCGACGAGCAGGACCGGCCCTGTCAATATCAACACGGCCGGTCTCGAAGAGCTGATGACCCTCGACGGCATCGGCGAGGTCAAAGCGGCGGCCATTATCGAATATCGCAGGGAGAACGGCGCGTTTTCGAGCGTGGAAGAACTGTTGAAAGTCAAGGGAATCGGCGAGAAAACGCTCGCGAAAATTCGGGATCAAATAACCCTGTAAAGTAAAAAAACTTTAAGGGCCGCGGCAGTGTTTTCTGCCGCGGCCCCGCTGTCCTAAATTGCGTTTTATCAGATGAACAGCGACATATCGGATTCCTCGGCGTTCGCGAGCATCGCCGTGGCGCCGCCCGCCTTGACCCCGTCCATGAGTTCCTCGAGCTTGAGCCCCATAACGTCCATGCTCATCGTGCAGGCGACGAGTTCGACGCCGTTTTCCACCGAAGCTTTGATGAGGTCTTCCAAACTGTCGATGTGTTTGTTTTTCATCACGGCCCGTATCATTTTGCCGCCCATGCCGCCCATGTTCATATTGGAGAGTTTTAGTTTTTTGCTCCCCCTGGGCATCATCATGCCGAACATACGGCTGATGAAATTCTTCTTCACCTTCACTTTATCGGGCTTGCGCAGAATATTGAGCCCCCAGAAGGTGAAAAACATGGTGACCTTTCGGCCCATGGCGGCTGCGGCGTTCGCGATGATGAACGACGCGATGGCTTTGTCAAGGTCGCCCGAAAACACGATGATGTTTTTGGCGTCGCCGGCGACCCGGTCAATGCAGTTGGGCAGTCCGCCCTTTCTCAAAACGGTCGTTGAAATGCCTTTTTCGCTGCTCATGCCCTCAAAGGTGTTGCCTGTCCGGCGGCACCAGGCCTCGACGTCCGCCGAAAACGCGGGGTCGGTGGTTTTGATTTCAATGACGTCGCCGTCCTTCGCGTTTTTAACCGCTTCTGAAAGCTTCATAATCGGCCCCGGGCATTGCAGGCCGCAGGCGTTGACCTCTACGGTCGTTTTATCAAGCGGCCTCATCGTCTCGCTGTTGACGATTTTATCTTTGGCTGCGGGCACCGTTCCGCGGTAGATGCTTTTCCACAGCCGGTAACCGCCCGATAGATTGTAGCATTCAATGCCGTGCTGAGCCAGAATCCGGCAGGCCGTGTGCCCGCGCAGCCCGACCTGGCAGACGACGTAAGCGGGCTTGCTTGTATCGACACGGCCCAAGTTTTGGCGCAGTTCGTCGACGGGGATGTTGACAAACCCGTCGATAAAGCCGTTTTCGTATTCCGGTACCGTGCGGATGTCGAGCAGCGTCACGCTGCCGTCACGCGGCAGGGAGGGCTCGTCGTGCCAGTGAAACACTTTCGTCAGGCCCGCGAGAATGTTCTCGGCCACATAACCCGCCATATTGACCGGGTCCTTCGCTGAGGAATACGGCGGGGCGTAGGCCAGCTCGAGCGAAGTCAGGTCATAGACCGTCATGCCGGCGCGTATGGCTGTCGCCAGCACATCGATTCGTTTGTCAACGCCGTCGTAGCCGACGATTTGCGCGCCCAAAAGCCTGCCGTCGTCCTTTGAGAAGAGGATTTTTACGGACATATTGACCGCGCCCGGGTAGTAGGAGGCGTGTGAGGCGGAATAGGTGAACGATTTCTCATAGTTCAGACCTAACTGTTTCGCGCGCGACTCGGTGATGCCCGTGCTCGCTACGGTCAAATCGAAGCATTTCAGAATGCCGGTGCCCTGCGTATGGCGGTAGACGCTTTTTATGCCGGCGATGTTGTCCGCCGCGATGCGCCCCTGTTTGTTGGCTGGGCCCGCCAGCGGGATATAGCCCTTTTCGCCCGTGACTTTTTCCGTGATTTCGACCGCGTCACCCACCGCGTAAATGTTTTCGTCGGAGGTCTGCATATGGTCGTTGACCCTGATAGCGCCGCGCTCGTTGAGTTCCAGGCCGGCCGTCTTCGCCACGGCGCTTTCCGGCCGCACCCCGACGGACAGCACCGCCATGTCGCAGAACAGTTCGCCGCCGCTGCCAAGCGTGACTTTCAGCGAGTCGCCGCGCTCCTCAAAAGCCCTCACCGAGTCTTTCAGAACAAGGTCGACGCCTTTCGAGCGTATGTGGTTGTGTACGTCGCAGGCCGTGTCGTAGTCGATGGACGCGATGACATGGTCGGCGAACTCGACGATGGTGACGTCAAGCCCCGCGTTTTTGAGGCTTTCGGCCATTTCGATGCCGATGTAGCCGCCCCCGGCGACAACCGCCTTTTTCGGTTTTTCGTTGTCAATAAATTCTGTTATCCGGTAGGTGTCCGGGATATTGCGCAGTGTGAAAATCCTCGCGTTGTCAATTCCGTTGATATCCGGCCTGGCCGGCGCCGCCCCCGGTGACAGCACCAGCTTGTCATAACTTTCGGTATAAACCTCGCCGTTTTTTAAATTTTTAACCTCGACGGTTTTCGCGGCCGCGTCAATGGAAACGACTTCGTTTTGCGTCCGGATGTCGACGTTGAAACGCGCGCGGAAACTCTTCGGTGTCTGCAGCGTCAGCGCTGATTTTTCCTTGATTTCGCCGCCGATGTAATAAGGCAGGCCGCAGTTGGCGAACGAAATGTATTCGCCGCGCTCAAACAGGATGATTTCCGCTTGTTCATCGAGCCTGCGCAGCCTCGCGGCCGCCGTCGCCCCGCCGGCTACGCCGCCGACGATCAATACTTTCAAAAAATCACGCCCTTCCCCAATATATCTCTATGATATAGGATGATTCAAATTTACTCCGTGACTAAGTCACCATTACGCCAAACTCCGCTCTCCGCGCTCTTCATAGCCCGCGGACTTCGCAGACGCCCGCGAGCGCTCTCAGTTTGCAGGCGGCTTCGAGAATCGTCGCGGCGTCGTGCGGGGGCGGTTGCCCGGATACCTGCCGGTACTGCTGCAGGTAATAAGCGCGCGCGCCCTTGACCAGGCCGCCGATGGCGCAAACATCCTCCGTGCCGAGCGAGGGCGCGAAGGTGGTGCGGAATTCATAGGCGATGCCGCTGTGTTTGATAAAATCGATGCTCGCCGTGATGGCGTTGAGGTTCACCGGCACACCGGCCGTTTCGCCGTATTTGTACAGCGGTGCTTTGACATCCATTGCGATGTAGTCAAGAAGCCCGCCTTCCGCGAGCGCTTTGAGCGTCAAAGGGTTTGTGCCGTTCGTGTCAAGTTTCGTGTGATACCCGAGTTCTTTGACCGAACGCAGGAAATCCGCGAGGCCGTCCTGCAGTGTCGGCTCGCCGCCCGTGACGACGACGGCCTGCAACACATCCCTTCTTTTGGTGAGGTAGGCGAACAGTTCTTTTTGGCTTTTCAGGGGAATGTCGCCGGCCAGAATGTGTTTGTTGTGGCAGTAGGCGCACCGCATATTGCAGCCCGCGGTAAAAACCACACAGGCGATTTCGCCCGGGTAGTCGACAAACGACGTTTTGGCATAGCCCGCGATTCTCAAATCCGCCTCTTCCTCCGCTCTTTAAGAGCGAACATAAATTCGCCGGAAAACACAAGGCAGGCGCGAGCCTGCCTTTGAAGGATGTCTTGCCTCCCTTGTAAAAGGGAGGGGGACCGCGTCAGCGGTGGAGGGATTGCCACCGGTGATGTCGCAAGAGCAACACCCGGTAAAAAAGGCCGGTCAAACGACGAACTTTTTGCGAAGCATATACTCTTCCTTTTTGCCGCTGTTGTAGTTCTTGACGGGCCGCAGGTAGCCGACGATGCGCGACCAGACCTCAGTTTCCGCTCCGCAGTCCGGGCAGTCAAAGTGCTCGCCGGCGATGTAGCCGTGTTCGTTGCAGATGCTGAAGGTGGGGGTAATCGAGATATACGGCATTTTGTATT
>DAITOC010000014.1:0-21132 GCA_036834305.1 Clostridiales bacterium
TCGGGGAAAAAGGGAACATCGAACCCGTCGTTATCCATCGCGATGGAAAGGTTGCGGAACATCTGCGCGTGTTCCGCCTCGTCGTAAAGAACGCCCGCGAACGCTTCGCTCGAAGCGAACGCCTGCAAAACCTCCGGCGGGAAGTGGAAGCGGTGGCCGCCGTCCTCCCGCGATACCCAATCCCAGCCGTCGGGGCTTTTCAGTTCCTTCGCCCAGTTGCCGATTTCGGTGTTGAGCACAAACGAAAGCCCATGCTCTTCGCACCGTTTCGCGAACAGTAACGCCCTTTCCGTTTCTTCCGCGATGGAGAGCTTCGGCCGGTAGTGGTAGACGAGGAAACGCGCCCCGAGCGCGGCGGCGACGGGGGCGTTGAAAAATTCGTCCGGGCCGCAGACGTCGCCCGAGTTGTCGATGCCGAGGATAAAATTCTTGTCTTTAGATTCCATGTAATCCCCCTGAAAATTTTGCTTAACAACCCGTTTAGTCAATCCACACCCAGCCCCTCGAACCGCCGCCGATGTAGGCGATATGGATATCCGTCACCTTGCCGCTGTCATGAAATATCACTCGGTTACCCGACCTTTCTTCCGTTCTTGATCGGGATCTTTCCGAGCATCGGCACCTTGCCATAGCCCGTGAACGCGTTCTCGCCGAATTCGAGATAGAGCTCGGCTTCCTGGCCGGGGAAGGCATCCGTGGTGGCGGTGGCGGTCAGGGTGTTGCCGCCGACCTCGGTGACATTGTCCATGTTGATAACGGGCAGGTCAATGTCCGGCACAGTAAAATCGAACAGGTATTTGCCGTTGTCGCCGGCGATTGTCATTCGCGCGGTCCCTTTCCAATATATCGTGTCAATAACGCATTCCCAAACGCCGATGCCGATCATAGAAGATCCTCCCTACAAAATAGTAAGAGTATAATACCATAGTATTCGAAATATGTCATCTTTTTTGGCGGCTTTGGCGTGTTAGCTTGACAAAGTGTATATGAAGTGATAATATATACAAAATTTGTTAAGGGAGGAAATGAAATGAAAAAGATTCTCTGTTTACTTATGGCAACACTCCTTGTCGGATTAACGTTTGCGGGTTGTTCGAGCAAAGAAAAAGGTTTGACAATCAAAGAAGGCACTCTCACGGTCGGAATGGAAGTCGGATACCCGCCGATGGAGTATGTCGACGAAGACGGCGTCACCTACATCGGTTTTGATGTGGAGATGGCTCAGAAGATGGCCGACCTGATGGGCTTAGAACTGGAAATTGTTAACACCGCGTGGGACGGCATCTTCGCCGCGCTTGAAAAAGGCGAATTTGACATGATTATGTCGTCCGTCAGCATTACTCCCGAAAGACAGGAAAAATACATACTGACCGAGCCCTATATCTCCAACAAGATTGTTTTAGCCGTAAATAACGATAATACCGCAATCACGAAGCTGGAAGATTTGAACGGTAAAAAGGTAGCCGTTCAAACCGCCACAACTTCCGATCAATTCGCGGAAAAGACCATAACGGACGGGATAGCCGACTTTGAAATCCTTCGTTATGAAAAGATTACGCAATGTTATGACGAACTGAAACTCAATCGAGTCGACGCCATTCTGGTCGACGAGGTCGTCGCCGTCGGTTATAGGGATGTCAGCAAAGTCGTCTGGAGGAATACCGAAGGCGAGCCGATGGGTATTTGCTTGCAAAAAGACAACACGGAGTTGGCTGAAATCGTGGAGAAAGCGGTTGACACCTTGTACTACGACGGCACGGTGGCCACCATCGCAACCAAGTACTTTGGCTCAAACGTCACAGAGGGCGTCAGGGTCGTCACCGAAAAACCGGTCATAGAAATGCCTTAACATTCATTTAAAAATCAAGAATCCGAAGGGCTGCCTTTCGGGGCAGCCCTTTGATTAGGCGGAGATTTCGATGGATACTTTGAAAAGAATGCTGGAATGGATGCCGGAGTTGCTCAAAGCGACACAGATAACGCTGTTGCTTTCCATTCTTTCCGTCTTGACGGCGCTTGTGTTAGCCGTTTTTCTGGCGCTCGGTAAAATATCAAAGAGAAGTATAATCAACAAACCGTGCGGCGCGTATATCTTCTTCTTTCGAGGCACGCCGCTGTTGATGCAGTTGTTTTTTATATACTACACCTTGCCGCAGATATTTCCCGCCATGAATATAAAAAATAGGTTCATTGCCGCATGGATTGCTTTTTCTTTAAACATAGCCGCGTATCTCGCGGAGATTATCCGGGCGGCGATCCAGTCAATTGACAAAGGCCAGCTTGAGGCAGCCAAGGCGCTGGGTATGTCCTACACACAGACGATGAAACTCATTGTCATTCCCCAGGCGTATCGCCGGATGATACCGCCGATCTGCAACGAGTTTGTCATGGTCTTAAAAGACACCTCGCTTGTTTCCATCATCGCGCTGACGGACCTTACCTATCAAACGAAGATGATCGCCTCGAACAAGGCCAGCGCGCTGGTGTATATTCCCGCGATGTTTATTTATCTTGTTATCACGGCGGTTTTTACCTTTATTTTCGGCAAGCTCGAAAAGAAATTGTCAATATACGAATAGGGGTACAGAAAGATGTCGATGGTAAAAACCGAAAATTTATGTAAAAACTTTCACTCGCTGGAGGTTTTAAAAAACGTAAGCCTGACCGTCGAACCCGGCGAAGTCATCTGCATCGTCGGTCCTTCCGGCGCGGGCAAATCCACCTATCTCCGCTCGCTCAACGGGTTGGAAACGATCAACAGCGGCAAAATATACATAGACGACGTCTTGATTGAAGACCGGGATAAGGGCGGGCTGAACAAGGTTAAAATGCCGAAAGAGCAGCGCCTCGCCATTATGCTCGAACTCGGTATGGTCTTCCAGCGGTTCAACCTGTTCCCGCATCTGACCGCGCTGCAAAACATCATGATCGCCCAGACCAAAGTCCGCAAAAGAAGTGAGGCCGAAGCGAGGGAGAAGGCGGAAACCCTGTTAAAAAGAGTCGGCCTTGAGGATAAGACGAACGAATACCCGAACAAGCTTTCCGGCGGCCAGCAGCAGCGCCTCGCGATTGCCAGGGCGCTCGCGATGGACCCGAAAGTGATGTTGTTTGACGAACCGACCTCCGCCCTTGACCCCGAGCTTGTGGGCGAGGTGCTCGCCGTTATGAAAAAACTCGCCGAGGACGGCATGACCATGATCGTCGTCACGCACGAAATGGCGTTCGCCGCCGACGCGGCCGACCGGGTGGTGTTCATGGCCGACGGCGTCGTGCTCGAGGAGTCGCCGCCCGGGGAATTCTTCAAAAACCCGAAGAATGAACGCTTGCGTGAGTTCCTCCGCCGGACGCTGACCAAGGAAGCGTAAAAAAAGAAAAGCCGCGCGGCTTGTCAAAACGACGGCCGCGCGGTTTTTTTTCAGGGGATCCACAATTTCGGCACCTGCCAAAGCATGGGGTGGCCGGCCAAGGTTTGCTCATTCGGCGCCTGCGCCCGGCCTTTTCGCTTACACCGGGAGAATAAAATTCAGCCTGCCGTAAGGCGCGCTGTCGCCTTTGGTATAAAACGAATAAACATCCGCGCTGTCGCAGTTGTCGATCCATTTGAACTGAATCTCCGCGCTTTTGCCGGCGAGGCCGAGCAGGCTTCTGTCCAAACGCAGCATCAACTTGGTTTTGCCTTCGACGAGCCGCGCAGTTGCGGCGGCCTCAAAAGAAACGCCGTTGTATTTCAAAACATCGGCCAGGCCGCCCCGGTTCGGCCGGATAAGATAATCGTAGCCATTGAGGTTCGGCGCGGACGGGTCAACCCGCAAAAGCAGGTTCATATAGTTTTCGCCGTAACTTTTCGTGAGGGGCGCGGCGGTTTCGGCGTAAAAATACAGATACCCGCTGTCTTTGGCCGCTTTGAGGGTTTTGATGTCGTTGCGCCCCGATTCGTCGTGGTAATACAACCTGCCGAAGCCGCTGCAGGCGCGGTCGACGGTGTCGTTGGCGTAATCTTCATAAACGGCGATATTGGGGTTATCCCACTGCCCGAACGCGCCGTCGAAATCGACGGTGACATCCGCGCCGGCCGGTTTTTTGACCGCGGTGCCTTTGAACTTCGCGATGAAATCGACGAGCTGCATATAGAAATTGTCGCCGAGCGGACCGTTCATCGGCTCGACATCGCGGCTGTTCACCATATCCGCGCAGTCGACAAACACGACGGGCTCGCCTTCGGCCGCGGGTTGCCTTTGCGCCACCCATTCGTTAAAGCCCGTGACAAACACCATGTCAGGGTCATAGGCCATGGCGAATTCCCACTGCTCGGCGAAATTAGTTCCGTAAGCGGCGGCGTTTTCGGCGGTGTCGTTCGCGCCGTCGTGCCAGGCGCGGCCCCGGTCGTTCGCGCCGTACCAGGCGGTCGCGCTGAACCGGCAGGTGTCCGCGTGCTGCGCCGCCGAAACACTCATGATTTCGCGCCGCCCAAACCGGCCGTAGACGGCTTTGTATGTCAGCGAGCGATCGAACTCCATCCATGGGAAACCGTCGTTTTTCTTCTCCGTGTTGGGCCACTGGCTTTCTTTGATTCGAAAATAGTCACGAACATCCGCGCGCAGGTTGTCGTCGTCTTTTTGGCCGATGATCAGGGGCTTGCCTTCGTAACGGTACCACAATTCGTCGAGGCGGGGGTAGCGCGACCGCAGGGAGGCGTCAAAGTAGATCTCGTCATAAATCCGGTTCATTGTGACCCCCGAATAGGAATTGGTGTAAAAGGCGAGGCGGGGAACATCCCAACCCTGCGCCATATACTCATACCAGACGCCGATGAGGGTTTTCACCCGTTCGGGATAAGGGTAGCCGTTGGTCGTATCGAACACGATAAAATCCACCCCGGCGTCCGTGAGCATCTGCGCGTGCTTGCGGAAGACCCACTCGTCTTGCGAGGAGTAGTAGCCGAACAGCGGCTCGCCCCAGAAATGGAACTCATAGAGCCCGCCGCCGCCCGCCGCGAGCCAGTTTTCCTCCGAGTCGACGGCTTCCGGGTGGTTTGCGACGATTTTTGTGTTGTCATACGGCCCGCCCGTGCCGTGCTCGCCGAGCCAGAGAAAATAGAACACGCCGACCTGCTTTTCGTTCGTTCCGCCCGAGGACACCACTTCCCGGCCAAGGGCGTCTACGCCGCCGAGCGAACCGTTTTTGTTCGGAACCATGTCACCGTTTCCCCCCAGGCCGGTGACATTAAGAAGCAACGTCACGGCCGCAATCAAAAAAGCGAACAGTTTTGTCAGAAAACCGGTCATTCCGTTCATCCTTTCCCGTCGTAATAGTACGCGATCGTCGCGTAGATTTCGGCGTTCGCGCCCGCGTCGAGCACCCGGGAATCCAACGGACTCGTATCGCCCCACCCGCCGGCCCATTCGTTCGGGATATACCCAACCTCCGAGTTTTATCAATATACATGTTACTCTTAACGGGCATTACGGTCAAGGCGCAACCTGCCGAAAGAGATACGATTGATTTTACCGTATTCTCTCTTTATAATGGAACAGGATGAACGGAAAAGGAGAGGATGTCATGTTTTGCAGCCATTGCGGAAAAGAATCACCCGAAGACACTCTGTTTTGCGCCGAATGCGGCAGCAAACTCAATTCGTCATCGCCCGCGGCCACACCTGCGCAGACCTCGAATCCGACTCAACCGCTGATTGGGTTCTCAGAAAAAATCAACGACCCCGCGTTCAATAAGTACCGCAAAAAATCCGCGGCCTGGTCGCTGATTTTCGCCTCAATCCTGTTTGTCGCCGCTGTCATCGGGTTCCCGATATACGGCAAGGCAAGCGGGGATATCGATTGGCCGAACTCTTTGTATTACGGGCTCGGCATCGGCGGCATGTTCCTTGTTATAGCGCTCGGGCAGACGCTGAAAAGGGGGTTTGATAAAACTTGGGACGGGGTTATTAAAGACAAAAAATCCTACAGGAAGATTGACAGAAGCGACAACGGCCATACCCATTACCATACGGTATATAAAATGCGGGTCAAGAAGGATAAAGGCGGGACCAAAACGCACAAGTGGAGAGACACGCCGGGCCTGTTTGACTATTACAGCGTGGGTGACAAAGTCCGGCATCACAAAGGGTTCTTTTACTACGAAAAACACGACAAATCAAAAGACACGCAAATTATGTGCGCCGCGTGTATGGCTTTCAATGATGTCAACAATGAAAAATGCGAACGATGCAAATGCCCGCTGTTGAAGTAACACATTGCTGAAAGGCAAAAAGATATTGCTCGCCTTCGAACTGAACGACGCGCGCCTGTTCGCGCTGGGAAAAGGCTGTTAAACGGGAATAATTCCGTTGTATATAAAAAGATTTATGGTATAATAAATGGCAGTAAATGCGCATTCTGTTAAGAAGGTGATGGATTGACACAACTTTCCGAAGAAAAACGATTCCAGAGGAACAAATGGACCTACACCCTGCCGGGTATCGGCCGCGACATGTCCTACACACTTTTTTCAACCTTTTTACTGACCTACGTTCTGTTTACCCGTTCACTGACGGATAAGCAGTTCGCCGCCATCAGCTTGATTATGACCATCGCGCGGATATGGGACGGCATCAACGACCCGGTTATGGGCGGCATTATTGAAAACACACGCTCGAGGTACGGCAAGTTCAAACCCTGGATTGTCATCGGCGCCGTCCTCAATGCCGGCATACTCATCGCCATGTTTTCAAACGGCCTGAAAGAATGGAGATTCGTCGTTCTGTTCGCCGTGTTGTATTTTCTTTGGGATATTACGTTTACAATGAACGACATCAGCTATTGGTCGATGCTCCCTTCCCTGACGAGCGACCCCGACAAAAGGAACAAACTGACCTCGTTCGCGAACCTGTTCGCGGGGGCCGGCGCCGTCGTCGCGATGGGGCTTATCCCGATTTTCACCAACGGGAAAAACGCGATTGGGGGCACCGCCATATCGGGTTATAAAGCGGTTACCGCCTTCATTGCGATTGTGTTCGCGAGCAGCCAATTTGTCGTTTTCTTCTTTGTCAAGGAAAATAAAAACGCCATTCTCGAGAAAGAAGAACGTATCGGCGTTAAAAAAATGCTTCGTGTGATTGTTAAAAACGACCAGCTGCTGTGGGTAACGCTGATTATGCTTTTGTATAACACCGGCAGCGCCCTTTTAACGGCTTTCGGTGTGAACTACATGTACCTGTCGTTCGGCTATAACGGCAACCTTGTTACGATGTTTGTAGCGTTTTATGCCCTGTCGTCCGTATTTATTAATGTTTTCTACCCGAAACTCGCCGCGAAGGTGTCCAGAAAAAAGATGTCGAACATGGCGATTGTCACGACTGTCATCGGCTACGCGCTGTTTTTTGTTTTCGGCACCTTTATGCCGAAAACCGTTCCGGTGCCCGTCCAATTGGCCATGCTCTGCCTGGAGGCGTTCATCATCGGGTTCGGCCAATCGTTGTTCTATATGATCACGACGATATACCTTGCCAACACCATCGAGTACAACGAGTACAAAACCGGTTCCCGCGACGAAGCAATTATCTTTTCCTTGCGGCCGTTCATGGCGAAAATGGGCAGCGCCCTGCAGCAGCTGATCATTATGGCGGCGTATCTGGCCATCGGTATGACGGATATTACCAACAAGATATCCGATGTTGAAAATGACGCGTCAATGGCCATCGGCAAGAATCCCGCCATGGCGGATGCCATTGAAAAGGCGAAAACCAAAAGCATTGAAGGGATTCTCGGCAGCGCACCGGAAAACATTGCGTTTTGGCTGCGGGTGAGCATGGTTGTGGCGCCTGTCGTTCTCATCGGCGTCGCTTATATTGTAATGAAAAAGAAAATGAAAGTGGATGAGGACAGTTACGACGAAATGCTCAAAGCAATAGAGGCGCGAAAAAGCGCGGAGAGCGAAGAATAAAAACCGGGGCGGCCGACAAGCCGCCCCTTTTTCGTTGCGTTGCGTGTGTTATTCCGACAGCGCCGGCCAGAAAACACCGAGTTTTTCCGACTCCGTGCCCGCGTTGTCCTTGATGATGACATCGCCCTCATGGCCGCCTAGGTCGACGATGTTTTGCTTGACGCTGCCACAAAGCAAGGCGTTGTCTTTGATGACACATCCTCTTAAGTGCCTGAGCACCATGCCGTAATCGGGGCTTTTCTGGCCGGTTCCCCCGTCGTTCATGCCGACGCGGAAGCTGTTGCCCGATATGACCGTGTTGACGCATCGCTCGGCGCGCAGATGGCAGCGGTCGTATTCGTCGACGGGCGGGGTATCGGCGTAATCCCCGGCGCCGCTGCGATTGAAGATATTGCCCGTGACGGTGACGGTGTCACACTGCCTGCCTTCACTGCCAATCAGGCTCAGAGCGGGGCCGCCGCTACGGTCGAAGTAGTTGCCGGTGAGGTTGACGGTGTTGCTGTCACGAAGGCTTACCCCCGCGAGGCGGTTCCATTCGAACCGGTTGCCCGTGGCGGTCACCGAAGCCGCGACCTTGTCCGCGCATATCCCCGCGCCGAGGTTGCCCGACATCCAGTTGTCGAGAATGAAACCGTCCCAGCCGTTGACATACAGCCCGTGGCCTTTGTTGAAGCAAAGCATACTGTGGCGGACGGAGAAACACCAGATGTGATTGAGATGAACCCCGTCGCCGCTGAAACCGTCGACGCGGCAGTCCTCAATCGTCGGCGTGTCCTCCTCGCCGGCGCCGTTGTAATCGTCGTGCGTCACCAGGATACCATGGACGCCGCTGCCGAGCCGGCCGCCGCGAAGGGAAAGCCCTTTGATGACGCAGCCGGCCGCGTCCGAAACGTCAAGCAGGCAGGGCGCTTCCGGGTCGTTGAGCGTCAGGATGCTGCTGCCGTTGCGGCGGAAGGACCAGGCGGGCAGGCCCGTTACGCTGACGAGCCGCGGAACCTTTAAACAGCCGCACAGATAGTCGCCCGGCGGTACAACGACCGAACCGGCGGCCGCGCCCGCTTCGTCGAGCGCTTTTTGAATCGCGCTCGTGCAGTCGGTTTTACCGTCCCCGACGGCGCCGAATGCCGTGATATCCAATACGTTTGTCATATCAAACCCGCCTTTCGCCGCGAACGGCTTTGCTGTATATTGATTATATATCCCGCAGGAAAAGAAAGGAAGACCGCCGTGAAAATATTCGAGACGATTTCCGTTGGGGGCAAGCTCCTGCCGTTTGAAACATACCGGCCGTTCGCCGATTTGCCGGAGCGGAAACCGGCCGCGAAAACCGCGGCTGTTTTGATTGCCAACGGGGAGCAGCGGCTCGGTGAGGAATACCCGATACTGAAGGCGACCGACTACTTGCGTTACTTCCGCGAAGGCAACCGAAGCGTCTATGAAAAGGCGTATTTTGAGCGGCGCGCCATGGTCATCGACCTCCTGCTCGCCGAATACGCGGAAAACGCGGGGCGCTTTGCGGACAAGCTCGCTGACGGGGTCTGGCATATCCTCGAGGAGACCACCTGGGTGGTGCCCGCGCACATGAAAACCGCCAACGGGTTAACCGGCGAGTTCCGTCAGGATGTCACGATACTCGACCTGTTTTCCGCCTGCACAGCTTCGGTTCTCGCCTGGGCGCTGCGCCTGTGCGGCGGCGCGCTTGACGAAGTGGAGCCGGTGCTGCGCGAACGGATATTGTATGAACTCGACCGCCGAATTTTCCGCCCCTTTTTAGAGTGTGGCGGCGCCAACTGGTGGACCGGCTTCAGCGGCCGGAAGGTCAACAACTGGAACCCGTGGATTGTCTCGAATGTGCTTGACGCGGCGGCGCTGTGCGTCGAAGACGCCGGGCGCCGCGAGGCCGTCGCCGGGCGCGCCCTGCGCATGCTCGACAACTTCGCCAAGGAGTATTTGCCCGACGGCGGCTGCGACGAGGGGCCCGGCTATTGGACCGCCGCCGGGGCGTCGTATTTCGACGCGCTGGAGGTTCTCTATGACATGACGGGCGGCCGAATCGATGTGTTCGATGTGCCGCTTGTGCGCCGTATGGGCGAATACATCATGAACGCGCATATCAGCGGGGAGTATTTCGTCAATTTCGCGGACGCGCACGCGAGGCTGAAGTTGGACGGAGCCATGGCCGCCCGTTTCGGCCGGCGGACGGGGTCGCGCCGCCTCGAAAACTTCGGCGCCGAGATGTTGCGGCAAAACGGCCCGCTCGGGGCGGGTTACTCCCATCCGTACCGCTCGGTGAAAAATCTGCATGACAGCCCCGCAGCCGCGCGGGGGTATACCCCCGCCGAAAGCGTCTGGCTCGACGGTATCTGCGTCATGGCCCAAAGGCAGTTTCCGCAGGCGGACAAAGGGCTGTACCTCGCCGTTAAAGGCGGCCACAACGCCGAAAGCCATAATCACAACGATGTCGGCAGCTTTATCGTCTACGCCGACGGGGAGCCGCTGGTCATCGACGCCGGCGTCGAAACCTACCGGCGGGAAACCTTCAGCCCGGAGCGGTACGGCATCTGGACGATGCGCTCGGCTTACCACAACCTCCCCGTCTTCAACGGCGTTGAGCAGCGGGCGGGCAAACAATACGCGGCTGAAAACGCGGCGTATAACGAAGAAGAACGTTCTTTATCCATGGACCTGACCGCGGCGTACCCGGACGAAGCGGGGCTCGGCAGTTATACGCGCCGGGCGGCGTTAACCGGCGGCGCGGCCGTGATAACCGACAGCATCCGGTTCAACGCGCCGGGCGGCGCGGTGTTTCATATACTGCTGAGCGACGAACCGCAGTTCGCCGGCGCCGGATTGGTGCGGTTGGCGCGCGGGCACACGCTGACTTACGACAAAGCCCTGACGGCGGCGGTTGAGGCCGTCGAGTTGACCGATGAGAATCTCCGCCGCGACTGGCGGCGCGAAAGGTTGTTCCGGCTGAAACTCGCCGCGGGCGGTATTGAAAACGCGGTATACCGGACCGTTATTGAGTAATACCGGGCATAATTACCGTTTGCTATGAAAAATGCAGAAAAATCCGCAAAACTCATAGGAGAAATGCGGATTTCTTTGCATTTTTGGCACTTGTTCGCCTTTTTCTTTTATTGATCCTCCGGCGCTTGCGCAAGGAGTGCTTCGATTTCCGCCTCCGCCTTTTTAATCGCTTCGGCTTCTTTCCGCGAGAGCCCGCCGAGTTGGTCGACGATAAGGTCAACTTTGCTTTTCACCGTTAACAGGTTATCGCGGGAGTCGGTGATTTTTCTTTGGACAATCCAGTCCGCGATGAGCCCGTCAAAAAAGAAGGCGCTCCTTGAGTTCCCTCTTTTGGACGATGAGCCGGTCTCTTTCGAAATCCAGCCGCGTCAGCGCCGAATCGATCTCTTTCAGCTGGCCGGCAGGTTGCCCGGACGATTCCATCTCATTGTGCAATTCCGAATTCATATCCATTCTCCTTTCAGGGATTGTCCGCCGGCAACAGCGAATACTTTCCGTCTTTGCTTATCTGAAACGAAAGAACACCGTTCTTCCTTTCACACGGCAATTCTTGGCGCCCGGTATTGCGGCGCATGAAACCATCCTTCTTTCCTTGAACACATAGTACCATACGATGAGCGCTTGTTCAAACATTTCGCGGCATTTTGCTGGACAGACGCCCGCGCGGATGATATACTTCGAATGAACAATAAATAAGGGAGGGATGATAATCCATGAAATCTCTGACCGACACTTTTATTTTAAACAACGGCGTGAAAATCCCCTGCGTGGGTTTCGGCACCTGGCAGACGCCCGACGGCGAGACGGCGGTCAAGGCCGTCCTCAAAGCGCTCGACACAGGCTACCGCCACATCGACACCGCCGCCATATACGGCAACGAAAAGGGGATAGGGGACGCGCTGAAACAATGCGGCATTCCCCGTGAGGAGATTTTCATCACCAGCAAGCTGTGGAACGCCGAGCGCGGCTACGAGAAAACGCTCGCGGCCTTTGAGGTCACGATGGAGAAGCTCGGGCTCGATGTTCTGGACTTGTACCTGATTCACTGGCCCGCCGCGAAAGGCGACCCTGCCGAATGGCAGAAGACCAATCTGGAAACCTGGCGGGCGTTCGAGCTGCTCTACGAACAAAAACGAATCCGCGCCATCGGCGTCAGCAACTTCCTGCCGCACCACCTCGAACCCGTCCTCCGCGAAGCGAAAGTCAAACCGATGGTTAACCAAATCGAGTTCCACCCCGGCTACACCCAGCCGGAAGCTGTGGAGTTCAGCCGCGCCAACGGCATCGTCGTCGAGGCGTGGAGCCCGCTCGGGACGGGAAAAATGCTCGGCAACCCCGACCTGCTGCGGATCGCCGGCAAATACGGCGTCTCCGTTGCGCGGCTTTGCATCCGCTGGTGCCTGCAAAACGGCACGCTGCCCCTGCCGAAGTCCGTGACGCCCGAACGCATTGAGGAAAACGCGAAGGTGTTCGACTTTGCGATTGACGCCGAAGACATGACCTTCATCGACGCCATGCCGTATATTGGCGGCTCCGGCTCGCATCCCGACAAAATCAGTTTTTAAGCCTATATTATAATAGGTATAAGCGGTTCCCGGTTTCTTATCGAGCGGGGAACCGCTTTTTTGTGAAATGGCGCTTTATTCCCTTGGGGTTTTGTGGTAAACTGTTTTTGTATAATAGGGGGGATATGGGCATGGTGATTCGAAGCGAAACGGGTATCGACGGCGGCGCCCTGCGCGAAGCGCTCGAAAAATCGCTCGAGGGCAGAACACTGAAAAAAGTGCTGCTTCTGCCCCCCGATTTCACGAGGATGTATTCGGGCGCGGGCGTCATTACCGCCGTGTATTACGAGCTGCTCAAGGACCGCTGCGAAGTGGACATCCTGCCGGCGCTGGGCACCCATGAGCCGATGACGCGCGAGGAATGCCGCGCGTTTTTCGGGGAAGGCGTGCCGTTTGAGCGCGTCATCGTCCACAACTGGAAGACGGACGTCGTCAAGCTCGGCGAGGTGCCCGCGGAATTCGTCGCCGGCGTGTCCGAAGGGCTCGTGCGTTCAAAAATCGACGTCGAGGTCAACCGGCGTGTCGTTGACAAAAGCTATGACTTGATCATTTCCGTCGGCCAGGTCGTGCCGCACGAAGTCGTCGGCATGGCCAACTACTCCAAAAATATTTTCGTCGGCTGCGGGGGCGCGAGCATGATCAACAGCTCCCACATGCTCGGCGCTTTTTACGGCATGGAGCGGGTCATGGGGCGGGACTTTTCGCCCGTGCGCCGTGTGTTTGACTACGCACAGGAAAAATTTTTGGCGGACGTGCCTCTGCTGTATGTGTTGACCGTCACCACGAACGTTGACGGCGAAACCCGGATTCACGGGTTGTATATCGGCAACCGCCGGGAACTGTTTGAGGAAGCCGTCAGGCAAAGCCAAGAGCTCAACCTGACCTATGTGGACAAGCCTCTGAAAAAAACCGTCGTGTACCTTGACGAGCGCGAGTTCAAAAGCACATGGCTTGGCAACAAAGCGATCTACCGCACGCGCATGGCCATCGCCGACGGCGGCGAGCTGATTGTCCTCGCGCCGGGCGTGCGCAAATTCGGCGAGGATGACGAAAACGACCGCCTCATCCGCAAATACGGGTATGTCGGGCGCGAAAACGTCCTGAAACTTGTCAACGAAAATGAGGATTTGCGCTTGAATTTGTCCGTCGCCGCGCATCTCATCCACGGCTCGTCCGACGGCCGCTTCCGCGTGACCTACTGCGCCGAAAAACTCAGCGAACAAGAGGTGCGCTCGGCCGGGTTTGACTACCTGCCCTACTGTAAAGCACTTGAACTTTACAGACCCGATACGCTCAAAGACGGCTTCAACACCCTGCCCGGCGGGGAGGGAATTTATTATATCTCTAACCCCGCGCTGGGGTTATGGACTGTGAAGGCTCCTTTTCCAAAGGAGCTGTCGCCGTAAGGGCGCCAAAGTCATCTGCGGATGACTATAGGATTCTAATCACCCGAGGCCTTCAGGCCTTTCCCTCATTTGAAAAAGAGGGCTTTCGAGGAGCTGTCACCGAATGGCGGCTGAGGATTTTAACATGACCGAAAAGTATATCGACCTGCACACCCACTCCACCAAGTCCGACGGCTCGATGACGCCGGCCGAGGTGGTCCGCCACGCGAAAGAGCAGGGCTTAGCCGCCATCGCCCTGTCGGACCACGACAGCGTCGAGGGCGTCCGCGAGGCGATGGAGGAGGGTGAACGGGTAGGCCTCGAAGTCATCCCCGCCATCGAGTTTTCCACGATATCCGAAACCGAAACCCATATCCTCGGCTACGGTATCGACGCCGAAAACCCCGCCCTGCTCGAACGGCTCGAGGATGTTAAAATTGTCCGTAAAAAACGCATTGAGGAAACCTGTGAAAAGCTCAACGCCCTCGGTTTCGCCGTCACCGTGGAGGAAGCGCTCGCCATAGCCCCCTCGGGGCTCGTCGGCCGGGCACACTTCGCGAAGCTGCTGACCGACAAGGGCTACACGGCTTCGGTCCGCGAGGCGTTTGACCTTTACCTGAACAACGGCCGGCCCGCGTATTCGGGCACGCAGCTGCTGACGGCCGAAGAAGCGATAGGGCTCATCAAAACGGCGGGCGGGCTTGCGTTCCTCGCGCATTTGCACCTGACCAAAAAAAGCGGGGAAGAACTCCGGCGTTTTGTCGGCGAGCTTGTGTCCTACGGGCTCGACGGCCTCGAAGGCTATTACACCGACTACACCCCCGCCATACAAGAGCAGGTTCGGGCCCTCGCGGAAGAATACGGCCTGCTGCTTTCGGGCGGAACGGATTTCCACGCGCAGATGAAGCCGCACATCCAAATCGGCATAGGCCTCGGCAATTTGCGAATTCCTTACAGCGTGCTGCAAACAATAAAAGATGAATACAGAAGGGAACACGAAACGGCATGAAAAAATCGGACATCGGCCTGATAGGCCTCGCGGTCATGGGCGAAAACCTCGTCATGAACATGGAAAGCAAGGGCTTCACCGTCTCGGTCTACAACCGCACGGCGCAAAAAGTCACGGACTTCATCGAAGGCCGGGCGAAGGGGAAAAACATCACCGGCGCCTATTCCCTTGGGGAACTCGTCGCAGGCCTTGAAAAGCCGCGCAAGGTGATGCTGATGATCAAAGCGGGCAGCGCGGTTGACGACTCCATCGAAGCGCTCATCCCTCTGCTCGAACCGGGCGATATTATCATCGACGGCGGCAACTCGCATTTCCCCGACACGGCGCGCCGCACCGCGTATGTCGAGAGCAAGGGGCTTTTGTATATTGGCACGGGCGTTTCCGGCGGGGAGGAGGGCGCCCTGAAAGGGCCGAGCCTCATGCCGGGCGGCTCGAAAGCGGCGTGGCCGTTTGTCAAGCCCATCCTGCAAGCCGTCAGCGCGAAAGTGGAGGACGGCTCCCCCTGCTGCGACTGGGTCGGCGAAAACGGAGCGGGCCACTTTGTCAAGATGGTCCACAACGGCATCGAATACGGCGACATGCAGCTCATCTGCGAGGCGTACCAGCTCATGCGCGACCTGCTCGGCATGACCGCGGACGAAATGCACGAAGTCTTCGCGAAATGGAACGGGGAAGAGCTCGACAGTTATTTGATAGAAATCACGAGGGACATCCTCGCCTTTAAGGACGAGGACGGTTCGCCTTTGGTTGATAAAATCCTCGACACCGCCGGCCAGAAGGGCACCGGCAAATGGACGGGCATCGCCGCGCTCGACGAGGGCGTGCCGCTGACGCTCATCGGCGAGGCCGTATTCGCGCGCTGCCTGAGCGCCATCAAAGAGGAGCGAGCCGCCGCATCCAAAGTCCTGACCGGGCCTGCCCCCGCGTTCACGGGTGATAAGACGCAATTTGTCGAAGACATCAAATACGCTCTTTACGCGGCGAAAATCGTTTCCTACGCGCAGGGGTATACGCTCATGCGCGCCGCGGCCAAAACCTACGGCTGGAACCTCAACTACGGCGGCATCGCCCTGATGTGGCGCGGCGGTTGTATTATTCGCAGCGCCTTTCTCGGTAAAATCAAGGAGGCGTTCGACGCCAATCCCGCGCTTCAAAACCTGCTTTTGGCGCCGTACTTCAAGGATGCGGTCGAAAAAGCCCAGCCCGGCTGGCGCCGTGTGTGCGCGGCCGCTCTGGCCAACGGCGTCCCCGTCCCCGCGATGACGACCGCGCTTTGCTACTACGACGGCTACCGCTGCGAAAAACTGCCGGCCAACCTTCTGCAGGCGCAGCGCGACTATTTCGGCGCCCACACCTACGAGCGTGTCGACGCGCCGCGCGGCGAATTCTTCCACACCAACTGGACCGGCGAGGGCGGCAACACCGCCTCGTCGCAGTATGTGGTTTAAACTTTTCTACCTCTCAGTCGCCTGCGGCGACAGCTCCCCTAACATAGGGGAGCCAAGTTCCTTGCCTCTCCTTGGTAAGGAGATGGTGCGAAGCGATTTCATCGCTGCGCAGCGGACGGAGAGGTCGATACCGCCTCATCGCCGTATAATAGTGGTATGATAAAAATCGTAGGGGGCGGTTTCCATGCCGCCCCGCGCCCCGGTCAAAAAATAACCGGGCAGGCGTGGAAGCCTGCCCCTACAGGGAGGTCATTATGAAACCGATTAAAAAAGACGCCGTCTGGGCGCTCGTCGTCCCGACGAGCATGGGCGTGCGCATCTGCCCGCCCGACGGCCAGCCCGTCGAGGCGAGCGACACCTTCTTCATGCAGGCGACCAGCGCCGAAACCAACGTCGCGAGCGTTTCCTCCTACCTCGGCCTGCCCGTCAAGGTGCTGACGACTTTCGTCAAAGGCAGCCCGGTCGCGAGCTTCATCAAAAGCAGCCTGCGCGCGCGGGGCATGGCCTTCGAGGGCAAAGAAGTCGAGCAGGGCGGCCCCTGGGGCTACCGCCACCAGTTCAACATCGCCGACAGCGGCCGCGGTTCGCGCGGGCCGCGCGTGCACAACGACCGCGCCGGCGAAGTCGGCCGGACGCTGAACATCGCCGACTTTGACCTCGAGCGGATTTTCGGCAAAGAGGGCGTCGCGGTCCTGCACCTTTCCGGCCTTATCGCCGCGCTTTCGCCCGAGACGGGGCAATTCTGCCTGGAACTCGCGAAGGCGGCCAAAAAATACGGCACGATTATCTCCTTCGACCTCAACTACCGCGCCACCTTCTGGAAAGGGCGCGAGGAGGAGCTCCGCGGCATTTTCACCGAAATCGCCGGCGTCGCGGATATTCTCGCGGGCAACGAGGAGGATTTTCAGCTCTGCTTCGGCATCAAGGGCCCCGAAGCCGGCGGCAAAGGCCTGAAGGCCAAAACGGAAAACTTCAAAAGCATGATCTATCAAGTCAAAGAGGCCTTCCCCGGCGCCTCGGTGTTCGCGACCACCCTGCGCGAGGTCATCAGCGTCGACACCCACCTTTGGGGCGCGATACTGCTCGACGGCGGCGACTGGCATATCGCCGAGCCGCGCGAAATCCGGATTCTTGACCGCATAGGCGGCGGCGACGGCTTTGTCGGCGGCCTGCTTTACGCCATCCTCAAAGGGTGGGAAAGCGAAAAGTGGGTGCAGTTCGGCTGGGCAAGCGGCGCTTTGGCGACGACCTTCCTGACCGACTATGCGCAGCCGGCCGACGAGGAGCAGGTTTGGAGCATCTGGGAAGGCAACGCGCGGGTAAAACGGTAGCGAAAGGCGGACATAAAGGATGAAATTGAATTGCCGGAGGTGACTCGGTTGAAAAGGCTGAAAAAGGTTTTCGCTCTGCTCTTAGCCCTGCTGACGGCAGGCAGCCTGGCGTCGTGCCGCGGCGGCCCCGCGGCGAAGAAAGAAACGGTAACATTGAAGTTATGGGGCGCGCCGGAAGACAAGGCGCTGCTTACGGAACTTTCGGAGGGTTTTAAAAAGAAAAATCCACAAAAAGCTTATACCATTGTTTTCGAAGCGGTCGGCGAGGCCGACGCGAAAACGGCGTTTCTGAAGGCCCCCTCGACGGCCGCCGACGTGTTCGCCTTCCCCAACGACCAAATCCGGGATTTCACGGCCGCGAAAGCGCTCCTTGAAATCACCGCGAACGCCGAAAAGGTGAAGGGGGCGAATATGGCCGGCGCTGTCGAAGCCGCGACGGTTGACGGCAAGCTGTACGCCTGCCCCGCCGCGATGACCAACGGCTGTTTCCTCTATTACGACAAGAGCGTCGTCAGCGCCGCGCAGGCGACAACGCTCGACGGCCTGCTCGCCGCGGCGAACAAAGCCGGCAAAAAAGTGCTGATGAACGTTTCCAACGCGTGGTATCTGTCCGCCTTCTTTCTCGGCGCCGGCTGTAAACTCGGCGTGGGCGCGGATGGAAAAAAAGTCTGCGATTTTAACAGCGCCGCGGGCGTGAAAACAGGCGAAGCCATTCAAAAATTCACGGCGGATAAAGCGTTTATGACCGGCGGCGACGCCGATATTATCGCGAAAATGGGCGATCAGCTTGCCGCTTGTGTTTCCGGCGCGTGGAACGCCGAAACAATCAAGGAGAAACTCGGCTCAAATTTCGCGGCGGCCAAGCTTCCGTCCTTTTCCGCCGGGGGCGGCGAAAAACAGATGGTTTCGTTCGCGAGCTACTCGCTCATCGGCGTCAACAAAAACACAAAACACCCCGCCGACGCTATGGCACTGGCCGACTGGCTTACCAACGAACAAAGCCAGCTGAAGCGGTTTGAGAAGAGGTCGCTTGTTCCCACCAACCGCGAGGCCGTATCAAGCGAAGCGGTCCGGTCCGACCCCGCGCTCGGCGCGCTCGCGGCGCAAGGGGAATTCGCCTTGCCGCAAAAGGATATTCCCGTCACCTATTGGGGACCGGCGGCGGCTTTCGGCAAAGCGATGGAAGAACAAAACGGCAAACGGCCGGTGAAAGACCTTCTTGACGACATGGTGGCGCAGATTTTATCCTGAAACGGAATACTTCGGCTGAGAACACCCCTTGCCCGGCCCGGGCAAGGGGTGTTTTTTTGTAATCCTGGCCGAAGGCCAGGGTGCCATCGTCGTTTCGGCCGAAGCCGCTTGACTTTTTCGGACCTCAGTTTATGGCTTACAGCTCGAGAAGCCACTTTGCCACGCCGTCATCCTCGTTGCCGCCGATAACGGCAGAGGCTTTTTCTTTTACCTCCGGTTTGGCGTTGGCGACGGCATAGCTTTCGTCGCTGGCCGCAAACAGCGGCAAATCGTTAAGGTTGTCACCAAACGACACAACCTTGTCAAAGCCGTATTCTTCACGCAAAAACTTTGCGGCGTTGTGTTTCGAGGCCTCCGATGAGCAGGCTTCCAGGTACCGGTAACCGTCCTCGTAAATATCGCGGTAATACTCTATATGCAGGTTTTTATCCCGGCAGAGTTCCTTATGCAGCGCGGCTAAATTTTCTTCGAGATCGCAAACGGAAAAGTAGATAACGGGCTTTTTCAATAACTCAGAGAAATCGTCAATCCGCGTAAACCGTTTGCCGTATTTTTGAACCCGTTCCTCCACAAACCGTTTCGCGTGGTCGGAGCGCAGTTCTTCGTAATAGGTGCTCAGCCTGTCACCCTCAAGGCAATACAAAAACCCTTCCGTATCATGCCGTTTTATGGCGGCCAGGAGGCTTTGCAGCGATGATTTTTCAATCGTATGCGTTTTGATATACCGGCCGTTTTGAATATCGTAAACGGCCACGCCGTTCATTAAAATAATCGGAACAGGTATTGGTATTCCGCTTAACATCTGCAGAACCGTTGCCGCCGTCCGCGCCGTCGCCACGCTGAACCGCAGCCCGTTTGCAATCAGCCGGCTGAGCGTTTCGGCCGTGAACGCGGAGATTTCGGCGTCTTTATTCAGCAGTGTTCCGTCCAGGTCGGAGATATACAGGGTTTTCAGCTTGTCCGCCTCACTTTCTTATTCTTCGAATACAGTCGCGAAAGCCTTAAAAAAATAAAGTTTTACGAGTGTAGTCGAAGAAGTGTAAAAAAATGAAAGTTTTGCGAGTATAGTCGAAAAAGTTTAAAAAAATAAAAGTTTTTCGAGTATAAACTGAACTCCTTTCCACCTATATTTTCAGGCAAAACAGCGCGTAAAGCGGAATGCTTTTGATGTTGTTTTCAAAGCCGAAGTTTTTCGCCGAAACGCGAACGGCGTACGGAGGCTTATAGGCCGCGATAAAGCTGTTCAGGCTTTTGGAACGGGTATTGCCCGCGGACTTCGCCTCGAGCGGAATGATGCCGCCCTGCCTATCCTGAAAAACGAAATCCAATTCCGCCTTGCCGGGACTGCTCCAATAATAGGGCTTGATTCCGTTCGTAATCAGCGCCTGCATAATATAATTCTCGGCCAGGGCGCCTTTGAAGCCGTCAAAGCTGTGGGAGCCGTTAATGACGACATTGGCCGCGATATCAAACTTGGAGCAAAGCAGCCCGGTGTCCGCCATATACACCTTAAACGAGTCGTTATCGGCATAGGCGGAAAGCGGCATGCGGCATTCGGCCACGCGGACGCATTTGTTGATGATTCCCGCGGCTTTCAGCCATTCAAGCGGTGTCTCGTATTCGTAGGCCCGCGCGCCCGACTTGATCACTTTATATTGAAACTTGCGGTTTTCTTTTGCCAGCTGCGCCGGCACGCTCGACCAGGCCGCCATGATTTTTGTGGTTTCCTGCGGTTTCGCGTATTTGGCCATATCCGCGATGTAGGCGTCGTTGAGCGTCTTCTGGGCGGCAATGACAAAATTAAAGTCTCTCGTTTCGGTATATTCCAAAACAGCCCTCGGCATACCGCCCACGGCCAAATAGGTTTTATACAAATCCATGGCCGTTTCATGCAGGCTTAACGGCGAAAAGTTCCCGTAAGCGTCCTTGATCATATCGCATAGAACGTCGTTGCCGGTCGCCCATAAAAACTCCTCAAAATCAAGGGGATAAATGGTCATCATATCCACCTTGCCGACGGGGAAGGAATATTGCTCGCATTTCAACGCGACGCCCAACAGGCTGCCCGCCGCCATGACATGGTATTCCGGGGCGTTTTCACAAAAGTATTTCAGCGATGTCAGCGCGCGTTCGCAGGCCTGGATTTCATCGAAAATAATTAAGGTTTCGCCCTTT
>DAITOC010000015.1:0-20701 GCA_036834305.1 Clostridiales bacterium
TAGGCGCGGCGGTTTACAACACCGAGACGACGCTTCGCATGGTGAACACCATCAACTCAAAAGGGCTCGGCGTCGATATGGACCCGAGCCATATTCATAGGGCCGGGGAAAATCCGGCAGACGAACTGCCCCATGTCATCGCGGCGATGAAACACATCCATATCCGCGACTGCAAAGGCCTTGGCCCGAGCCCGGGAGAACCGGCTTTGCAGGCCTGCGGCCGGGGCGACATCGATTTGTTCGGCTACTTTGACGCGATGGTCAAAGCCGATTACGACGGCCCCGTCTGCCTTGAGGTCATCGGGCCCGACCAATCGATGCCCGCGGCGGCAACCATCGCGGCGGAAAGTTACGGCTATATGAACGCGATACTTAAGAATATAGGCGCAAGGTGATTTATTGGTTGAATTCTTGTCTCTGCCTCCTTTCAAAAGGAGGGGGACCGCGTGAGCGGTGGAGAATTCTAAAATAAGAAAAGGACACGAGAATCCCCCGTCAGACTTCCGTCTGCCACCCCCTTTCGAAAGGGGGAAAAAACGAAGATACGACTGAAAAAAGTCATAGTTAAGATAACATCAAAGAAGAATTTGTATGTATAACGAAGGGAGCATAATCATGTCCAAGAAACCCAATATTCTGCTGTTCGGCATTGACAGCCTGCGCAGCGACCACATGAGCCTTTACGGCTATGACCGCCTGACGACACCCCACATCGATAAATACATAGACGAGGGCGGCGTTGTTTTTGAAAATATGTTCAGCCCCTCGATACCGACCACCCCGGGTTACGCCTCTATGCTGACCGGCCTTGACTGTTTCGGCACCGACTGCGTCGCGCTGCGCCATGAGGGCAATCTGCTCGGTTCCATAAAAACCCTGCCGGAAATTCTGCGCGATTACGGCTACACCTCCACCTGCATCGGTTTTAAAGGCAATTCCTCGAGCCGCGGTTTCGACAGTTACATCCCTTACGGCGACTGGAAGCCCGACAAGGCGGAAAGCATGAACGAGGCCGCCATTCCCGAACTCAAAAGGCTCACCAAACAGGAAAAACCCTGGCTGCTGTTCATGCGCCACATGGACCCGCACTCCCCGTACTACACCAAAAAGCCGTTCGACCGCCTGTTTTACGCCGGTGACGAATTTGACAAGAACAACAAATCCCTTAACCCGGTTTATGAGTTCAAGCCGTTCCGCGACTATTTTCTGACCTGGTTCCCCGAGGGCTGCACGGACGCGGAATACATCGTCGCGCAGTACGACAGTTCCGTCGCTTACATGGATATGTGCATCAACCAAATTCTTGAAACGCTGCGCCTGACCGGCGCCGAGGACGACACGATCGTCGTGTTCACCTCCGACCACGGCGAGACGCTTTACGACCACGACTGCTATTTCGACCACCACTCGATTTATGACAATGTGCTCAACGTGCCTCTGGCCATCCGCTACAACCGCTTCCCGTATGCCGGCCGCGTTCCGGATATCTGCCAACTCAAGGATTTCGTGCCGACCGTCCTTTCGCTTTGCGGCATCGACAGCGGCATCGCGTTCGACGGGCGCGACCTGACAAAAGTCTTCACCGGCGAGGGCATCGAGCAGGAAAGCGAGTTTTATATCACCGAGGCGACCTGGATGCGCAAGCACGGCTGGCGCACGCCGGAATGGAAACTCATCGTCGCCCTTGAGCCGGACTTCCATTTCAAACCGCCCGTGGAACTTTATAACCTCATCAGCGACCCGGAAGAAAATGACAATCTCGCCGAGACAGAGCCGGAGGTCGTCCAATTCCTCACGGCGCGCATGGAAGCGCATATCAAAAAGCGCGAGGCTGAGACGGGGCGGACCAACCCGATGTACACGAACCTCAACTGGAACGGCTTCGGCCGCCCGTTTGAATCGTCCGAGGAGGCTTACAACACGCTCCATATCGGCGACCCGGAAGCGGCGAAAAGGCTTCAGGCGAAACTTTCCGAGATGGGCGTCGGCGACTAAATACAAACGAAACCGGGGATGACTTATGCAGCGAGTTTGTGTCATCGGCATGGGGCCTATCGGCAACAACCACGCGATGGCCTATACACAATGTGAACGCGCCGAACTGGTTGGTGTTTGCGACCGAATCGAGGCGCGGGCGAAAGCGGCCGGCGAAAAATACGGCGTGCCGTGGTTCCTTTCGGCGGCGGAAATGCTCGAGGCGCTCAAACCCGACATCTGCAGCGTCGCGACGGGCGGGTTTGAATACTCAAGCGACCATTTCGAGCCGACCATACAGGCGCTGGAGGCAGGTTGCCATGTGCTCGGTGAAAAACCGATATCCAACAACCTGAAAGAAGCGCGGGTGATGGTGGACACTGCCAAGCGGCTGAACCGCTGCTACGGCATCGACCTCAACCACCGTTTCACCCCCGCCGCGAGGCAGGCGAAGCAATGGCAGGATGACGGCCGCGTCGGCGAACTCCTGTTCTGCAACATGGCGCTGTGGATTGGCAAATTCGGCCGGTTTGAAACCGAGTTTTACCATTTAAAAGCGCTGAACCCGCACAGCGTCAACATCATGCAGTATTACTGCGGTCCTGTAGACGAGGTGGCTTGCTTCGCGATGAAGGCGGAAGGCCGCGATATTTACTCGACCGCGAGTTTCAATCTGCGTTTTCGCTGCGGCGCCGTCGGCCACCTGACGAGTTCTTACGACATCAAACGGGGGCACCCCATGGAGCGCTGCGAAGTCGCCGGCACGGCGGGGCGTTTCGTGTTTGAGGATATGTGGCGCGAGGCGGTCCTCTACCCCGCCGACTCCTGGGTCAAGGAAGTCTACACCAACCCGGTGTTCGACGGCTTCACGGGTTTCTATGACACCTTCCGCGACCGCATACACCGCTTCGTCCGGCAGGTCGACGAGGGCTGCCGGCCCGAAGACATCGACGGCAGCGGCCTCGAGGGGTTTGAGGCGAGCCGTGTTATTCACGCGGCGATTCAATCCATCAAAGAAAACGGCGCTCCCGTAAAAACAGCGCTGATTACCGAATAATTTATCATTGGGAAGGACGGATAGTATGGCAAACTCTCCTTTGAAAGTCGGCGTCGTCGGCATGGGCGGCATCGGCAACACCCACGCCGCCTGCCATCAGGGCGACGCGCTCGCCGAACTTGTGGGGGTCTGTGACATTAAGCGGGAAAAAGCCGACGAGGCCGCGAAAAAATTCGGCGTACCCGCTTTTTACTCCCTGAAAGAAATGCTCGCGGCGTACCCGGAACTCGACATCGTCGACGTCACGACATCCGGTTTCGAAAACGGCTCCTGGCACTATGTGCCCGTCATGGAGGCCCTTGACGCGGGCAAGCATGTGCTGACGGAAAAGCCGATTTCCAACAACATCGGCGAAGCGCGCGAGATGGTCCGGGCTGCCGCTCAAAAGGACCTGTACCTCGGCTGCAACCTAAACCACTTTTTCTCCGGCCCCGCCGACAAGGCGCGGGAACTCATCGCCGATGACAAAATCGGTGAGCAGGTGTATTCACTAACAAAAGTCGGTTTTAACGGCAGCACCGTGAACCCCTCGATAACGGATAGGAATTCCCGCTGGCAGATGCCCTATTCCCACGCAAAGGCCTTCCTCACCCACCCGTTCTCGGTCATGCGCCATTTCAGCGGCGACATCAGCCATGTGCAGGCGTTCATGGATAAACCCGGCGCCCGCCGCCAGTCCTCCGACCTGATGCTGTCCATTCAGAGTATCCATGTGCGCTTTCAAAACGGTTGCGTCGGCTATCTGCTTTCCCAGCGCGGCGACGCGCACTTCGGCCTGGGCGGCTGGTGGAGTTTCGAACTCGCGGGCACAAAGGGCACCTTCTGCATCGAGAACTGCGTCGAGAAGTTGACTTACTGGACAAAGGACAAGGAGCCGGAAGTCACCGACACCGGCGTCACCGATTTCGGCGCAACCTTCCCGATTCGCATCCACGCCTTCCTCGAGGACGTGGCCAACGGCGTCCCGAAAGAGCACCTTCGGGCGAGCGGCCGCGACGCTTTAGCGACGATGGAGTATATTTTCGCCGCCATCGATTCGTATGAGTCCGGCGGGGAAATTGTAAGGCCGCACGCGCTTCCGGCGATTCACGGCGACCCGGGAATTATTCATTAAAACACTTTCGGCGATTAATTTGCCCGCTATTATCCTTGAAAGGCGGGCTTTTTTTTGTCAAAGCCGCTCGCCCTTCGATTGACACGGCGGATCGCGGCACCTATAATAAATACATATGGATTTCAATAGCGGGAGGAAGAAAAAATGAAGAAGACGATGCAAAAATTCTTAATCGTATGGATTATCATCGCGGTTGTTTTCAGCGGCGCGCTGTCCGCTTCGGCTGTCTCTTACTCCATGACCGACGCCCAATGGGCGGAATACTGGAGCGGTTACACCGCGGAAGGCCGCGCCGTTTACCTTGCGCCGGGCGCGGACGACACCGAAATGCGCTTCTCGTGGCTGTGTTCCGCCGGCGCGGAAAAGCCGGCTGTGATAATCAGCGAGAACGCCGGCATGGCTAATACCAAGATTTTTGAGGGAAGCGCCGTTTGGTCAAAGGGCACGGGATTCGGCGCGCATGTCACGGCCACGGGGCTGAAAGAGAACACCACCTACTACTACCAATGCCGCGACGCGGCCGGCGAAACAGCGGTGAAAAGTTTCCGAACCACCGCGAAAGGCGGAGATTTCAGCGCGATTTACCTGACCGACATCCACATCGGCGGAGACAGCCTGCAAAACGAGGCTTTGGTACAAGGCTCCAAAAACCTCAATGAACTTTTCGCGCAGGCTACAGAAAAAGAAAACATCTCACTCGTCGTTTCCGGCGGGGACCAGGCGACCGCCGGCCGGCTTCATGAATACATCGGCCTGTTCGCCTCTCCCTTCATCAAGTCGGTTCCGTTCGCTTTGACGACGGGCAACCATGATAACAAGGCTCTCAACTACCGCTTTATCACCAACAACCCGAACCTTTATCAAGGCGCCCGCTCCCCTTCCTGGCTTGGCGGAGACTATTGGTTCGTCAAGGGGAATGCGCTGTTCCTGATGATTGACAGCACGAACTCGAGCGCGGTCGACCACTACAATTTTGTCGAACAGGCCGTGGCGGCGAACCCGGAAATCAAATGGCGGATTGCCGTGTTTCACCACGATCTTTACGGCGGGCACAACCCGGGAAGGGAAAGTGAAAACAAACTGCTGCGCCTGCTGCTGACACCGATTTTTGACAAGTTCGCGGTGGACCTCGTCTTGATGGGACACAGCCATGTGTTCAGCCGTTCGCATGTGCTTTACGGCAACAAAATCAGCCAATATCTTGACGGGAAAAAGAGCATTCGGGACGCGATGGGCACGATTTACCTCACTTCCGCCTCCGCGAGCAACCCGCGCGAAGCCGAACAGCAAGGCAGTGAATTCGTCGCGGTCGACCACGCTTCCTCAACCGATAAGATATACAATATCCTGAACTTCCGCGGCGACAACCTGACGATCGAATCCTATATCGTCGGCCAAGAGCAGGCGTTTGAAGTTTTCACACTCGAAAAAACCGGCTTGACCGGCGGGCACCCCGACGACAGCGTCCCCTTCTGGTACCCGATCGTGCAATGGCTCGGGACGGTATACAACAAAATCAACAACCTGACCCGGGGATTTGAGTATTTGTTTGACCTGTAAGAACGGGTTAAACAAGCATTACGATTCCGGCCAAACTCATGGCGGAGGGGACCTTTTCACTGACCGTGACGGCCTGCTTCGCCTCGGGCGAACAAGCAATGTCCAACCAGTCGATATTCAGTGTCAAATCCACCGCAATCACGCCCATGTGACACACATAAGATGGCAGGACGGCTGACGCGGCGCCGTGTCAGCCGTCCTGTTGTTTTTGTCGGTTGCGTTATTTCAAAAACCCTTTGGCCTTCAGGTACGATCTCATCGGCAGCACCCAGTCGGTCTGGATGATGTCAAACCCGCGGCTTGCCAGCCATCCCCAACCGTCGTCGGGCCGGCCGGTTACAGAAATATCGTCGGTATGGCCGGCGCTCTCCACCGTTCTGTAGTTGAAGACGATCGCGTTAGCCCAGACAATCAAATTCTTCTCGTGCATCTTCCGGATATACTCACCGCTCGCGGCCTCGCTGTCGTCCGAGCCGAAATGCGCCTCGGTGCCGATAAAACGGATAGGGCGTTCGAGAAGTTCTTCGGTGCAGTCGTCCTCGTTCCAGATAAACGGCATATAGGGAATATCCGGCGCGACGCGTTCGAGAAGGTCGATGCACTCGTCGGCCGGATAGGATTTCGCGATGACCCGGTCCTGCAGGTTGTGCTTGCGAACGCAGGCGGTGATTTCCTCAATGTTATCCCAGAATTTATCAAGGTTAATGAAACACCGTCTGCCAAAGCGCTCGAGAATCTCATCGAGGGTGCTGACACCCTGCTCGGTTTTGGTGCCGTCGCCGTTGCAATAGCGCAGATTCCTGACCTCATCGGCGTTCATGTCGGTGATGAAGCGCTCGCTTCGAAGATGCACGGGCTCCAGACCGGGGTGAAAGACGAACAAAACGCCGTCCTTGCTTTTGGTGATATCGATTTCGAGGATGTCGGCGCCCTGAACCATCGCCGCCTCGTAGGAAGCGATGGAGTTGCACGGGATATTGCCGCCCGCGGTACCTCTGTGGGCTGCGATCATCAGGCCTTCGCGGGCCCGTTCCCAAATCTCGTTGCTCAATACAATCCCTCCGCTCATTTTCTCTTCAACTGAACATCTTGTTCATATTGTTCGATCTCGCCAAGCCACTCCTCGCCGGCGGGGACATTTTCTGTTCGGCAGAACTGTTCCCAGACATCGGCGAAGGGGTAGAATTTTAATTCCTCGCTCATGGCAAGGAGGCGGGTGAATTTTCCCCCGTCCTGAAGCGCCTTCAGTTCGGCGTACGGCTGAAGCAGAGCGAACAGCAGCGCTTTCTGCATATTGCGGATGCCCGTGACCCACGCGGCGACGCGGTTGATGCTCGCGTCGAAATAGTCGAGGCCGATGAGAACGCGGCCGAGCGCGCCGCAGCGAACGATTTCCTTGGCCATTTCCTTAAGTTCGTCGTCAAAGATCACGACATGGTCGCTGTCCCACCTTACGCCGCGGGTGACATGCAGGGCTACTTTGTCGGAGAACAGCAGCATCGACGGGATTTTGTCGGACACGACCTCGGTCGGGTGGTAATGGCCGTTGTCAAGCAGGCAGACCGCGCCGCTGTTGGCGGCGTAGTTCAAATAAAACTCGTGGGAGCCCACGGTGTAGGATTCGCAGCCGATGCCGAACACTTTGGACTCGACCGTGTCGATGAGAAGATCCGGGTCGTATTTGACCGATAAAATATCGTCAAGGGCATCTTTCAGACGCTGCCTTGGGCCGAGGCGGTCGGCGGGAATGTCCTTGTACCCGTCGGGAATCCAGATATTGTTGACGCAGGGGATGCCGAGTTCCCGGCCGAAATACGCGCCGATTGCCCGCATGGCCTTGCAGTGGTCAATCCAGAAGCGGCGAATTTTCTCGTCCGGGTGCGAAAGCGTCAAACCGTCCGATGCGAGAGGGTGGGAAAAAAGCGTGGGGTTGATATCCAGCCCGAGGCCGCGTTCTTTGGCAAACTCCACCCATTTCGCGAAATGCTTCGGCTCGAGTTTGTCGCGGCTGACCGCTTCGCCGGTGATCGCGTAGATGGCGTGTATATTGACCTTATGCTTGCCCGGAACGAGAGCGAGCGCTTTGTCGATATCGGCCATGAGTTCCGCGGCGTTTCGCGCTTTGCCGGGGTAATTGCCGGTCGCGGCGATGCCGCCGGAAAGCTCCCCGCTCCCCTCAAACCCGCCGATGTCGTCGCCCTGCCAGCAGTGGACGGAAAGGCGGACTTTTGAAAGCGCCTCGATCGCGGCGTCCGTGTCGACGCCGGCCGCGGCGTACTTGTTTTTCGCGTACAAATACCTGTCGTTAGCCATGCCGTGTTGCCTCCTAATCCATCAATATATTCACAGCGTTCATTTCTTTTTCGTTTTGTTTCCCGATCCACATATCCTCAAACGGGTGGCCGGCAATTTCCTCACAGCGCTGTTTCTGCTCATCCGTCAGCGTGACATAGCCCTTCTCTTTCTTTTCGGCGATGGCGGCTTTGATCATCTCATGGTCCTGCTTCGTCATTCGGTAGTGGTAAATCGAGAAAACCGTCAGCACCAGGAAGAGGACAGGTAAAAACACGAAGGTGATCTTCAACCCGAACAGGCCCCGCGCGGTTTGCGTGACGGTGCCTTTGCCGGTGACGAACCCGAAATCGCTGAGTATGAGCCCCGTCGCGGCGTTCATCAAGCCACTGACGGTGTTTTTAATCAGCGCGCTGAAGGTCGCGATGACGCCTTCGCGCCGGCGCCCGGTAATCATTTCGTCGACGTCCGTGACATCCGGCTGCGTGTTGGTGCCGACAAAGCCGACGCCCGAGTAACCGAAGAAATACAGAATGACGGCGATGAAGATCATGGCCAGAGGAGTTGACGGCTTAATCAGCAAATTCGCGAGAATGCCCGCGAGCATAACGGGCGCGAGCAGTTTGCCGCAGAATTGCTTGCCGTATTTTTTAGTCAGCCAGAAATTCAACGGAAAGCCCGACGCTTCCGCCACACCCGCGACGGAGTTGATGACGTTATAATAGTTGAACTTTTGCGCCACATAGCGGTAAAAATACTGGCTTGAGCTCGAATAGAATCCCCGGCACATCATGTAAAACAGGCTCAAATAAAAATACCGGCGGAAGGCCTTGTTGCGGAAAACCTGCAGATATTCATCAATGACGAACCGCACGTCGAGCGGCGGCAGTTTCAGGTCAAGCGAGGACGGCTCGGCGGTATACTTGAACGTGAAGATCAGCGGCAGGGAGAACCAAAGGCATAAAATCAAACCGATAACCATAAAACGCTGACGCAGAGCCGGATTGAAATTTTCCATATTCGTGAAGCCGAAGGTAAGCGACACCAGCAGAAACGAGGAAATCATGCCGACGGAGTTCATGATATATTCGACGGACTTGTACTGCGTCCTCAAAAAATACTTCGGCGCGAGTTCGGGCAGCATGGCCGTGTGGGGAACGGCGACGATGGTCGAGGCGGTGTTGAAAAGCAAGTAGGTAACAATGTAATACACCATGGTGCGGGTGGGGTTGCCGGCGCCCGAAATGCCGAATGAGTTCCACAGCATGAAATACGATATGGCGACGGGAACGATACCCCACAGAAAATAGCGCCTGTGCTTGCCGTAGCGCGAGCGCGTCCGGTCGGTGATGATGCCCATAATGGGGTCATTGACGCCGTCCCAAATCTGGGCGAACAAAATGACAAGGCCGGCCTGTTTTGGCTGCAGACCTTCGACTTCGGTCAGGAAAGACAAAAAATAAAGGCTGATGATGTAGCCCGCCCCGCCGAACAATATGCTCGCGGAATTGTAGCCGATCATCGGCAGAATCGCTTCTTTAAAATTGCCCTCGACGCCGACCGCCCGCTTGAGCCTCTCGCCCAAAATTACATCCTCCCGCATGTTTAAATCCGTAAAACTACGGTGACAGATACCCCGTTAGAGACAGTGTCTCCTCATAAACAGCCGGATTGATATCCGTTTTATAATAGACGCTGTAGGTCAAAGACAGGCCTTTGTCGTCGTCTTTGTCATAGTCTTTGCTTTTGTTCAGGTAGAAACTTTCTTGTTTTTCGGCGCCGTTTCCTATCTCCCGGCGGGCTGACCGCATCAGGCTGTTGCAGGTAAACCGTGAAACCCTGACGTCGGTGACATAATTGAACATTTTTATAAGCCAGGGGTAATCCCGGGCATTCAGTTTGCACTCGTCGAGGGTTTTCCTGTTGATTTTTAACGAGATGGCAAACCGTTCGCAGTTGCCCGGATTGGTCATCAAGACGACTGCGTCCGCTTTGCCATCGGTGTCAAGCGTGACGCGGAACGCTTCCGCCGCGGTGCCTTCCATTTGGCTGAGTTCGGTGTCGTCGAGCGTGTAGGCGACGCCGGCGCTTTTTAAAAAACCGAGCATATCTTCTTTGTATTCCTTAAAATGCGCGGCGGAATCCGCGGGCGGCACCGTTGCGGGAGGAGCCGGTGTTTGCGAGCAGCCGGTTAACAAGGCGAACAGCAGCGACACGGCCGCCAGCGACGGCAGCAATCTTTTCAGCATTTGATTCCATCCTTTCCCCTCGTCCGTCAATCCACATCCGTTGTTCTTATGCCGTCAATGCCGTGATAATGCCCGAATACAAGCCGACCGGGTCATCGAGAAAACCGCGCTTTACGGTTTCAACCTGGGAGTAATCCGCGACATAAACCGTCAGGCGCATTAAAACATCCTTTTTGTCGGAAATCGTAAAAGTGACATGATAACCGTTGTCGAGAGTTTCGACTTCAATCTTGTTTTCGCGTTCGCGCCTTGCCTTTGTCTGGAGAACGACCGCGGCATGAAGCGCTTTTTCACGAACGGATTTGGGAATGTCCGATTCCAAAATTTTTGTCGCGCCGATAACCTCCTCGGCTATCCGCAAAACTTCGTTCTCCTCAAAAACCGTTTCCCGAATCTTGCCGCTTTCGACAAGTTCGCCAAGGGCTTCGCTGACATCAAAATAATTGGCAAGGCCGTTGTTGAGCATAATCTCAAAGACCTGCTCTTTGGTCAACGGCTTATCAAGGCTCTCAAGCAGAAAGCAGATAAGCAGTTTAATTTCACTTTTGTTGCGAAGCCCGCCGGGCTCGACGCCCGCGGAGAACGCGTCATAGGTTTCAAAATCCATTGTTTTCGGCCTCCCAAAACCTTATATGCTTTTCACGGCCGTTTTCTTTTCCATCGGTTTGCCGAAACGGCCGGTGTTGAGCATATGCTCGCTGATGAACGTTCCTTTGCTCGCGCGAAGGCCCCAGAGGTTCGCCCAGCCCTCGCAGTAAAGCCAATAATAGGAAACGCTCTTTTCTTTACGGTATTTGACAAGCGCCGGCAGGCCGCACCAGATTACCGACGGCAACGCGATGACAAACGGCCAAACGGGCCCGAGCGCAAGGGATTGAATGGTGTGGCCGTATTCGTGGATTTTGGTGTCGTGCAGCCAGTCTTCTGACCTGTCGGGGTTGATAAAGATAAAGATGCCGATGGATACGCCGCCGAAGTTCTTCTTCGATACATATGTAATAAACGAGTTGTGGAACCGCTCGTGTTTATGGTTTTTATACATCACCAGATAGGCCAGAAATCCTGTCAGGTTTTGGGGCAGAGCCCAAGTGAACTGGACAAGATAGAACAGCAACTTTTTTATTGCCCTCACCTCCGCCGATTCGAAACACGATATCCTTTTTTGCCGTTACATTTTTCTCAGCGCCACGCTGACCGTTTCGCCGGCGACCTCGATTTCTTTGCGAATGTCGGCGTCGATTTGCCCGTTGATGAGCAATTCCTCCGCGAGGAGTTCCGAGGCGATGTGCGCGCGGCTTTCCTCCAACGCGCCGGTGAGGAATGCGCCCGGCGTGTTAATCGCCGCGGCAATTCGCTGCTCGACGCTGTAGCCCGCCTCCTTGCGTAAAAGCTGGCACTGGCGCACGATGTCGCGGACCGCGCCTTCTTTGACGAGTTTCTCGGAAAGGGTGGTGTCGAGAGCGACGGTGATGCCGCCGGCGCACTCGGCGAGGGCGATGCCCGCTTTGGTTTTAGTCAGCCGGTTGAAGAGGGCCGTTTCGAACGCCTCGCCCCACCCGGGGACTGTGACCGGGCCGCCGTTGTCAAACTGCGCCGTCATGGCGGCCATCTGCTCTTGGGAGGCCTCCTCCAGGCTCTGTTTGAATTTGTTGACGTTTTGTTTGAGAACGGCGCCGGCCGCCTTGAAGTTGACAGTCAGGAACGCGTCCTCAAGGACGGTTAAATTGCCGATGTATTCGGCTTTTTTTACGTTCAACTCATTGAGAATGTTCTTTTGGGACATCTTAATTTTTTCCGCCGTTTCCGTGTCGCAGCAGACGAACAATCTGGAGAGGGGCTGGCGGACTTTCAACTGTTTCTCATTGCGAAGGCGCATGGCCACGGCGATGACTTCCCTGGCCAGGGCGGTGCGTTCGATGATGCCGTCGTCTTCATACCCCGCGACGGGTTCCGGCCAGTCGCTGAGATGAACGGAAAGCGGCGCCGAGGGGTATAGCTTGCGCGTGAGCTCCTGCCAGATTTTTTCGGTCATAAAGGGAATGACCGGCGCCATCGTCCTGACGCAGGCGTCAAGGGCGGTGTAAAGCACCCAATACGCGACGGTCTTGTCCGCGCCCGCTTCCGTCTTCCAGAAACGGCGGCGATTAACGCGTATATACCAGTTGGAAATATCGTCGACAAAGACCTCAAATTCCCGGATGAGCAGATAAGTCTTGTAGTCGTCGAGGCAGGCGGTGGCTTTCGCGATATAGTCGTTGGCGCGGATGATCAGCCAGCGGTCGATGGGCGTCAGCAAGGCCGGATCGGGTTGATAACCTTCCAAAACGGGTTTATCAATGGAGGCATAGGTTTCAAAGAAGGTATAGATGTTCCAGAACGACAGCATCTTGCGCCGCGCCTCGTCGCCGAGGTTGTAGCCGAAGCGCACATCGTTGGCGACGGGAGCGCCCGCGTACAGATAGCGGATGGTGTCGGCGCCGATTTTTTCAGCCGCCTCGTCGAATCGTATCATGAAACCGGTTTTGGAAAAACGCGAGCCGTCCTCCGCGATGACGGAATTGTGCGAGAGAACCCGTTCATACGGCGCGCGGTCCTCGAGGACGACGCTCATGAACAGCATCGAATAGAACCAGAGCCGCACCTGCTCGCGCATTTCGGTGACCCATTCGGCCGGGTAGTTCTTGCGCCATTCGTCTTTGTCGTCAAAATAACCGAGGGTTGAGAACGGAACGATGCCCGCGTCGAGCCAGACATCGCCGATGTCGTTGATGCGGCTGACCTTCGCGCCGCATTGAGGGCAGTTGATTTGTATTTCGTCAATCCACGGCCTGTGCAGTTCGGGCAGGTCGTCGACGCCTTCGCCGCCGAGGTCCTTGAGTTCCTGCTTCGAGCCGGCGACCGTCAGCCGGCCGCACTGTTCACAGGGGTAAAACGGGAGCGGCATACCGTAATACCGCTTGCGCGAAATATTCCAGTCCCCCATGTTTTCCAGCCAGTCGTTCATGCGTTTGCCGTTGGACTCCGGCTCCCACCGGACGGAATCGGACGCTTTGATAAGGCGCGGCTTCAGCTCCTCCGTCGTGATATACCAGGCGGGAACCAAGCGGAATATGACCTCGGCTTTGCACCGCCAGCAGACGGGGTAGCTGTGCTCGTGCGGCTCAACTTTATACAGTTTGCCGGTATTTTTTAAAACCTCAAAAATGGCCGCCGCGGCGGACTTTGTGTCTTTGCCGGTCAAAAAGCCGAACTTGTCGAGGAAGACGCCCGTATCGTCGACGGGCATCACCTGAGGCAGCCCCAGGCGCGTGCCCAGTTCAAAGTCCTCGACGCCGCAGCCCGGCGCGATGTGCACAACGCCGACGCCTTCCGCCGCGTCGACATCTTCCCACCCGATGACTTTGTGAACGATGCCCTGCTGCGCCTCAAGGCCCGGAAAGCAGGTTTCGTATTGCAGGCCGACGAGTTCCGCGCCTTTGAACGCCCGGACGACTTCGAGCTTATCGTCACCGAGGTGCTTGATGGCGTTTTTCGCGAGAATCAAATGCGCGTCGTCGCTTTTGACTTTGACTTCGGCATAGTCAATTTCGGGGTTGACGGCCAACGCGACGTTTGAAGACAGCGTCCACGGCGTCGTCGTCCAAACAAGAATCTTCCAATTTTTATCCGAATTGACGACGGGCAGTTTGAGAAAGACAGAGTCGTGCGTCATCATTTTGTAGGAGCCAGTCATCTCGTGTTCCGACAAAGAGGTGCCGCAGCGCGGGCACCACGGCATGGGTTTGTATTCCAGGCGCAGCCAGCCGTTGTTGTGGCAGGTTTTGAGGAAATGCCAAATGCCCTGGATATTCTTATCGGTGTGGGTGAAATACGAGTTTTCCCAGTCCATCCACTGGCCGAGGCGTTTCGACTGGCTTGTGATAATGGAGGAGAATCTGCCGACGCGCTCCACGCATTTGCGCGTGAACTCGGCCATGCCAAATTCCTCGATGTCGCGCTTGGTTTTGAAGCCAAGTTCCTTCTCCACTTCGACTTCCACCCAAAGCCCCTGCGCGTCGAAGCCGTTTTGGTAACGGCAGCTGTAGCCGCGCATGGCCTTGTAGCGTATAAAAATATCTTTCAAACTGCGGCCCCAGGCATGGTGAATGCCCATGGGGTTATTGGCGGTTATCGGGCCGTCAATAAAACGAAACCGCGGATTGTTTTTATTTTTTTCACGAAGAAGGTCAAAACACTTGTTGTCTTCCCAGAAGCGAAGCACTTCGTGCTCTGTTTCGATGAAGCTGTTTTTTTCGTTTTCTGCCATGGTTATAATCATTCCTTTGATAAGCAATACTCTATAATTATACACAAGTTGGCCGATAATTCAAGATTTTCGGTAATTTATTCCGGTGAAGCGCACCGCGGTGTTTTTAAAATTTTTGCCAAGCGGTTTCGGTATAAAAAAGCAGTCGCGGTTTATACTAAATGCGAACGCGAATGCGGCGGTAAAAGTTTCATGGAATATCCCCGCTCGCCGCGTTGTTCTAAACATTTCGAAACGGCGGGGAGAAACCCTCCCGGCGATTAAGGAGTTGAAATTGATGCTTGACAGAATTTCCTTGATTTTGGTTATTATCGGCGCCATCAACTGGGGCAGCATAGGCTTGTTCAAATTTGACATTGTTGCCTGGATATTCGGCGGCCAGGGCGCGATCGTCAGCAGGATCATCTACACAATTGTCGGTCTCGCCGGCATTTGGTGTCTTTCACTGCTGTTCAGGGAAAACGAGGTTCTCGAAACAGGCAAGGAAGATATGCAGTAACATCCTCCGGGATTTGGAAAAAGGAGGCAGAAGTCATCTTCTGTCTCCTTTTTCCTGTTTTAAATTTTTATATTTTTTTTACAACAATTTTGTTTGGGCTGATTTTTGTATGAAACGAGTAAAGGAGACGGCCAATCCCGTTTCCTAAATTCCCGGCTTGACATAAACTGTGTTGTAGACATGGTAAACCACCTTGCCCGGCCGCGAGCCGGGCGGTTTTTTCAGGTTTTTGATAAGGGTGTAGTCGACCGGCACGAGGGTTGATTCCCTTGCCTTGCTGTGGTAAGCGGCGACGGCCGCGGCGTACTCAACGGTCGAGGGTGGGATTTCCCCGCCTTGTGACGAAACGACGACATGGGAGCCCGGCATCTTCTGCGCGTGCAGCCAAAGGTCGTTTTTATCGGAATCGCGAAGGGACAGCCTGTCGTTTTGAAGGTTGTTGCGCCCGGCGAAGATTTTGAAGCCGTCTTTGCTCATATACTCGAGCGGCGGCAGCGGTTTTTCGGTTTTCGAGTCCTTTTTGCGGCGGTTTTTGAGGTAGCCGCTTTGCGTGAGTTCCGCGCGGATTTCGTCGAGTTCCGCGCCCGAGGATGCCCTGGTGATCGCTTCGTTGACCGTTTCAAGATATTGAAGTTCCTGCCTCCCCTGCTCGATGAGCGAGGTGAGCATTTGTTCCGCCGTCTTGGCCTTGCGGTATTCCTTATAATACTTCTGCGAGTTCGCCGACGGGCTCAGCGCCGGGTTCGCAGGAATTCGCAGAATTCTGTTTTCGTCGTAATAGTTTTCAAGGTCGTAATACAGCGCGCCCTTTTCGAGCCGGTATTGGTTCGCGCCGATCAGTTCCGCTTTCACCCGCAGCGACTCCCGGTCGGCGCAGGCTTCCAATTCGGCGTGTTGAAGAACGAGTTTGCGTGTGATTTTCGCGACGGCATTGTTGACGACCTTTATCATATCCGCGGCCCGCTGGCGCGTCCGGTCGAGCCTGTCGCGCTCGGTATAAAAATCGTCGAGCATCGCGGACAGATTCCCATATTTTACACAAGAATAGGTTGAACCATACTGATGAATTTCCATATAGGAGAATTCGGCAGGTTTTCCTTCGCCGTTTTTGAGGAGATATCCTTCTCCTGTTCCGGTTAACAGCGTTTCTTTCAGCGTTTCAAGCCGGGCGGCGAGCTTTTCAAGCTCTTTTTCTGTCAAGTCAGATGCCTTGTCATCCCCGCCGGTTACGCGCTCCGCGAGTTCCCTGCACACCAAAGGAGACATCCCCTGTATGGCCGAAAGAAGCGCGGCCGAAACGGTCTTGCCGCTTTGCAGCGCTATCGTTTCCGCCAGGCGACTCGTGTCGGCATCGAACAGACTCGCCTTGTTCTGAGACGGCGGCAAAGAATAGGGCAACCCGGGAAGTATTTGCCGGACCTGCGATTTTGTAAAGTCAATTCGCTTTACAGCATCGACAATTAAACCGGTCTCATCAATCAGTATGATGTTGCTGTGTTTGGCCATAATTTCGGCGCAAAGCGAGTATTTCACCCTGTCACCGATACTGTCGAAAGCGTCAAAGTCCAAAAAGAGGATCCGGTCGAGCTCCACCTGCCGCAAGCCGGTTAACACCGCGCCCGTCAGGTGCTTGCGAAGCAGCATACAAAGCATTGGCGGATTCGGCGGGTTGTCGGGAGCGTTTGCGGTGAAATGAACGCGGGGGCTGTTCGCGGACGCCGACAGGAGCAACCGTTTTGAGCCGGCCCGCGAACGCAAAAGCAGCACCAGCTCGTCCTTTGAAGGCTGGTGCACTTTCTCGACTCTGGAACCGAGAGCCGTATCCTCAATTTCGTGTTTTAACAAGTTCAGGAATATGCCGTCGATGGGCATGAAGCCACCTCCGTATTAAGGAAACGCATAGGATATCGGGGTGTTTTGAAGCAGAACGGACACCTCGACGCCGGGGAACGCGCCACGCAGCCTTTGCGCCAATACCGGCACGACGGGGTTTTCGGTTTCAAAATGGCCGGCGGCAATCAGCGTCATACCCGCCTGCCGCGCCGCGAGAAAATGGTGGTACGAGGCGTCGCCGGTCACATAGGCGTCGATGCCTGCCTCGATGATTTCGGGCAGGCAGCTGCCGCCGCTGCCGCCGCAGACGGCCACGCTTTCGATATTCCTGCCCCCGGCGTTATAGCGAACAACCGCGTTGAGGCGCTCGCTGACAAAAGTGGCCAGGCCGTCGGGGTCGGTTTTCGGCAGGAAGCCGGCGCGCACGAGCGGCACCTCAAATTCCGAAGTCGGAAACGGCTCGGTTTTTGTCAGGTTCAGCAAGCCGGCCAGCACATCGTTGACTCCCCCGGCGGCGCAGTCGAGCGGCGTATGGGCGCAAATAGCGGCGATGCCGGCCACGGCAAGTTCATAGGCGATGTTGCCCGCGGTAAAGTTCTTCTGCGGTTTAAACAAGACCGGATGGTGGCTGACAATCAATTCGGCGTTTATGGTTTTCGCCTGCGCGATGGCTTCGGGCGTGATGTCGAGCACGACGGCCGCTCTCGAAACCCGGGTTGCCGGGTCGCCGACGAGGATGCCGTTGTTGTCGCCGGGCTCCTCGGCGGAAAACGGAGCCATGGAATCGATGAAATCATAGAAATCCCTAACGGTCGTCATAAGCGCCTCCTGTATTCTTCAATGACGCCGGTGAGGCGGTCTGTACGGTTCGTCAGCAAAACGGAAACGCCCATGTCCAGGTATTCGCGGGCTGTTTCCTCGTCGTCTGCCCAAAAGACATTGCAGGCGACGCCGGCGCCGGCGGCCCTTTTCACTTTGGCGGCGTCAAACAGGCCTTTGTGTAGTTGGCAACGGGGGCAGCCGTATTTCACGGCAAAGTCCACAATGTCCAGATCCTCGCGCCAGGGTTCAATCGCGTTGCGGGGTATTTCGGGCGCCATGCCCGCGAAAAGGCGCATGGTTTCCTCCTCGGAGGCGGAAAAGTACACGCTGTCTTGCAGCGAAAACCGGTCCGTAAGTTTTTTCATTTCGCCGACCGCGAAAGCGGTTTCTTCCTTGAGGTTTTTAAAATGAATGTTCATCACACAAAAGCCGCCCAGCACGGTAAAAACCTCCTCGGGGGTGGTGTAGGTCACCTCCCAATCGGATTCGCCGCCGGGAGCGCGCAGCCTTAGTTTCTTAAGTTCGGCAAGCGTCAGATCGCTGATGTTCCCGCTGCCGTCGGAAACCCGCTGCACTTTGTTGTCATGCGAAACAACCAATCGCCTGTCTTTTGTCAGGCGGATATCGAACTCGATTTCGTCCGCGCCCAAGGCGATGCCGGCGGCAAAGCCCGGAACGCAACTCTCGGGCATCAAACCGGACAGCCCTCTGTGCGCGCACAACGCGGGAAAGATGACCTCGTCAAACCGTTTTCCCGGATTCAGTCTGTCTATCGCCAAGCACCTCCGTCAGTTCATCGATGGCCGTCTCAATCTGTTCTAACCGCTCGCCGGCAATACCCTCGGCGCGCAAACCCAGCGCCTGCTTTTTCAGGCGCCGCAGCTGTTTGGCGAGCCAGTCGCGCGCCGCGCCGTCCGACCGGGAGGGCAGTTCCCCGTAATAGCAATACGCCGCGCGATATGTTACGGCCGAGCCCGCTTCATAGCGGGCGCAGATGCAAATGTAACTTCTGCCCTCATCAAAACAGGCCGTTTCCGTTAAAATCGTAAAGGAATTCCCGCACAAAAACCGCCGGACATCCTCGGCGTGCGTCATCGGCTGCAAAACCACTTGTTTGGCGCCGTCTTTGAGCCAAAGAGCCCGGCGCAGGATTTCGACGGTCATCTGCCCGCCCAGCCCCGCGATAACGATGTCGTCGGCCTCGCCCGGTTCAACGCCGTCGAGGCCATCCGACAGCCTCAATTCGATTTTTTGTTCGAGCCCGCGGGCGGTGACCGTCGCGCGGGCGTTGGCCAGTGGGCCGGTTTTGGAATCTAGGGCAATCACCCTCGGGCAAAGGCCGTTTTCGACAAGATAAACCGGCAGATAGGCGTGGTCGGTGCCCACATCAACAACAACCGCGCCCGGCCGAATCAAATCCGCCGCCATGCGCAGGCGGGGCGACAGCCCGGCGCGGGTATTTCGGTTCATACGCTGTCCATCCTATTTTTCGGCCAGATAGGCATTGATTTCGTCGACAAGTTCGTCCGCGTCGACCCCATGAACCATGCAGGCCTGCTCGACGCTCTCGCCGCGCGCGGAGGGGCAGCCGAGGCAATGCATGCCCATATTTAAAAAGAACTGCGCGGTACCTTTGTCCATATCGAGAATATCACCGATGTTGGTGTCTTTATCAATCTTCGCCATTGTCTTTCTTCCTTTCTTTTGTTTGTATTATTGTATCACAAAAAGCATCGTCTATCAATCCGGAGCGCGTACGTCAATTCCTTAAACTTTGAATCGGCGCGGGAATCCGGCCTCCCCTTTTGATGAACGCGGCGGGCGACGCGGTGTTGAGTTTCATAACGGTGCCTCCGCCGAGCAAGCCGCCGAAGTTGAGCCGTTCGCCCACATTTTTGCCGATGGCGGGTATCAGCCGAACGGCCGTCGTTTTGTAATTGATCATGCCGATGGCCGCCTCGTCCGCGACGATGGCGGCCAGGACTTCGGCGGGCGTATCGCCCGGCACTACGATCATGTCGAGTCCCACGGAACAAACGGAAGTCATCGCTTCCAACTTTTCAATCGTCAGGCAGCCGCATTCGGCGGCTGCCGCCATGCCCGCGTCCTCGGTGACGGGAATGAACGCGCCCGAAAGGCCGCCGACATGAGAGGACGCCATTGTGCCGCCCTTTTTCACGGCGTCGTTGAGAAGAGCCAAAGCGGCCGTCGTGCCGTGGGCGCCGCAGGTTTGAAGCCCCATTTCTTCCAATATGTACGCGACGGAATCGCCGACGGCGGGCGTCGGCGCGAGGGAAAGGTCGACAATGCCGAACGGAACACCGAGCCTTCTTGACGCTTCAAGGGCGACGAGCTGACCCATCCTCGTGATTTTGAAGGCGGTTTTTTTGATGGTGTCGGCGACATCGGTCAGGTCGCCGCCGGGAATTTTTTGAAGAGCGCAGCGGACGACACCGGGCCCGGACACGCCGACATTGATGACGCACTCGGGTTCGCCCGCGCCGTGAAACGCGCCGGCCATAAAGGGATTGTCCTCCGGGGCGTTGCAGAACACCACGAGTTTGGCGGCGCCGACGCAGTTTTTTGCGGCGGTGGCTTCGGCGGCCTGCTTGATAATCAAGCCCATCAACGCGACCGCGTCCATATTGATGCCGGTTTTCGTCGCGCCGATATTGACGCTCGAGCAGACGTGCCCGGTCGCGGCGAGCGCTTCCGGAATGCTGCGGATGAGCCGCTCGTCCCCGGCCGCGAAGCCCTTTTGGACGAGGGCCGAATACCCGCCGATGAAATCGATGCCAAGCTCCCGCGAAACCTTCTCAAGAGTCAGGGCGTACCGAACCGGGTCACCCCCGCTTGAAGCGGCCAGCAGGGCAATCGGCGTCACGGAAACCCGCTTGTTGATAATCGGGATACCGTATTCCTTCTCAATTTCCGCCGCGGCGGGCACAAGTTTTTCGCTCAGGCGCATTACTTTTTCATATATCTTACGGCAGGA
>DAITOC010000016.1:0-13561 GCA_036834305.1 Clostridiales bacterium
CTTTCGCAAATCGCGGGGCATCACCACAAGGGCAGGCCGGATATGTTTAAAAGCGGGGCAAGGAAATACGGCCATGAAGAATTCGCGGCGATTCTCAACGACCTCAGCAAACCCGTCTTCGTGGCTGTCGATGACGCGGGCCGGGTGTTGGGTTATGTTTTCTGCGAAATAACGCAGGATAAAGACCATCCGGTTCTGACCGATAAAAAAACGCTGTTCATCGATGATTTCTGCGTCGACGAAACAGCGCGGGGTCAACTTATCGGCTCAAAACTGTTTGAAGCGGTAAAGACGTACGCGCAGAGCGCCGGCGCGCGGCACATCAACCTCAACGTCTGGGAATTCAACACCGGGGCCATCCGTTTTTATGAGAAGCTGGGGTTCACGACGCAACGGCGGCGGATGGAAATGACGCTGTAAAGCAAGACGAAGTCGCGCTCCCCATGCCGCGGGCTCATTGCGCCGGTTCCTTTTTCGGCAAAACCGGCTCCCCCGCCTCCAACACAAGTTTGTTGCGGCCGAAGAAAACGGTCTGTACCTGCAGCGTGACGACAAACGGGGTGTTGAACAGCGGCAGCGCCACGCCGGAGACGACCATCAGCGACAGATACACCCAAAACACCGGCACGATGCCCAGCGCCAGCGTGCAGAGGGCTGCCGAATACGCAATATCAGCCGGGGTAACGCTTTCCACGCGCGGAATTATTCTGTATAATAGATACGTAACCGGAACTATTTTGTGTCGACGGGAGTGATGGTATGTTGAACGCCATTGAAATCAGCAACCTGACCAAGTATTACGGAAAATCGAGAGGCATCGAAAATGTCACCTTCAGCGTGGAGGAGGGTGAGATTTTCGGCTTCATCGGCCCGAACGGCGCGGGCAAGTCGACGACGATCCGTACCATTCTGTCTTTGATTTACCCCACCTCGGGCGAAGCGAAAATTTTCGGATTGGACTGTATCAAGCAGGCGCCCGCTATCGCCGAACGCGTCGGCTACCTGCCGAGCGAAGTATTTTATTACGACGGCATGAAGGTCAAAGACCTGCTGAACTATTCGGCGAGTTTTTATAAGAAGGACTGCAAAGGCCGCATCCGCGAGCTCGCCGAGCGCATGGATTTGGACCTCAACAAAAAAATCGACGACCTGTCTTTCGGCAACAAAAAGAAAGTCGGTATTGTTCAGGGGCTGCTGCACGCCCCGGATCTGATTATCCTCGACGAACCGACCTCGGGGCTCGACCCGCTGATGCAGCAGACCTTCTTTGAGCTCATCGAGTCGGAAAACAAGCGCGGCGCGACGGTCCTGATGTCGTCGCATGTGCTCAGCGAAGTGCAGCGGCTCTGCCGCCGCGTCGCGATAATCAAAGAGGGCCGTATCGTCACGGTCGAAAAGATTGCCACGCTTCAGCAGACAAGTTATAAGCGCTTCAAGGTCGAGGCCGCCGCCGACATTCCCGCCGGGTATTTCGCCGCCGCGGGCGTCAACGACCTGCGGGAAGAAGGCCGCACGCACAGTTTTCTGTACAAAGGCGACATCAACGCCGTGACAGCGAAGCTCGCCGGCCTGCAGCTTGTGAACCTGTGGGTGGACGAACCGGACCTTGAGGAAATCTTCCTGCACTATTACTCCGCGGAGGCAGAGATATGAACATTCTGCGCCACGAATTGAAGGCGAACCTTAAAAGCACGGTGATCTGGCTTTTGTCGCTGGGCGGGATGTTCCTGGTCTTCATGGCTTTTTACCCCATGATAAAAAGCGATATGGACACCTTCACAAAGTTGATGGAAAATTTCCCGCCCGCGATGAAGGCGATTTTCGGCATCGCCATGGAGAATTTCGCCAAACCCGTCGGCTATTACGGCTTCGTTTTTACCTATACGGCGCTGTTAGGCGCGATACAGGCGATGAACCTCGGCGTCGGCATCCTGTCGAAAGAGACCAGGGAACGCACCGCGGACTTTTTGATGACCAAGCCCGTCTCCCGGCCGAAAATCCTGACGATGAAACTGCTCGCGGCGCTCACGCTGTTTCTCGTGACCAACGCCGTGTATACCCTGGTATCTTACCCCGCGGTGAGAGGCTTTTCGGACGGGGATTTTGAAAGCGGCAAGTTTCTTCTGATCAACCTGTCGCTGTTCTTCCTCCAGCTCATCTTCTTTTCCGTCGGCCTGGCCGTATCGTCGGCGGCAAAAAAAATCAAGGCCGTGCTGCCCGTTTCGCTCGGCCTGGTGTTCGGCTTTTTCGCGGTGTCCGCCTTCGCGGTGACATCAAAAGAAGATAAACTCCGCTATATGACGCCGTTTCAATATTTCAAGGCGGATTCCATCGCCATCGAGGGCCGCTATGAAACCGCCTTCGCGGTGACGGGCTTATTCGTCGTTTTGGCGGGCATAACGGCAAGTTATATCTTGTATAAGCGCAGAGACATCCATTCCGTATAAAGGAGGCGTTGCCGTGAACATCTATAAGAGAGAACTCAAAGCGCACAGAAAATCGCTGCTCGTCTGGTCGGTTTCCATGTTCCTGCTCATCGCGGCCGGTATGGGCAAATACTCCGCGGGCATCGGCGCGGGCGCGGGCAGCATCAACGAGATGGTCGGGCAGTTGCCGAAATCCCTGCAAAATCTGTTCGGCATCGGCGTATTCGACCTGTCAAAGGCGCTCGACTATTTCGCCGTGCTGTTTCTGTACCTCATTTTGCTCGCGGGCGTCCACGCGGTCATGCTCGGCGCGGGCATCCTCGCGAAAGAGGAGCGCGACAAAACGGCCGAGTTCCTGTTGGTCAAACCGGTCTCCCGCGGCAGAATTCTGGCGGCGAAACTGTCTGCAGCTTTGACCATCGCGGCCGTTTTCAATATCGTCTCATTTCTCTCTTCCGCTGTGATGCTGTCTTACTACTCGAAGGGCACGCCGTTTCTCACGGGGCTTTTAAAATTGAATGCCGGCATGCTGGCGCTTCAGATTTTGTTTGTGGCCGCCGGAGCCTTTTTCGCCGCCGCCATCGGCAGCCCGAAGCGTTCCTCGGCGGCGGCGACGGGCGTGATGCTCGCCATGTTCATGGTTTATGTCGTCTATCACCTTGTCGGCAAGACAAGCGTCGCGCGGTTTTTCACGCTGTTTCAGTATTTCGACGCGAAGGACCTTCTGCTGGGCCCTTACAGCGCGGCTTACCCGGTTATCGCCGCGGTGTTGCTTGGGCTGCTCGTCGCCGGCGCTTTCCGGTTTTATAACAAGAGGGATATGAAGATCTGACTTCTATAACTCCATGACTTGAAAGGCTCCGGTGACGGGGTCTTTTTTGTCGTAGACAAACAGGCGCGTTTTGCCGTCAAAGTCGAAATATTCGGCCCTCATTTGCTGATATACCCCCCGGTAAGGCGCCTCGGCGGTTTTCACCCGGTTGCCCGCGACGGCGTCGGGCAGCGCTCCCTTCGGGTCGAAAGTCAGGCAGTCGAGTTTGATACAGTGCGCCGCCTCGCTCCCGCCGCCGCGCAGCGTGAGGAAGTCGAGCAGGACGGTATACGATTGTTTGAGGGACAGCTTGGTGTTCTTCCCCCGGCAGTATTCGGCGAACGCCTCGAAAAAATCATAGCCGTTCGGAAACAGCTTTTCCGACGCGAACGCCACCGCGCGGCGGAACATCCCGCTGTTGTAATATTTGTTGACGGTCTCTTCGATACCCTTGAGTTTGACTAAGTCTTCGTAAGACATGGAGGGGCTTTGAAGGATTTCATAAGGCGGGTAATCGGTGTAAAGGCATCCCCCTTTACCGATTTGCTCCCTGATCGGCGTGCCCTTCAAGAATTTGAGAAACCCGATTTGCAGCCGGTGAGGCTTCGCGGCGAGGCATAGGCGGATGCCTTCGGCGAACGATTCCGGCGTTTCTTCGGGCAGCCCCGCGATTAAGTCGACATGAATGTGGCAGTTGTTTCTCTCGGTCAAACGGCGGATATTGCGCAGCACTTTTTCCGTATCGGTTTGCCGGCCGGCGGCCTCGAGCGTTCGGCGATTGACGGACTGCACGCCGATTTCAAACTGGACGCGCCCCGCGGGCATCCTGCCGATAACGCGCAGGAGTTCTTCGTCGAACAGGTCGCCGGCCGCCTCGAAATGAAACACGCAGTCCGTATCCAGGGTGAGAATGAACTCGAGAATGGCCAGGACCCGCTTCTTGTCCGCGTTGAAGGTCCGGTCGACAAACTTGACACATTTGGCGCCGTGGGACAGGATGCCTCGCAGTTCGCTTTTCACGCGCGCCAACGGCAGGTATTGAACGCCTCTTGAGGCGCAAGACAAACAGTAGGCGCACGAAAACGGGCAGCCGCGGGCGCTCTCGTAATAAACCAACCGGTTTGCCATGGGCAACTTATCATTTTGAAAAGAGCGATAATACGCTTCGGTAAACGGGGACGGCAGCGCCGCGAAATCCGGGACGCCGCCGTCGATATTTTTGTTTTTCGCAACCTCGCCGTCCGCAAGTTGTTTCAGCAGCCCGCACAACGCATCCTCGCCGGCTCCCCGGATGATATAGTCGGCGAACGGAAAGCCTTCGGGGGATTTTTCAAACGAGACCTCCGGCCCACCGAGGACCGTAACGGCCGAGGGCAGCAGTTTTTTGGCCTCCGGAGCGATTTTTGAAACAAGTTCGATGTTCCAGATATAGCAGGAGTAAGCGATGACATCCGGCGCCGCGGCATAAATTTCGCTCAACAAGGCGCCGGCGCGTTCGTTGATGTCGGACTCCAACACCTCGATTTCGCAGCCGCAGCCGCAGCCGTCGCCAACCGCCTTCAGGCACCAGGGCGCCAACGGTTTATGGATATTTTTCGCCGCGAGCGAAACAATCAGCGCTTTGATAGTGTCCGCTCCCCTTTCCTCTTCATCGTGCCGTACACTTCCTTGCCGGCGCTAAATCGCCTCGTAGGGAATTCGGACACATCATATCACAAAGCCCGAAATTACGCAAAATCCGCTGTTTATCCCCCTTGTTAAAATAGTCATTTCGGACGCGGAAGACGCCGTGCAGGATGCCTTTGAAAAACTGCTTCGCTATCCGGACAAGGTTCTCAGCATTATATTGCTGTATTACTATGATTTATCGATTGAGCAGGCGGCGGAAATACTCAACACAACGCAAGGGAACATCCGCGTCAGGCTGCATCGGGCTTTACGGCAGATGCGGCTTTTTTTTGATACTGATTAATACGGCGCGTACGCACCGGTATAAGACCGAAAACCGCCGGGACGCTTTGCGTTCCGGCAGTTTTCGGTCGTTTTCGAGGCGCTCCTGCGCGGGCGCCCCTTTTTTATTTCCTCTTTTTTCGCTTGAAGAACCGCGCGGCCCCTTTGATGTCGAGCAGGGCGTAAAGGGCGGCCATGACAAGAAAGGCGATCGGCCCGAGAATCAGTATCTGCGGAACGCCTTTAATGACGAACGGCAGGCCGGAGTGCAAAAAAATGTAATCGGTGTCTTTCAAGCCCATGAGTTTCGGCAGGTACTCGCTGTTGAACAGATGGATGAAGATGCCGATAATCGCGACATATAACTTTTTGAATTGCGGCCTGTAATGGCCTGTCACGTATTCGAACACCGGTATAAAGATAATCGCGGTGTGCTGCAAAATGCTTTTAAGAATCCCGAAGCACAGGTATTGGTTGGTAAATATCCCCTGCGGGTAGACGAAAGTGATAACCCCGCCGACAAAGGCGAACACATAAAACAGGTCTTTTAGAATTCGGCTTTTTGACAGGGCGATAAGGGGAACCAAAATACCCGCGAGGTTGCACGGGTAAAACGGCCACAGGTCGATCAGTTTCACCTCATTTTTCCAAAAAACGAGGCGCCAGAAAATCTCAAAAACAATGGAAAAGACCGCGGCTGCGACGATGACCTTGCGCTGCGAACTTTTCTTCATCTGTGTTCCTATGACACACATAACCGCCGTCACCAAAATCAGCGCGGCGGCGGACACCATATGTATGGTTCCGTAAGAAAAATCACCGGGAACGCCGCCGCTGCCGGTCCAAAAATCAATAGGCATTGTCTTTCACCCCCACTATAGTATTCATATTATAGTGCGGCGCGGCAATGACTGTCAACTTGAAGGGAGCAGCCAAAAGATCTTCAACAAACGCGCAAGCGCCGCGAGCATAAAACCGCGATGCCTATGCTACAGAAAAACTTTACATCGAATGAAACGCGTTGTTAATAACGCAAGAACCAACTCGCAATACTTCTTTTTTTCAACCTTCAACGATGACGCCCGCCTTTCGTACGCCGTTATGCCCATACCGGGCGCGCCAATAAAGAAAGGCCGGGCGCGGCGCGCCCGGCGGATTTGACTCAAACGGCTTTATTCGTCTTTATCGTCGCATTTGCAGTCGAATTCCGACTCATAGTCGTCGCCACAGCCATCCACTTCCGGGCAGCCGCAGTCGACATAGGTTTCCCCGATGTTGACGGTGGCGCCGAACTCCACAGGTACGTCCACGCGAAGTTTCTGGCTGATGGTGAAATCGCAGGTTCCGTTGACCTTCCCTTTGCAGCGGCAGTTCGCGGCCACCTCGGCCTCACCGCAGCAATGCACCGAAACAGGCCCCGTCACCGCGTACGGGCAGACCGTGACCGGCAGGCAAACGGTCGCCTCGCGGCTCCCGACGGTCGGGCAGGTTTCGAGCTTCCCTTTCTCAAAGGTATACTCTGGCATAGTTACACTCCTCCCTGTTAGTTTATTCCAGTATATTCACGGGAAGGAGGTCAGGTGCCTGCCGATTTTTTCATATGGTTACGTCAGCCTTTTTGTCCCGCGCCTCTTCGCCGAGGGCTTCTTTGACATACCGGAAGTCGTCGCCGATACCCCGGACGAACCGGCCGACGTCGGAATTCCAGACGACGATGTTCATGCCTTTTTTGGCCCATTGGATTTGCTTCTCGATGTCGCCCGAAAAATGGTTGCCGACGCCGATTTTCCGCGTCACGCACGCGGTGATGACTTTCTCGACATACGCCTCAAACTCGGGGTGGCCGTATTCCTCCGGAATCCCCATGTTGATGGAAAGGTCGTGCGGCCCGATGAAAACGGCGTCGACCGCCGGGTTCGCGAGCAGTTCATCGATATGGTCGACGGCGAAACGGCTTTCGATGTTGAGCATCAGCAGGCAACCGTCGTTGTATGTTTTGAAAAATGCCTTCTCTTTGCCGGTGAGGGCGACGCTTCCGTCGAGCACGCCGCGCAGCCGTTCCCCTTTCAGCGGCCGGTATTTGACGGCGCCGATGAGCGTCCGGATTTCCACCGCCGTTTCGAGATAAGGCGATATGATGCCCGCCGCCCCCGCCTCAATGGCCGCGAACGCCTCGTGGGCGCTGCAGCAGGGAATGCGCACAATCGGCGCGATGTTTTTCGCGCGGAAACACTGGCACATCCAGGCCCTGGCCTGCGGGTCCATGGGCATATGTTCGGAATCGATAAAAACGAAATCAACGCCTGTCTTTTCAATTTCGGCCGCCCATTTCGGCGAGGGGGACGCGACGAGGGTTCCGTAAACGCGCCGGTTTTCCAAAAAGGCTTTCTTTAATTCGTATTGGTTCATATCTACCCTCCGTTTACCAATAAAATATATATTTTTGTTGGTTTAATGTCAATGTTGTAATTTTTAAAGCACGGAAATGTGGTAGATTATTGAGAGTCGGGCGCTTTGAGCGCGTCCGTTTTTGAAAGGATGAGGGTAGGTAAATGAAAAAGCTTTTGGATTTTTCACGGGCGGCCATTCTGGCCGACAAGAACGCCGGAGCGGCGGAAAAGAAAGCCGTGGAAGCGCTCGCCGAGGAGATATCCAAACGAACCGGCTTCAAACCGGCCGTTGCCTTTAAGTACCCGCACGCCGCGGGTGCCGTTATCGCCGTTGGCAACGTCCGCTTTCCGAATTACGCCGCTTTGGCGGCGGTCAGCGGCATGGCCAACCCGGGCCCCGAGGGGTACCGTCTGGCCGTGAAGGACAACGGCAAGCCGTTTTGCGCGATTATCGGCGAAAACGCCCGGGGCGTGCTCTACGGCGTCGGCAAATTTCTGCGCGTTATGGACTGGGGCGAAGGAAAGCTGCTGCTGCCCGATAAGCTCGAAATCTCATCCGCGCCGAAATTTCCGGCCAGGGGAACGCAACTGGCGTACCGGCCCAAAACAAACGCCTACGACGCCTGGACGCCGGAAATGTTTGACCAATACGTTCGGGAGCTGGCCTTTTTCGGGGCCAACACCTTTGAGATACTCCCGCCGGGCACCGACGACGCCGACCGGAACTCATTGATGAAATACGACAGCCTGGAGATGACGCGCCGGCAGTCGGAAATCATCCATTCTTACGGCCTGGAAGTGAGCATGTGGTTCCCCAATATGTTCGGTGAGGACATCGGCAAAAAAGAGTTTGCCGAACAGGAGGCGTGGCGGCACCGGGTATTTTCGCAAGTGCCTTTTATCGACCACCTCTTTATTCCGGGCGGCGACCCGGGCAGACTGTACCCCAAAACGCTGTTCAAGGTCGCAAGGCGTTTCGCGGAGATCGCGCGCGAATACCATAAGGACATCAAGCTGTGGCTTTCGCCGCAGACATTCTGCCCGAGCGAGGAATGGGCCGAAGGCTTTTACGACGAGCTTGACAGAAAACCCGAATGGCTCGACGGCGTCGTGTTCGGCCCCTGGGAACGCGACAACATCGATATATTGCGCAAACGGACGCCAAAGATATATCCGATTCGCCATTACCCCGACATCGCGCATTCCCTGCGGTGCCAGTACCCGGTGCCGAAATGGGACACCTCCCTGGCGCTGACTCTCGGCCGCGAGTTTATCAACCCGAGGCCACGCGATGAAAAGCGTATTCATAATTTGCACTGTCATTTAATGAACGGCTCCGTCAGCTATTCCGAGGGCATCAACGACGACACAAACAAAGTCGTCTGGCTTGCCCAGGAATGGAACCCGGAGACACCCGTGGCCGAAACCCTCAACGAATATGCCGCGCTCTTCATAGACCGGGCGCTCGCGCCCGAAATCGCCGACGGGCTGATGGCGCTTGAGGAGAATCTCAACGGCCCCCTGGCCGAAAACCCGTTTATCGAGGACACCTATTACAAATGGAAAAGCATGGAGACGAAAATCGACGGCTACGCGCTGAACAATTACCGTTTTGAGATGCCGCTGTTGCGCGCGAATTTTGACTACTACCAGAAAAACAGAGTCATCCGCGAACAGCAGCTGGAAAAAGAGGCGCTCGAAATCCTCACCGCGTGCCGGGAAACAGGGCCGGACACCGCGATCAACAAGGCAAGGGATCTACTTGACAAATCCCGCAGCGTGAAGATACTGCCCGATATCAGCGAAAAAATCAACTCTCTGGCCGACCTCCTGTTCGAGCACATCGGCGCCCAGCTGACCGTGACGCGCCATTTCGCCTCGGAGTGGGACCGGGGCGCGTTCGTCGAATGCCTCGACATTCCCCTCAACGATTACCGCTATATCACCGCCCGCCTGGACGAGGCGGAAAAGAAGAAGACCAAAGAGGAGAAAATTGACGCGATACTGGCCGTCGTTAAGCGCACCGACCCGGGCGAAGGCGGTTTTTATGACGACTTCGGCTCGAAGGAAAGTTGGAGCCGGTTGGAGAACCACGACGGTTACGGTAAGGACCCCGGCTTTTTCAAAACGCCGCTGTTGTCTTTCTTAATGCCGCCGCCCCATGACAAGGACGATACCCTGAATGTTCCGCTCGCCTGGCGGCGCAATGTCAGCACGCTGTATCAATATCCTTTGGTCGTCAACTACGCCGGGCTCGACCCGGCCGCCGGTTACACGATTCGTACCGTCTACGGCAAATATCATCCGATTCATATAACGCTTTGCGCGGGCAAAAAAGGCGAAATCCCCGTCCACGGCGAGGTGTTCGTCAACGAACCGTTCGTCGAGGTTGAGAACGTTCTGCCGAAAGAGGCCTACGAAAGCGGCAAATTGAGGCTGCAATTCACCGTGCGCGACGGCGAGCGCGGCCCGAATATATCGGAGATACTGATAAAGAAGGCGTGACAATGGCGCCGGTTTCCGATACCAAATCCCCCTCCGGCTGGCGCCGGTATCCCCCTTTAACAAGGGGGACTTTTTTATGCCCCGGTTTGCCTCCCTTGTTTTTACTTGCCCCCTTTCGAAAGGGGGTGGCGCACGAAGTGCGACGGGGGATTCTTAATTTCCCCTAACAGGGGAATCACCACCTTTTTTATTTCCACGGTAGGGCGGGGGCTTGCTCCCGCCGGAAACGCTGCCGTAGGGCGGGGTGGTTTATACGCTTATCGGTCAAGGCCGTTCCCGACGGTGCGGCATGGAAACCGCACCCTACACGGACATGGCGCGTCATGCCCTAACGGGAGCCAAGTTTCTCTTGCCTCTCCTTGGTAAGGAGATGGTGCAAAGCGATTTCATCGCTGCGAAGCAGCCGGAGAGGTCGTTTTTTACTTACCTCTCAGTCACCCGCAGGTGACTGTGTCACTCTCGTGACAGCTCCCCTACCATAGGGGAGCCAAGGTTAAGCAGCCGGAGAGGTCGTTTTCCTATTGAAATCCACCCCCGGAAGGGTTATGATGATTTTACAATGATTGGAGGCGGATCGTTATGAAAAAGTTCACGGCGGCGGCTCTCGTTTTATGCCTTTTGGCGGGGTTTCCGGCTGTTTCCGGCTCGGCCGCGGCAAGCGGCGCGAGGCTTCTTGAAATCTACGGCAATCATATGCTGTTCGCGCGCAACAAACCCATCCGCCTGGCCGGTTATGCCCCGGCGGACACCGAAATCAAAGCGGCGCTCACGCTCGGGGACGGCGTCCTCCGCCAAGGCGCCGCCACCGCCTCCGCCGACGGCACGTTTGAATTGGCCATGGACGGCGTCGAGGGCGGTTACACGAAGCACGAAATCCGCCTGTATGCCGGCGGCGAGCTGTTCGCGGAATTGACCGACGTCGTGTTCGGGGAGCTGTGGCTCGCGAGCGGCCAGTCCAACATGGAATACAGCCTTGCCCTAACGTACGAGGGCTTTGAGCTTTCCAAAACCGGCGGCGCCGACGAGTACATCCGCGCGCTGGCCGTTCCCTCCTACCCCGAATACAACGGCTCGGGCGACAACCTGCCGTATGAGGCGCAAAACGACATCAAAGGCGCCTCGTGGTGCGCGGGAACCGAAACCGCGAAAATTCTCAACATCAGCGCCGTCGCTTATTTCTTCGCCTGCGAGCTCCGGCGTGAGCTCGACGTGCCCGTCGGCATCCTCAACGCGTCGCTCGGCGGCTCGTCGATCTACACCTGGCTGTCGAGAGGCGATATCGAGGGGGACGCGGCGTTGAAAAACTATCTGGTTTCGGCCGGACGGTATATATCCGCGCAGCAATGGGATTCGGCCGAGCCGAACCCCTATGCCAACATGACCGCCAACTACAACAAAAAAATCCATCCCCTGCGCCGCTTCGCCCCCGCGGGCCTCATCTGGTACCAGGGCGAGTCGGACATCTCGGCCCCGCACGGCGCCTATACGGACGCGATGAACCTCATGCAGGCAAGTTACAGCAAACTTTTCGGCCATGAGGAAAACCCCATGCCGTTCGTTTTCACACAAATAGCCTCTTTCAACTACGGGAATTCGCTCGAATCCATGAACCTCGTCGGCGACTTCAACATCCAGCTCGCGGAGATTCAGGCGCAGGCCCCCGCTTCGCGCGCGATGACCACGATGTACGACGTGCCGCTCGACTGGGACACCAAGCTCATTGACAAAAGCCTACCCGACGTCGGCGCGATTCACCCGATGATTAAAAAGCCGGTCGGCGAAAAAATGGCGTTCGCGGCTTTAGGCCTCGTCTACGGCCGGCGGGCAAGCTATTCGGCGCCGGCCATGGCGGATTTCTATACCGAGGGAAACAGCGTGTTCGTCCGTTTTGACAACACCGGGGACTCCCTGGCCGTCAAGCCGATCAACGGCGAAGGCACCCCGCTTTACGGCTTTTCCGTTGCCGGCGCGGACGGTGTGTACCTCGAAGCCGAGGCGGAAATCACCGCCCCCGACACCGTACGGATTTGGAACGATTCGGTGAAAAGCCCGGCGAGCGCGGCCTACGCGTATTCTCAAGTCAACAATTACTCCAACCTTTTCGCGACCGAAAACGGCGCGTTCACGCTGGGCGCCTCGGCGTTTATCACGGCGCGGCTGCCCGGCGCGAAATACACCCAGGACAAATATTGGACCACCTGCGACTTCGACAGCGTCTGGCGCGAAACGGATAAGCCGGATTTCTTCGAGGCCTTCCGCGCGGGCAGCCTGAACACCCGCGTTTCCGTGACAAACGAAGAGAAAGCCGCGGGAACCGGCGCGCTGAAAGTGGATTACACGGCTTGCGCGAACGCCGGCCGCTTCTCGTTCGGCCCGGCGCTCCGGGAAAACCTGTTCAAGCTCGAGAATTTCCCCGCGGTCAACACCGACTATTCCCTGTACGGCACGATGAGTTTCCAAATCAAAAACGATTCGGGCAGGGTTGTAAGGCTTGACGAAACGCGCTTTTTCACCTCCCCCGTTTCCTGGTATTCCCCCCTGGTCAAAGGCACCGAATCCGTCGCGGCCGAAATCCCGCCGGACGGCCAATGGCACACGGTCACTCTGGACCTGAAAAAACTCTGCCTTTATGGCGACGAGGCGCGCTTCATGGCCAACGGCGGCGCTTTGAAAGAGGTGACCGGCATCGAGCTGATGTTTACAGACCCCGGCTCAAAGCCGGGCGACACGGGTACGGTCTTCGTTGACGATTTCCGCTTCACGGCGGACAACGGCTCCGGCGGCGACTTTGCCATGCGCAACATCACCGCCGCGCTGACGCTTGTGATGAGCATCCTGAAAGCGTTTTGGGCGATTTAATCACCCGAGGCCTTCAGGCCTTTCCCTCATTTGAAAAAGAGGGCTTCAAAGGCTCCTTTTCCAAAGGAGCTGTCGCCGTTAGGCGACTGAGGATTCTAATCACCCGGCATGCACAGCATGCCACCCTCTTTGAAAAAGAGGGCTTCTAAAGGAGTGCTATGTCAGACATTTTTATACCCCGCAACAAAAACTTAAGGCCACGTTCAACCGAACTTCGCAATAACGCAACGAAGCAGGAAAAGCATTTATGGTATGATTTCTTAAGAAACTACTCCATTCCTTTTTACAGACAAAGGATAATCGGTGATTATATCGTTGATTTTTACTGCCCGAAAGTAAAAATTGTAATCGAAATTGACGGTTCACAGCACTATGAAGAAGACGCACAGGAATACGATAAAATTCGAACGAAGTATTTAGAATCTATTGGGCTATCTGTAATAAGATTTTCAAATTATGATGTTGACAAGAATTTCGATGGTATTTGTCAAGTGATAGACAATGAAGTGAAAGAAAGGCTTAAAATTACCTGATCCTAAGAATCACCCGGCATGCACAGCATGCCACCCTCTTTGAAAAAGAGGGCTTCAAAGGCTCCTTTTCCAAAGGAGCTGTCGCCG
>DAITOC010000016.1:13661-19200 GCA_036834305.1 Clostridiales bacterium
ACCCTCTTTGAAAAAGAGGGCTTCAAAGGCTCCTTTTCCAAAGGAGCTGTCGCCGAATGGCGACTGAGGATTACAATCACCCGGCATGCACAGCATGTCACCCTCTTTGAAAAAGAGGGCTTCAAAGGCTCCTTTTCCAAAGGAGCTGTCGCCGTCAGGCGACTGAGGATTACAATCACCCGGCATGCACAGCATGCCACCCTCTTTGAAAAAGAGGGCTTGAAAGGCTCCTTTTCCAAAGGAGCTGTCGCCGTCAGGCGACTGAGGATTCATTATGAATGACAACGCTTACCGCTTTTTTGACCCAATGAAATCCGAAGCGAAAATCCACGGCCTGGTTCCCGGCGAATACTGCCGCGTCCCCTCCCGGGTGCGGGAGCGGATGAACGACGGGCTCAAGGGCCTGTCATACCACACCAGCGGCGGCCGAATCCGCTTCACCACCGACAGCGATTCGCTGTCGGTAAGGATGGCCGTGACGCAGCGTATCGGCATGGCGCACATGCCGCTGAGCGGCTCTGCCGGCCTCGATATTTTCGCGGATTGCGGCGATGGGTTGAAATACGCCGCCACGAAACAGCCCGCTTTCGGCCGGACGAGGCTCGAGGCCGAGGTTCCGCTGCCGAAAGGCGAAAAAAACGTGACGATCTACCTTCCGCTTTACAACGGCGTAAAGTCGCTGAAAATCGGGACGGAAAAAGGCGCGTCGCTCGGCGCGCCGCCGCCCTATACGCATGAAAAACCCGTCGTGTTTTACGGCTCGTCCATCACGCAGGGCGGCTGCGCCTCAAGGACCTCCAACAGTTATTGCGCTTTGCTCGCGCGGCGGCTCGACAGCGATTTTATCAACCTCGGCTTTTCGGGCAGCGCGAAGGGCGAGGCGTACATGGCGGACTATATCGCGGGGCTTGCCATGAGCTGCTTCGTGTATGACTACGACCACAACGCGCCGGACGCCGCTTGGCTGAAAAAAACGCACAGGCCGTTCCTCGAGGCCATTCTCGAAAAACAGCCGGAGTTGCCCGTCATTCTGCTTTCGAAGCCGGACACGAATTTCGGCCCGGCGGACCTGGAACGGCGCGATATCATCCTCGACACTTACCGTTGGATGAAGGAAAACGGCCTGCGCGCGGACTTTATCGACGGCGGGGACCTGTTCGGCGCGGCCGGCAGGGACTGCTGCACCGTCGACGGCTGCCATCCGAACGACCTCGGCTTCTACCGCATGGCAGAGGCCGTGTACCCCGCGCTCTCGCGAATACTGAATAAAGGAGAATGCGTATGAAACCGAAAACAGCCTTCAAACGCTTCGCCTGCCTCATCCTCTGCCCGGCTTTCCTCCTTACCCTCTCCGCCGGCACGGAGGCTTTCGCGGCGGACACATTGACACGGAAAGGCGGCGCCGCCATGCAAACGCCCCGTATCATCGAAACCCTTTACCCGACGGCTGACGCCGTCGTGGCGGACATCGTCGCGACGGAAGCCCCGTATTTCGCCGACCCGACCGGCACGGCGGACAGCACCCGCGCGATTCAGGCCGCGATCCACGACTGTTTCGACGCCGGCGGCGGCACGGTGTACCTGCCGGCCGGCGAGTATCGTGTCACCGCGGGCATCACCGTCCGCGCGTTCGTGACGCTCAGGGGCGATTGGCAGGACCCCGACACGGGCAACGGCTACGGCACTGTCATCAACGCCGCCGTTCCCTCCTCGCCGGAGGATTTGCCCGCCTTGTTCACCGTCATGGGCAGCGCCGGCGTCATGGGCCTGACCGTCTATTACCCCGGGCAGGATATCGACGATGTCAAACCCTACCCTTATACCTTCTATGTGCCCGGCAGCGGCGGCGAGGGCTTTATGCTCCAGAGCATCGTCAACTGTACGGTGCTCAACGGCTACAAGGGCATCGCGGCGTGTATCAACGACACCGTCCATGAAATGATGACCGTCGACAATGTCAAGGGCACCTTTCTGTCGGTTGGCGCGACCGCCGTCAACCAGTCGGACGTCGGCACGTGGAAGAACCTGACTATCGACAACAAATACTGGGCGAACGCCGGCGGCGGCCGGAGCGCGCCGCTTGATAAAATCAACGCTTACACACGGAAGAACGCGACGGGCCTCGTCCTCGGCGACTTGGAATGGACGCAGTTCGCCAATGTCCGGATAGCGGACCGGAAAACCGGCATTCATATCATCAAGGGCAAGCGCATCGATTTCGCGGGCTCGCTGTTCGACGTGACGGTCGAGCGCTGCGGCACCGGCCTGCTCGTCGACGCCATTGACGAGCGGTGGGGCATGGTCGCGGCAAAGAGCTCGATTCACGGCAGCGAGCATTCCGTCGTCAACAACACCCTCGGCGCCGTCAAAATGGCGGATGTCAAACTCCGGGGCGGCCTGCCGGGCGGCAAAACCGTCATCGGCAGCTTCGGCAAGCTCATCGAGCTGCTGAAAAACATCTTTAAGCAGGGCCTCAACGCCAACCGGAAGTACTTCTTTGACACGACGAGTTTGGCGGATATCGCCGTCGACTACGCCGCCTCGCCGCCGAAGCCCGCCGCGAACCTGTATGTTTTGGAAGCCGACAAGTCGGGGAACTCCGATGTCTCCGCGGCGCTGCAGGCACTGCTTGACACGGCCGGCGTGACGGGCGGCGTCGCGTACCTGCCCGCGGGCAGGTATTTGTTAAACGCGCCGGTGACCGTCCCGGCAGGCGTCGAGCTGCGCGGCTCCTCGAGCGTCGCGGCGCGCGACCAGGGCGGTTTGAGCCTCGGCACCGTGATCTTCGCGAATTATGGCCTCGACGCCGCGCGGCCCAACTTCGACACGGCGCAAATCACCCTGAAAGAGAACGCGGGTGTCCGCGGCCTGCGGATTGTTTACCCCGGCAACAGCAGCACCATGCCCGGCGCTTTGGGCAAGGTGCGGCCCTGCTCCTACGCCATACGCGGAACGGGCAGCGGGGTTTACGCCGTCAATATCGCCATCGCGGCCGCTTACAACGGCATCGACTTTCGCGGCTGTGACAACCACATTATCAACAAGCTCGTCAGCTGCTGCTACAACAACGCCATGTTCGCGGGCGATTGCACCGGAGGCGTCATCGAGGGCTGCCTTCAAAACGGCACGGTCATCGTCCGCAACGGGCTGAACCTGCCGAACTGGCCGGACGAGGGCACGCAGCTGTTCCCCTATATCTTCGAAACCGTCACCAGGGTGCAGACAAACTACATCAAGCTCAATAACGCGAAAAACCAGACGGTTTTCAACTGCTTCGCTTACGGGGTCAAGACGCTCGTCAACAACACCGGCAGCGAAAACCTGCTGGCCTTCAACATCGGCGCCGATAACCTCGGCGGCACTTTGTTCATAACGAAAGGCGGCGACGCCAGGGTTATCAACATGATGCGTTGGAACGGCTCGTCGTTCACCAACGACGGCACAAGGCTGCTCATGCTCAACCGGCTCACCATCGGCAACCGGACGGAAAGAACGGTCAGGCCGTAAACGCCACCGACAATAACAAATAAAAAAGATTCTTCGCCTTATGGCCCGGAAGGACACCCGTTGCCCGTCCGGAGGGTATAAACCCCGAAGAATCTTTGTTTTTTTTGCATTGCGTTCGCCTTTACGGGGCCGCCCGCCCACGCTCCTGCTCCCCGCCCGAACGCGGCAACCCCTGCGTAGGGTTCGGCATCCCTGACGAACCGCGGAACATCCCCCGCCGCGCAGCCTCCGGCCTTGTAGGGAACGCATTGCAAGCGTTCCGCCGTAGGGTTCGGCATCCCTGACGAACCTACCACCGGGATGTAGGGTATGTCGCCCCCGACGTTTGGGTTGTCGGGCAAGCGGCATGGTTTTTCGTGTTAAGGTGACTAGTGGTCGACCATATCCAGTCTGTCAGAATAGCTCTTTTAGATGCTTATTTAATATAATGGTTACATAATAATAAAACATTGTTGCTCATAGTCCGTTGCCTCATAGTCGAAATGCTGATAATATAAAAATGGTGATAAATAATGATAATAGAAAAATTAGGTAACCGAATTAAAAAATTAAGGATTAAAACAGGTTTGAGCCAAGAAAAGTTTGCTTTAAAAATTGAAATGGACAGAACATATTATTCAAGTGTTGAGTCTGGCAAAAGAAATATTTCAATAATTAATATTTATAAAATAGCACAAGGATTAGGTATTACTCTAAGTGAACTATTTGAGAACATATAGGAGGTTTTAACATGCTGGATATTTATTATGATAGTTTAACTGAAGCTAACTGGTTTTCTAATTTAAATCAGGAATTCTCATTAACTTCAAATAATTATTACATTATTAAAAGGCGAGGTGGAAATCCATCTATAGTAGAACAAATAGTAAAGTATGATAAACCAGACATTATAGTAATTAAGGATGAGACACCTCTTTTAGTACTAGAAATAACTCAGGAAGTACCGACTGGTCATAATGTTGGTCAACGGTTCGCACGTCTCGTAAGGGCAATAGAGCTGGGTATACCTACTATATACTTTTTCCCTTTTGATGCTATGAAACATGGAGAATATGCAGGTATATGTAATTTAAATATTCGTTTGTTAAAAGCAGCAGAAAACATTTTAAAAATACATTGTACCCCTTTACTTTGCATTAATTGGCAAACTGATATTAATGGTGAAATAATCACTAATGGAACTGAAGATGAAACAATAAAAGCTATTTTAGCATCTTATGTATCGAGTGGATACAATAAAAAATGTGAAGGATTTATAGATCAATTAAATTATATGAAAGATGAATATATTTTAAGATTATCAAAAAGGCCTTCATATAAAACGTTACCTAATTCAGTACCAAAAATGAAAACAACAGAATTTATAAATAAATTTAATATCGAAATATCAGATAATAGTTTCGTTAATAGAGAGTTTACATATGTTTATATTATCAAAATGACTCCAGCTAAATGTAGACGGGAGGATCCATATACTGGTACTATTTTTGTTTATGATTATATGTGTTGCCGAATAGGACCTGATGTGAAAAACAAAAAATCAAATATCGTATTCTACTTCCCAAGGATTGAAAAAAATGTTTGGGAACAAAAAAATCCAAATGATTTGGCAAGAAAAAGTAGTAACTGGTATCTAACCGCTAATATGATTATTTTCAAAGATGGTTATAGTTTTTTGAGGTAAATAACATGGTTGAAGAATAAGTATACCTCGGTACAAAAAATTATTTCCTTCAACATGGTTTTTCGGTACTCGCAGGTCAACCACCAAGAGGTATTGATCATCTTCCAGTAATCGAGATAAAGAATCCAACTGGAAAAAAAGGAAGTGATATGTCCTATAAACCAGACCTATTTGTATTTAAAAACAATATATTTTATATTGTTGAATGTAAGCCAAGTTTTAATTTAGGCGATTACAACAAGCTTAAATTAATTTTAGAGAGTAAAGTAAGATTATATGCACTCTATACTGAAATTTCACAATATAGGTTATTAGAAAAAGTTGATTATGTGGAAGACTTTGAATTCT
>DAITOC010000017.1:0-18692 GCA_036834305.1 Clostridiales bacterium
GTGGCGGCCACAGGCCGCCGGGGGATTCTTTTTTAGGTGGCACTTTCGGTATGATCGGAAAAATAGGTTAATGCGATTTGGTCCAGTTGCGCGGCAATGTCGGCAAAGGCAATGTTCAAATCCAATGTCTTGACGCTGATTTTATTGCCGCTCATACGAAAGTCGCAGTCGGGTGTAATAGCTTCATCCGGTTTAGCGTACAGAAGCATACCCGCCACTTTTCCGGTGTTCCCGACATCTTTGTTCTTCACATAAGTGAAAATTTGATAAAGATTATTGGAATGAAGTGTCCGGCTGTCGTACTGCCCCTGAACCTGCATGGTGCGGGTGTAATATTTGGCGTCGATAATCAGGATTATTCCGCCGCTTGCCGCGCCGCCCAAAGTAATATCCGTCTGCATAACCGGCAGGAAATCATCGGTACCGTCGTCGAGGTTCCACGCCACTTGCGAAGCCGCCGGCCGAAGTTCCGGGTAGTGATACCGGTAGTATTCCAGAATAAATTTTTCATACAGCCGGGACATGTGCTGCTCGTCTAAAAACGAGGCCATTTTGTATTCGCCTTTTTCGGTGGTCAACAGCAGGCCTTCAAGGACAAAGAAGCAGATGTTCAGCAGCAACCGGTAACTCTGGTTGTTCTTTTCAAACCGCAGCCTGTTCCATTGGAAGCAGGTGGGTTCTTTCCGGTCGACATTCCCAAAAAATAGCATGGATTTTTTTAGCGCCGTTTTGTGGTTAACGCTCACCGTTGGCTGCTGAATAAGAATGGTGGATGTGGTTTTCAGAATTTGGTTGAAAATGTTATTTTCAGACAGTTCGTCGTATTCGCACGACAGCATTTGTCTGCGCTGCAACTTGTTGTTCATTGTCCCTTGGAACTCCAGTTTGCCCCGCATGACGGAAAGGTTGTCGCGCTCGGTGACATATTCCCGGTATAGACCCTGTTTCAACTGCCGCGCGATGCCCTTCGCCAAAATGGCGGCAAACAAGTCGTGGATGTTTTCAAACTCTTCGGACGCTATTTCGTCATAGTTCGACTGCTTGAGCACCTGAAAAGCATAGGTGAGCATATAATAGATGTTTTTGATCAGAATCGCTTTGTTGCTAATCATTGAAAACACCGCGCAATGCATTTTCCCAGTGCCGCAATTTATCCGGCTCATCAAACCAATACTCGCCGAGCATCGGCAGGATATCGTATTCTACGACCTCCATCATCCATTCGTCGCTGCATTCTACCCGATTGCAAAAGTAACTGTGGCCAATACAGAAACCCTTGCCCAGGGAACTGCCGGGAGCAGCAATTTCTTTATTGAGCTCTTTGATACGCTCTATCAGAGTATTGAAGGTATCGTTGTCTAATTTTGTTTGATAGGCTCTGAATCCATCGGAATTATAACCAGGTTCCATTTCAAAAAAGCTGAAACGGCGGCGCAAAGCATAGTCAATCATCGCGAGGCTGCGGTCGGCGGTGTTCATCAACCCGATGATATACAGATTTTCCGGCACGGCAAACGGAATGCCGCTGTAAGCGAGCGTAGCTTTCGCCCCGCGGTAATCCTTCTCGATGAGCATAAGCAGTTCACCGAAAATTTTACTGATATTGCCCCGGTTGATTTCGTCGATGATAAAGAAAAACGGTTTGTCCGGCGCGTTCGCCGCCCGCTGGCAGAAACGGTGGAAAATACCTGTCTGCAGTTCGAAACCTTCGCCGCTCGGCTTATACCCCATGATAAAATCCTCATAGGTGTAATTCTGGTGAAACTGGACGAACTCAATGCGGCTGTCGTTTTTCTCTTTCATAAACGCGTAGGCGAGGCGTTTCGCGGCGAATGTCTTGCCGACGCCCGGCGCGCCCTGCAGAATCAGGTTCTTTTTGTTTTTCAGCAGGGAAACGAGCGTGTCAAACCGCTCGCCGGTCATAAAGACATCTTTCAGAAAATCATCTTTGGTAAACGGCGGGGCAGATTCCTTAGAAGCAACGGGGTTTTCCTCACGGATCAGATCCACAATAAAATCATATTCACCCTTGGTGAGTTTGAAAAGGCTGCCTTGCGGATTGGTGAAGTATTCCATTCGCTCCAGTTCGGAATAGTTTTTCAACGTCGTATAATCGATAGGTGTGGCAAGTCCCTCAACTTTTTCAAAGTATATATTTTCACCGTCATTTTCCCGTGTTACTTTTGCAAGAGCCACAACCTGTTTCACAGGATTGGATTCATAACCAATAACAAGATCACCGGATTTAGCATCCAAGAAATTCTGAAAAATACGGCGTTTGTTGCCATTATCATTATACAGTGTATAGGACTGTACATCACCAACGGCGAGTTCTGCAAAGCTCCATATTTTTGGATTTGCATTCAACCACCAGTAACCGTGCGCTTCGTCGCCGGGTGTTTTATCTTTATGCAAAGGAACTTCGGGTGGGTCGGCCTCGACTTTCGGTTTGTCCGGCTTGATTTTTAAATAATAGTAGATAAAATACGCCACATCAATGGCCAGTGTTTTCAGCGCCGGGTCCGGATAGCAGGTTTCCGTCAGCGCCGAGCGGAACATTTGCGTCAGTTCCTCATCCCGCCCCAACTCCTCGCAGATTTCGTTATAAAGTTTGAACCCCCCGGCCAGGTTCGCTGCATTCGCGCCTTTTTTCGGTATAAAATCACTGTCCAGTTCTTTTGCGACGGCAAGGCATTCCGAATATTTGTAAATATAGTATTTATCAGGAAAGCGGAGCCAGAGGTAGGTGCTGATGGCGTTGGAAGTCTGATAGTGCAGTTTCCATGTTCCGTCATTGTATTTAACCCGCATAGCTTCCGCATCGGATTGGAACTTTTCGGCTCTCAGTGAAAAATCCTTGGTTTCATCAAAGAGACTGATAAACATGGCTCTCGTAGATTCCGCGTCCGCCGCAGCGAAATTACGAATCATACCTCTTGGGAAATTATTCTGGGATGCAAGCAGATTAAATGTTTTATCTGTTGCCCGCGTGAACATCGCCGCGAAGTCCGGCGCGTTGATGTCCCAATTGTCCTGAAAATGCTTGACCGCTTCCCATTTAAACTTCTCATCTTCCCAATAGGCAGGGAAGTGTTTTTTGTACGCGGCGATGATGGTTTTCAGCTTGTCTTTGTTGATCATTTCGGTACTCCTCATGTTATGATGTTATCCGAATGGTTACATCTTCAAAAACCCGTTTTCAATCGCGCCGGGGAATTGGAACTTCTTTTCCGCCTGGCCGAACGCGACAACAACATACCCGCGGCATGGTTCTGGCGTTGCCTCCGGTCGAATCCTGTCAATTTATTATTATATCATCAATATTTTCAATATTCTATATAACGGCACAAATTTTATTCTAAAATGGGGTTAAAGTCCCAAAAAGCGGACAGCAAAGGCATAGAATCCCTCCACCACTTCGTGGTCCCATAGAACGCTTCGCGTTCATTACCCTTTCACATAGCACATTTCATGTGCCTTTGGAGGTTAATGTGACAAGGTTACAGAAAAACCATCCTGCTCTGCTATAAGATGATTGCGGCGAAACCTTTCAACAACAATCAAAGGAGCGGAGAAGGATGCTGAAATATATTCTCGGCGCTGTGATAGGCGGCGCTCTCGGGTATTTTGTGATGTATAAGCTGATCGGCTGCTCGACGGGCAGCTGCCCGATTACCGCGAACCCCTATGTGTCGACGATATACGGGGTTGTGCTCGGGCTGCTTGTGACGGGTACGGTGGCGGCGTGATTAACCTCCCTTGTGAAAGGGAGGGGGACCGCGCCAGCGGTGGAGGGATTGCGCTACCCCTGTAACTTATTTTTTATTGTTATGTCAATTGTTTGGCAAACGCCCTCGAAGTTGCCGTCAACATCCGCATTGCTGAATCGAATGACCTCGATGCCATAAGCGTTGATTATGTCTGTCCGTTCTTTGTCGTAGGCCAGTCCTGCGTCGAAATAATGTTGGCTGCCGTCCAATTCGATGACAAGTTTTGCCTTCGCGCAATAGAAATCGGCAATGAAATTTCCGATGACTTTTTGTTTTAAAATACGAACCGGATAGCGCCTTAAAAATTGATACCATAATTGCTTTTCCTGCGGAGTCATATTCTTTCGCAATTCACGCGCGGCAGGGGTTAGATTTCTGTTGTGTTTATATTCTGTCTGCATGATATTTGACTCATCCCTCCGCCGCCGTTCGGCGGTCCCCAAAGCCTTTTCAATCCCTCCACCACTTCGTAGTCCCCTGAGTCTTTTTCAATCCCTCCACCGCCGTTCGGCGGTCCCCCTCCCTTTCACATAGCACATTTCATGTGCCTTTGGAGGTTAGAACAGGATAGCGCCTTGATACCATAATTGCTTCTACTACATATTTCGCTCCTAAATCCCCTTGTTAAAGGGGGAAACCGGCCCCTACAAGCGGCACGGGGCAAGCCGCGGTTTCCATGCCACCGTTTTAAATTTTTCCTTCTTTCACCAGCTTCATCGAAATATCCAGCGCCTTGACCGAATGCGTCAAAGCGCCGAGCGATATGATGTCGACGCCCGTTTCGGCGGCCTCACGCAGGGTGTCGAGCGTGATGCCGCCCGAGGCCTCGAGCAAGGCGCTTCCGCCGGCGAGCTCCACGGCTTCTTTCATCATGCCGCAGCTCATGTTGTCGAGCATAATAATTTCCGCGCCGGCTTCGAGCGCCTCGCGCACCTCGTCAAGGTTGCGCGTTTCGACCTCGATTTTGACCATGTGCCCGAGCTTGCCGCGCAGGATTTTCACGGCTTGAGTGATGCTGCCCGCGGCGTCGATGTGGTTGTCTTTGAGCATTGCCCCGTCGGACAGGTTGAAGCGGTGGTTTTTGCCGCCGCCGCAGGTGACGGCGTATTTTTGCAACGCGCGCAAGCCCGGCAGGGTTTTGCGCGTGTCGGTGATTTGCGCCCGGGTGCCCTCGACCGCCTTGACGGCGGCCGCGGTCTGCGTGGCGATGCCCGACAAATGCTGGAGCAGATTCAGAGCCGTGCGCTCACCCTTCAAAAGCCGGACGGTTTTTCCCGTCAATTCTGCGATGAGCTCGCCTTTTTTCAGTTCGTCCCCGTCTTTTTTATACCGGACGGCTGAAAACGAGCCGTCGAGCAGCTCAAACACGCGCAAGGCGATGTCAAGCCCGCAAAGAACGCCATCCGCTTTCGCGAGAAAACGGGCTTTGCCGACCTGCCCGGGGTCGAGAAGGTAATCGGCGGAAACATCGATATAGTTGATATCCTCCGAAACGGCCCGTTTAATAATATCGTCGATTAAAAAATCCGTCATTGCTCATCCACCTCTCTGAGTATTAAAGCCGCGATGGTCACCAGGCTTTTTGCCTCGCAAAACGCCGGAGTCATCGCAAAGCGCCCGTTTTGAAGCCGGCTTAAATAGTCTTCGACCCTTCGGCGCCCTTCGCGGATAGCCGCCGGGTCGGGCAGGACAAAATACGCCCTCTGCATGATATCCCGGATGGCAGCCGGAATGCCCGGCGGAACCGGCGCGCCCGTGTAATCCAAATCGGTTTCCTCCGCCTCGACACCCGCATACCCCGCCTCAAGGCAGCGGGTCACGTCGCGCGCCGCCCTTCTGCCGAAGACCAAGGCTTCGAGCAGAGAGTTGCTCGCGAGGCGGTTGCCGCCGTGGACGCCCGTGTGCGCGCACTCACCGGCGGCGTAAAGGCGGGGGACGGTCGTCCGGCCGTTGATGTCCACATCGATGCCGCCCATCAAATAGTGCTGGCAGGGGAAGATGGGAATCAAATCCGTCGCGATATCCACGCCGCGTTGACGGCAGGCGGCGGTGATACCGGGAAAACGGTCATACAGAAAATTCCGGTCCTTGTGGGTGATATCCAAATAGAAGCGGTTGCTGCCCGTCCTGCGCGATTCAAGGATGATGGATCGCGATACGACATCGCGGGGCGCGAGCTCCAGGCGCGCGTCGTATTTATCCATGAACCGCTCCCGCTCAAAATTCAGAAGATAAGCGCCCTCGCCGCGCACCGCCTCGCTGATTAAAAACTGCTCGTTGCTTTCCGGCGAGTTGAAGGCCGTCGGGTGGAACTGCACGAGGCTTAGATTTTTAATTTTCGCGCCCATTTCCCAGGCAAAGCGAATGCCGTCGCCCGTCGCCGTCACCGGGTTGGTCGTGTAACGGTAAACGCGGCCGATACCGCCCGTGGCGAGAATACAAAAGCTTGCGCGCGCGCTCGCGTACCCGGCCGGCGTCAAAATCCCTACGCGAAAGCCCGCGCCAATCCGGCTCATGGTCACGATAAGCGCGTCATCCACCAGCTCGATATTCGGCCGTTTGTCCACGGCAAGCAGGAGCTTGTCCACGATTTCTTTGCCCGTCTGGTCCTTGCGGTGGACGATGCGCCTTCTCGAATGGCCGCCCTCAAGCGTCTTCTGCAGAGCGTTGTGTTCGTCCCTGTCGAACTCAACGCCGAGTTCCATGATCTTTTTGACATCCTCCGGACCTTCGTGGATGAGCGCTTCCACGACGGGTACGGTGTTTTTGAAGCCGCCGGCTACCAGCGTATCCTGAATATGCATGTCAAAACTGTCGTTTTCGTGCTCAAGGACGGCGGCGACGCCGCCCTGGGCCAGGTAGCTGTTGGAGAGAGTACGCGACTGCTTTGAAAGCATGAGAACGCTGACGCTTTCATCAAATTGAAGCGCCGCGTAAAGCCCGGCCACGCCGCAGCCGGCTATTAAAACGTCGTACCGGTTTTTCATCATAATTATCCGCCGAGCCGAATCATATTGTCCACCGCTCTTTTCGCGGCCAGGCGCGTTTCTTCATCGATTTCTATGATTTCCCCGCCGGTGCCGGCCAGGCAGTCGCGGATATCCTGAAGAGTGGTCTTTTTCATATCGGGGCAGACGAGCTGCTCCGGGCTCATCTGATACAATTCTTTTTCGGGGTGTTTGAGTTTGAGATAATCGACGACTCCCCGTTCCGTGCCGACAATCACCGCGCCCGGTTCGTTCATGCAAAACTCAACGATGTCTTTCGTCGAGCCGATCATGTCGGCGTGTTCAAGCACCTCGGGCGGGCACTCCGGATGAACCGCGGTTTTCGCGCCGGGCCGGGCGGCTTTCGCCTCGAAAAAGGCGGCGGCGGTCACGCCGTTGTGAACGGGGCAGCAGCCTTCCCACAGAATCATGTTTTTCCCGGGCAGTTTGGATTGGACATAGGCGCCGAGGTTTTTATCGGGTATAAACAGAATGTCCTTTTCGGGCAGCGACGCGACGATTTTCACCGCCGTCGAGCTTGTGACGCAGACATCGCAGACGGCCTTGAGCCGCGCGGATGTGTTGACATAGGCCACGACGGGAACGCCCGGGTTTTCGCGCTTGAACCGGACGACGCGTTCGGGGTCGATCTGTTCGGCCATCGGGCAGCCCGCCGACGCCGCGGCGAGAATCACCTCTTTTTCAGGGGACAGAATCTTCACGGTTTCCGCCATAAAGCGGACGCCGCACAGGATGACTTTCGTGTTTGGCGTACCGGTCGCCGCGACGGACAGCGCGTAGGAATCGCCCGTGATGTCGGCAATATCGAGAACTTCGGGCGGCTGGTATGTGTGCGCGAGAATCAGCGCCCCGCACTTTTGTTTTTCGGCGCGTATCTGTTCGGCAAGGCCGGCAGTGTTCATGGCTTGTCCTCCAAAGGTTGTTTCGATTATTATAACACCGATTTATGGATTAATAAACAGAAAATACCGCAAAAAAACAGCCGCCCTATTGGGCGGCTGAATTTGTAGTGCCGGCACTGACCTATTTTCCCGGGCGGCTGCCCGCCGAGTATCTTCGGCACGGATGAGCTTAACTACCGTGTTCGGGATGGGAACGGGTGAACCTCATCGTAATAAGCACCGGCTAAACACCGTTTGGCGTTTAATGCTTGACAATTGTATCACCGGTTTTTAAAAAATGCAAGCGATTTTTTAAAATTAATCGGTTTTTCGATAAGTTTTTGTAATTTCACCGACATACATCCGGTGATAATCCTTTGACGGATAGTTTTCTTCAATGGTTTCGTCCAAAAATCCCGCGGGATTGATATCCTGAAACGCGATTTTCCGGCAGACAAGGACGAGATTTGCCTGCTCAAAAAACACCGCGCCGTCCTCAAACACGGGGACGAGGCCCGTCGCGGCGGCTTTGTCGATGTCCCGGCCGCTTTTCGCTCCGCAAAGAGCCAGTTCTTTTTTGAAACCGCCCGCGAAAAAGCTGACGGTGAACAGCTCTTGTTTCTCGATGAATTCCCTGGTATAGCGTTGAGGACGGATGAAAATAAACGCGGCGTCCCGCCTCCAGAGTTCGCCGAGCCCGCCCCAGCTGACGGTCATGGTGTTCCATTTTTCCCTGTCGCCGGCCGTGACAAGCGCCCAGTCGTCGTTGATCATTTTTACGGCATTCCCGGCGGCTTGCCGGATATTAATTTCCTCAAAACTCATAAAGCACCTCCGGATTTTATGGTTACTATCAGTATATGGTAAAAGTTGGACAAAAGATAGTGTAATTGATAAAAATTTACAAATCATACATTGAATAATTCCTGCCGCTCCAGTATAATAAACAACAGGAACATAAAAGAAAAGAGGCGGGATATGGCAGACCAGGATATGCCGGAAATTCCGGGTTGTTTAAGAAAATTCATGCTGAAAGTGCCGGAGCCGATTTATAAATGTTCGGGCATTAAAATACTCGGCCGAAGGATTAAGTCTGTTTTGTTTTCGACAGATGTCAGTATCATCCGCAACACGAACGCCGACGCGGTCATCGCCGTCTACCCGTTCACGCCGCAGCCGATTATCACACAGGCTGTTATGCTCGCCGCGGAGGTTCCCGTATTCGCGGGCGTCGGCGGAGGGCTGACGCAGGGCACGAGAGTCGTTAACCTCGCCCTTCACGCGGAGTTCCAGGGGGCGCTCGGCGTCGTCGTCAACGCGCCGACAAAAAACGAGGTCATCAAACGCCTGAAACAAACCGTCGATATCCCCGTTGTCGTGACGGTTATCTCCGAAAACGACGATATCGGCAAACGCCTTGAGGCCGGAGCCGCCATTCTAAACGTTTCCGCCGCGGCCGCCACGCCGAAGGTGGTCGCGAAAATCCGGGCCGAATACCCGGAAGTGCCGATTATCGCGACGGGCGGGCCCAACGATGACACCATTCTTGAAACCGTGCTCGCCGGCGCGAACGCGATTACCTGGACGCCGCCGTCAAACGGCGAAATTTTCAAGGATATTATGGAGGCGTACCGGCGCGACGAGCCGCACCCGCCGTTTTAACTAAAAATATTCAAAAAACCGGGGCGGACCGAACATCCGCCCCGGTTTCGTTATGATTGTATTTGCTCATTGTATTTACTGCGCGTAAGACGCCACCGTCAGCATGTATTCGCCGATTTGGGCGCCGAACTCCGGCGCGCCGTCCATAATCAGTCTTCCGGCCTTGGTCGCCTCCAGCATGTCGTCGATGGAAAGCAGGATGCCCAAAGCGCTGTCAAGGCTGTCGAAACGCAGGGTGAAAAACGGCATGGCGCGTTTGTATTCGCCGCGGCCCGCTCTCGACTTGCCCGCCTTGACGCGTATGTAAGCGGAAAGCTCGGGGTAACCGTTGACCGCCCAGGCGTAGACGCGATCGGGGCTTTTCAGCGCCCAGTTGTGAACATCCTCGTGCCCGTTTTTGTTCAACTGGCTGATGCCGCTCGAAAGCAGGTAGAAGAAGCACTTCACCAGCAGTTTCTTGGTTTCCTCGTCCTCGGGCGGTGTCTTGGCGCCGAGCAGCGCCGACATTTTTAACAGCACCTGCATAAACGAAACGAAGGTGCCGGTCTTGGAAAGGCCGCGCATTTTCGGCAGCGTCGCTGGCCCGATCTTGCCTTTGAAAAACGCGTTCATGGATTCAATGCTTTTGAACTCCAGTTCGATATGGCCCGGGTTTGTGTCAACCTTGTCGTTGTGCACGAGCCATTCGCCGTTGTTGACCACAAAATGCGTCGCGACCTTGCCGTCGGGGCTTTCCGGGTCGAGGGCGCTGATTTGGATTACGGCGTGGGCGCGCTCGAATTTTTTAGCGAGCTTCGGGATGTCGTTGGCGATAACCTTCACGAGCGGAAGCGCGGCGTTGAGAAATATCTTGTTGGTCAGTCTGTCTTCTGTTGATGCCATATCCGTCAGTCCTTTCCGGGTGTCACACCTCGTCGTCCCAGTCGTCGTCAAGCTCAAAATCCTTGCCCATGACCTCACGGACGGCCGCGATGATGCCGTTGGAGTCGATACCGATGATGGACATAATGTCCTCATGCAGGCCGATGGGAGCGAATTGGTCGGGAATGCCCAGGGACTTAAAGGCGCAGCCCTTGCCGGATTCGACGATGACCTCGGCGACCGCGCTGCCGAGGCCGCCGATCACGTTGTGGTCTTCGGCGGTGACGATGCGGCGCGTGTCCATGACGGCCTTGAGGATGGCCTCGCGGTCGATGGGCTTGATGGTGTGCATATTCAGCACGCGGATTTTCAGGCCGTCGGCGCTGTCAAGGAAATTGGCGGCCTGGAGCGCCTGAAACGCGCAGGAGCCACAGGCGATGATGGTTAAATCGGTGCCTTCGTGCAGTGTGACGGCTTTGCCGACCTCAAAGCTATAGTCGGTGTTCGGGTAAAGGACGCGGTCAAAACCCCTGTTGATGCGGATATAGAAGGGGCCGGGCGTCTCATAAGCGGCGCGGACGGCGTTGACGGTTTCCATACCGTCCGCGGGGCAAATGACCGTCAGGTTCGGGAACGAGCGGGTGACGGCCATGTCGCAGATGGCGTGGTGTGTCGAGCCTGCCTGGCCGAACGATGTGCCCGAATGTGTCGCGATGACTTTCGCGTTGATGTTTTGATAGCAAATGTCGGTGTGGAGCTGGTCGGCGCTGCGAAGGGAAGCGAATGTGGAAAAGGTCGAGAGAAACGGAACAAGGCCCGCTTTCGCCATGCCCGCGGCGACGCCAAACATATTCTGCTCGGCGATGCCGACGTTAAAGAACCGGTCCGGGAACTCCTCGCCGAACATGCCGATTTTTGTGGATTTGCCGAGGTCGGCGGTGAGCGCGACCACTTCTTTATGCTCCCTGCCGAGTTCGCACAGGGCTTTGCCGTAATATTCCGCCGTGGACAGAGCCGTCGAGTCGACAGCCGTATAGGTTAATCCTCCTGCCATAATTTTAACACCTTTCCTCCGCGCGTTTAATATATTAATGCCTGCCGTTTTCCGCGCGGAGAAAACCGGAGGCTGTTCTGTCTCTTACGCGCCTTCTTTTTCGGCTTTTGCCCTGCGGGCTTCGTAGTAGGCGTTGAGGCTCTCTTTGGCTTTGTTGTATTTATCCTCATCGATGGCGCCGTAGTGCCAGCGGTAGTCGCCGGCCATGTAGTCAATGCCGGCGCCCTTGATTGTTTTGGCGATGATCATCACCGGCTTTGGCTCTTTGTTTTCCAACGCGAAATCGATGGCTTCGCAAAGCTCTTTGAAGTTGTGCCCGTCGATTTCCTTGACAAGGAAGCCGAAAGCGCGCCATTTGTCGGCAAGAGGCTCGATGGCCATAACATCCTCGGTTTTGCCGTCGATCATGCATTCGTTGCGGTCGACAAACGAAATCAAATTCGTGGCTTTGTAGTGCGATGCCGTCATCGCGGCTTCCCAGTTCGAACCCTCGTCGCATTCACCGTCGCCGAGGATGCAATATGTTTTGTAGCTTTTGCCCTTCAGCCTCGCGGCGAGCGCGGTGCCGACCGCGATGGAAAGGCCGTGGCCGAGCGAACCGGTGGAGGCGTCGACGCCGACGACTTTGTTGGAGTCAAGGTGCATACCCATTTTGGAATTGGTGTGGTTAAAAGTCTTCAGCTGCTCAAAATCGTTGAACCCCTTGTCAACGAGAACCGGCGCGAGCGCGATGCCGGCGTGGCCCTTGCTCATAATGAAACGGTCCCTGTCCTCCCAGTTGGGGTCGTCGGTCTTGATGTTGAGGTATTTGTGATAGAGAACGGTCAACATATCCATGATGCTCATGCCGCCGCCTATGTGGCCGCTGCCCGCCCAGTAGGTGGTGTCGAGGCAGAGGTTGCGCAGTTCATGCGCCTTTTTTTCAAGAGCCAGCCATTCCTGTTTTGTTAACGGCATATCGTTTCTTCCTCCTTATAGTTCGGGATGGTTTTTACGCACCGTTTTAAAAGCCTCGTCGGCAATCTCATGCGTCAGCTTGATATCCTCGTCCGTCAGGGCGGCGTTTAGGAAGTGGTTGTGGTGGTTGGTGATGAACACACCCCGCTTGACGCATTGCGCGACCCATTCCTGATGCAGCAGCAGGCTGTCGTCATTGGCGATGCGCAGATAGAACAGCGCCGGCTCGCCGGAAACGACCAGATTGAAGCCGTGGTTGGCTGCCGCGGCGCGCAGACCGTCGGTCAGCATTATGGCTTTCTGCCGGAACATCGCGGGAACATCGAGAGCTTTCATTTTGTTGATGCAGGCGATGGCCGCCGCGAAAGGCACGGCGCTCATCCAGTAACTGCCGGTGTAAGTAATCCCGCTGACGACGCTTTTGAGGGACTCCTTGCCGCAAAGGGCGGAGATGTTCCAGCCGTTGGCGATCGCCTTGCAGAAGCAGATAAGGTCGGCCTCAAAACCGTAGAAATGGTCGGAACCCGCCAAATCAAGGCGCCAGCCGCAGCGCACGTCGTCGATGATGAGGACAATGCCCTTGTCGGTGCAAAGCTTGCGGACCTTCTGCCAATAGCCTTCCGCGGGCAGTTCGTTGTCCTTGAAATTGCCGTGCATGTACGGGGTGGAAATAAAGGCCGCGACTTCGCCCTCGTTTTCGGCGACAAGTTTCTCCAGGGCATCGAAATCGTTCCAGTCGACGTAAAGGTTGTTCGCGACGTCTTCCTCAATAATACCCGGATAGTCGACCTTCTGTGTCCAGGGAGCGACGCCGTGGTAATAGCCGTTGACAAAGACAATCTTTTTGCGGTGTGTGGCGGCTCTCGCGGTCATTATCGACAGAGTGGTCGCGTCGCCGCCGTTTTTCATGAAAAACGCCCAGTCGGCCGAGGCGACCGTGTCGACCATCAATTCCGCGAGCTCGACCATCAGCTTCGGCGGAGAGGTGGTGCAGTTGCCGATTTTCGCCTGGCTGAGCGCCGCGGCGTCGACATCATCGTCACAGTAGCCCAATACATTGGGGCCGTACGCGCACATATAGTCGATGAACCGGTTGCCGTCGACATCCCAAAAATACGTTCCCTTTGCCTTGTCGCCGAACAGCGGGAAGGCGGACACGGGAATGAAACAGCCCTCGGCGGGGCCCAGATGCCCGTAAACACCGGAGGGAATGACCTTCGTCGCCCTGTCAAAAAGCTCGCGGCTTTTCGGATACTTGTTGATTTTAAAACTCATGGCGCGCCTCCTATGCCAGATACAGGGCGACTCTGTCGAGCAGCCTGTTTAAATTGTCGAGCATGGAAATCATGCCCTTCATGGAAATGGTTCCCGCGCCGATGCTTGCGACCGCGTTGACCTTGCCGTCAAACAAGTCGCGGGCAAGCTCTATGGACTCGAACTGCATGGAAGCGCGGGGATTTTCCGCTTTGCGTTTGACGGTGACAAGCCGGTGGTTTTTCACGCGGATTGTGGCGGCCGGGCCGCCTTCGATGGCGAAGCTGATGTCGCCGTCCACGATATGGTCCGCAGTGAACTTCCCGACCTTGTCGTTGTTGGCAATCTGCGCGATGGCGACCGCTATCGTGTAAAACATAAGCGAAGTGCTGATTCGGAAGAACTCGGGGTCCTCGAGCGCGGCGGGCTCGGGGCGCATGTACTTGGTGAGCAGGTCGGTGAGCGCCGTAAAGTCCTTCAACAGGAATTTGATGTGAAGGAAGCCTTTTGAGGGAATCGGCGTCACGGTGCCGTCAATCAAGCCGTTGAATTTCTCGCACGAAGCGAACGGGAGCTTGATGTCGCAGACGCCCACCCCCTGCTCCATGCGGCATTTTCCGTTTTTGAAGGTTAAGGTGGCGCTCGGACCGCCCTTCACCTCAAAACCGATGGACAGAGGCTTTTTGTTTGTCAGCAGGGCGCTTGCCGCGGGGTCGAGCTCGCACAGGTTTTCAAGAGTGCCCAGCACGGCATACAGGTTGATATACGCCAACGTTTTCTGGTCAATCAAAACACTTTCCTCCTTTATAGTATAATTTATAACAAAGCTGCAATGTTTCATCATTATATTTTATCAAACAATAATGCGGGTGTCAAATCATTTCGGGTGTTCCGGGGCGTTATCGGGCGCGTTGTCCGGTTCGTCTCCTCCGCCGAAATTGATGCGTTCTTCCTCGATGACAAGAGGGCGTTTGAGAATCCTCGAATTGATTGTCAGGATGTATTCGCCGAGAAGGCCGATAAAGAACAGCTGAATTGAGCCCAGCAGAAACACGCCGATTAAAAGCGGCACGGTGCCCATGGGAAACCGGTTCCAGAAGAGCAGCTTCAGGATGAGGTAGATTATCGCAATCAAACCGCTGAGCGCGGAGGATAAAAAGCCGAGGATGGTCGCGAGCCTCATGCCGATTTTGGTGTAGGAAGTGAAACTGAGCATCGCCGCGTCGTAGAGCCGGTAAAAATTGTTGCTTGATTTGCCCGCTCGCCGCTTTTGCTGGACATACTCGATATCCAGCCGCCGAAACCCCAGTTCGGCGATGATCCCCCGCAGAAACGGCGCCGGGTCGCCGAGGTTCCTGAGCACGTCGATGAAACTTTTATCGTATAGGCCGAAACCGGTAAAATGCTCGATTTGCTCGACATCGGACATTTTTTTAATGAGTTTGTAATACACCGAGCGCAGAAAATACATCAGCCTGTTTTCCTTGCTCGATTTTTTGATGCCCGTAACAATTTTATACCCGTTTTCCCAACCTTCCACAAACCGCGGGATCATCTCCACAGGGTCCTGAAAATCAGCGCAGAGCAAAACCGCGCAGTCGCCCGTCGTCTGGCAAAGGCCGTAAAAAGGGGAGTTGAACTGGCCGAAATTTTTGGCGTTGAAAATGCATTTGACGCGTTTGTCGTTCGCGCACAGTTCCCTGAGTTTTTCCCGTGTGCGGTCTTTTGAGCAATTGTCGATAAAAACAATTTCCCACGCGTAGCCGGGCAGCGCGGTTTCGAACATATTTTTCACCGCGGCCGCCATCGGAACGACGTTTTCCTCTTCGTTATAAGTCGGGATGAGCACGCTGATCGTTTTCATTTTCATTCCGTCCTTGCCTGCCGGATTCATAGCCTCATTATCTCGTCGAGTGTTTCGGGGTCGAGCGGGGGCTCCTGGTCGTACAGCGGTTTGTTGAACGCGAGCTTCGGGGACACATAGGTCTTGTCGCTCAACGCGATTTCAATAAAGGCGGCATCGTCGTCCCCGAGCGCCTCCTCGAGACCGGCGGTTTCCCCGGCGGCGTTCGTTTTATAATACCTCAACCCGAAAGCGCCGGCGAGCCTTTCAAAATCCGGCGCCGAATAACCCTTTTCCTCCAGTGTCTGCGCATAATTCGAGTGGAAATACATCTCCTGAAAATGGCGGATCATACCCAATGACCGGTTGTTGAACAGAAGGATTTTAACGGGCAGTTTCTCGCGTTTGATGAATTGAAGTTCCTGAATGTTCATCATCAGGCCGCCGTCTCCGCTGACGCAATACACCGGCTTGCGCGAGGCGTAATACGAGCCGATGGCAGCCGGCAGGGAATAGCCCATGGCGCCGTGCCCGCCTGTAAAAAGAACCCTCTGTGACGGTTTGACTTGAAACGACTGCGCGGCCCACACCTGGTTCTGGCCGACATCGGTCGTGATGACCCGGCCGTCGGGGATTCGCGCGCTCAGGGCGCGCATGATGTCGTTGGCCGGTTGGTTGTCGGCGTTTCGCAGCTTTGACCGGATGGCGCATGCCGCTTCGAGCCATTCATAACGGGCCTCGGCCGGCTTCACGGCGTTCAGCAGCGGCAGAAGTTCCTTCAGGTCCGCGGCAAAACCTTCCTCGTCCGGCTTGACTTGAAAGGCGAGCTCCCCTTCGTCGATGTCGACGCGGACCAGCCTGCTTTTCGGCGCGAAGGCGCCTCTGTTCGCGCCGGTCTGCCTCAAATCAAGCCGTGTGCCCAAGGCGAGGACAACATCCGCTTTTTCCGTCAGGATGTTCGCGCTTCGGTGGCCGTAGGCGCCGATAAAACCGAAATTCAACGGGCTGTCGGAAGGCAAAAGGTCGACGCTGATCATACTGGTGACGACCGGCAGGCTGTTTTTTTCCACAAACTCCCAAAACGCGGCGGCCGCTCCGGCGGTTCTCACGCCGGCGCCGGCGATGACAAGCGGCCTTTTGGCCTGCGAAAGGGCCGAAATGACAGCATCCGCGGCTTTTTGATTGTCATAACGCGGCGCGGCCGCGGCGGGCGGCGCGGTGTTTTCGATTTGCGCGCGGGAAACATCCATGGCAATGTCAAGGAGGACGGGCCCCGGCCTGCCCGACACGGCGATGTCAAACGCTTTATGCAATTCCGCGGCCGCTTCGCCGGGGCTGTTAACGGCGGCGCTGTATTTTGTCACGCTTTGGGCAATTGCGGCCGCGTTCATCTCCTGAAAGCCTCTCTGTCTGACGCGCAGAGCGCCCTTTTGTTCGAATGAGTTGACCTGGCCGGAAACGAACACGACGGGAACCGAATCGAAATAGGCGTTGGCGATGCCGGTCAGCAGGTTCGTCACGCCCGGGCCGCTCGTGGCGTAGGCGAAGCCGGGCAAACCCGAAACGCTCGCGTACGCGCACGCGCAGAACGCGCTGCCCTGCTCGTTATAATTGATGTGCGCTTTGATCTTGCCGGAATACTTGTCAAAGGAGTCCATCAAATGGGTGACCATGCCGCCCGGATAACCGAACACATCCGTAATGCCTTTGGCTATCAGGGTTTCGACGATATAATCCGAAAACTTGATCGTTCCCATGTCAGTCCCCCTTGCCCGGGCTCACGCGGAAAGTCCAGAATTTGTTGAGCAAAAAGTTAACCGGCGTTGTAACGAAGACATTGAGCAGCGGCGCGAGCTTTTCGTTGATTCCCAAACGATCGACATAAATATACATAAGCAGCGTGGATAAAAGAAAGGTCGCGCCGTAGGTCACAAACATCTTCGCGACGGATTTGGCGTGGCTGCGCTTACCCGCGGCCCGGAAAACAAATCTGCTGTTTAAAAGGTACGCGTTAAGGACGCTGATAACAAAAGCCGCTGTGTTCGCGGCGAGGTAATGCACGCGGAACCGGATAAGCAGGTAATAAACAGCCAGATGCACAAGCGTATTGGTGAAGCCCACAATCCCGAACTTTATAAACTGCCATGCGGCGGCGAACCATTTCTCTTTGTCGATTTTCATACGGTCGACACTCATTAAACACACTTTCCGATATTTTTGCTGCTAAGCTTTTTCATTATAGTATTACTGACCGCAATGTTCAAGTCATTTTACATAACCTGCCGCAAAAGCGTATTGACGAAAAACAAATAAAGCGTTATTATGGTAACATACTTTTTATATAAAGAGTGGCGGCCATGAAAGTTAAAGATTTACCGCTGGATTATACCGTTTCCAGGTCGAATCGAAAAACGATGGCTCTGTATATCCGGAAGGACGGGGGCGTTGAGGTGCGCTGTCCGCTCCATTCCCGTGACCCGGAGATTAAAAAATTCGTGGCGGAAAACAGGCAATGGATTGAGAAAAAATCTGCCGAAATGGCGGGAAAAGCAAAAAAACGAGCCGGTTTCCGGCTTATCCCGGGATGTTCTCTGAAACTGCTTGGTAAAGATTACAGGCTGACCGTGTCAAACAACGGCATGGCGGGTTTTGACGGCACAGACTTTTATGTTCCCGCGGAAACACCGCCCGAAACAACAAAGAAGCTTATTATTAAAATTTATAAAAACCTTGCCGAACGGCGGCTGAAGACAAGAACGGCGGAAATCGCCGCGGCGATGAAACGGCAGCCGGTCAATGTGAAAATAAACGCCGCGAAAACGCGGTGGGGCTCGTGCAGCGGAAAAAACAGCATCAACTACTCTTGGCGGCTGATCATGGCGGAGGAACGCTGCATTGATTATGTCATCATCCACGAACTCGCCCATATGACCGAGCGCAACCATGGCAAGAGTTTCTGGGCTCTGGTGAAAACATATATGCCCGACTACAAGGAGCAGGAGAAAAAGCTGAAACAATTGCAGGAAAAATTGTCCGTTGAGAACTGGGAAGATTGAATTTATTTTAGAAGGAGAATCGTAATGGCGGAATTCACTTATGAAATCGTTGAAGAAATCGGGGTTATCTCCGAATACCCCAACGGCAGGACAAAAGAGCTCAACTTGATCAGCTGGAACAAGCGCGACCCGAAATATGACATTCGCGAGTGGAGCGAAAACCATGAGAGAATGGGCAAAGGCGTCACCTTGACGCTCGACGAACTCAAAGCGCTCAAAGAATTGCTCAACAAGATAGACACGGACGACGAAATCTGACAGTTTTTCAGGCTGAAAAGCCGTGCCGAATCGAAAAGCCCGCTCGCTTTGAGCGGGCCGGATATCTTGACATACCGGTGGAATCCCG
>DAITOC010000018.1:0-18234 GCA_036834305.1 Clostridiales bacterium
CGAAACTTATTTCCGCTTCTTGCCCTAAAAGTGGAATTTAACTTTGCAAGTTACTAAATTTTTTATAAATATAAGGTATAATTTGGAATTGACAGCGTTCGGCCTCGTCCGGGATTGTGTTCGCTCAATATCATTGTATTCAGGGCGTCGGCTATTTGCTCTGTTTAAGAATACCACAAGTTTCTGAGTTTTTTTAAAACGAATGATATAAAATAATACATATTACCGAAGTTTCCGAAAGCATTCCGCGCGGCAAGCGTTCACGATATTGACTTGAGCGTGAAAGCGGCTAAAATAAAATAGGTGTGTACAAAAGCCGAAAGGGGCGCCTTTTATGACCAATTCCGAACGATTTGACAAAGTCCTTTCTTTCGCGGGGGATATTGACAGGACACCGGTGATGGAGTGGGCCGGCTGGTGGGATAAAACCGTAGACAACTGGCGCGCGCAGGGCCTGCCGGCGGATTTGAACGGTGAAGATATCAACGCCTACTTCGGGCAGGACAAACTGCGTCAATTCTGGCTTCCTGTCCGCGGCCGGGGCTGCCCGGGCGCGAAATCCCACGGCGCGCCCGTCATCCTTGATGAAAACGGATACAGGGCAATAAAAAAATATCTATATACCGACAGCCTTTTGCGGGAAATTGAAAAGAATGTCAAACGCTGCCGCGGGCAGTACAAAACTGAGGATATCGCGTACTGGGTCACCCTCGAGGGCTTTTTCTGGTTTCCCCGGACGCTTTTCGGCATTGAAAACCATTTGCTCGCATTTTACGATTTCCCGGAGCTGATGCTTCAGATAAACCGTGACTTGTGCGCGTATCATAAAAAATGCATTGAGGTTGTCTGGTCTCTGATTACGCCGAAATTCATGACCTTCGCCGAGGATATGTCTTATAACGGCGGCCCGATGCTGTCAAAAGAGAAATACGACGAATTCATGCTGCCGTTTTACTCGGAACTCGTTCCCGTTTTAAGATCGACAGGAACGAAAGTCCTGATTGATACCGACGGCTTTGTCGAGCCTCTTATTCCATGGTTTCTCGAAGCCGGCATACAGGGCGTTTTGCCCCTTGAGCGCATGGCCGGCGTGGACATCAACCGGATACGCCGCAATTACCCGGAGCTGCTTATGATCGGCGGCTACGATAAAACGGTCATGCACAGGGGCGAGGCGGTCATGCGAGGGGAGTTTGAGAGGATTCTGCCCGTCATCCGTTCCGGCGGCTATATACCGGGCGTCGACCACCAGACGCCCCCCGATGTCACCGTCAGCGATTACAGGACCTTTATGAAACTCCTCAACGAATACAGCCGGAAAGTTTCAACCCCGGTTGTCTAGTCCGCCGGAACATCCGGGGTATCCTCAGCCGGGGGGCTTTCTTCCGGTTCACCGCTCTTTTTTGACAGCCCGGCATACACGCTGATTGCCAGGGCCGCTACCAGGAGCAGCGCGGCCGCCGAGACCAGAACGATATATTTTGTCCGGCTGAAGCCGGAAGACGGGCTTAACGCATGTGTTTCGGTTTCGCCGCCGTCAGGCCGCGAAACCGCGGCATTCGCCGGGGCTGCGCCGGAAGTACCGTCGGGGGTATGCGCGGTAACCCCGGCGGCCGCTGTCGGGCTCGCGGCGGAACCCGTTGTGTTTCCTGCGGTAACATTCGGCGCGGCGGCCGGCTTTTGTGCCTTTGTGGTTTGCACCTCTGCGGTTTGTGCCTTTGAGGCTTGTGCCTCTGTAGTTTGTGCCTTCGTGGTTTGTGCTTTTGTGGTTTGTGCTTTTGTGGTCGGGCCGGCCGTTGTAGTTGCCCGGCCTGTGGTCGTTTCCGCCGGCGTTGAAGCAGTAGTCTCTGCCCGGTAGACGGTGTTCACAAATAAAGTCGAAGGTTCGCCGTAACCGTCAAGAATTCGAATACCCAAATCAATACGGTCCGGCAACCCCGTTTTGAAACCGACGCGCGCCTCGGCCGCGAAATCATCGTTGTCCAACGCCACGATAGCCGTGTCAACGGCATAAGTGTATTGGTCGTAAGCTGCCTCCCCGTTCAAAAGGCAGGAGGCGCACAGGCTGCCGTTGACATAGATATTAAAACCGGCAAGCGTGTTGTCCTTTTCGAGTTGGCCTGTCAGCACCTGAAGGGCGAGAAACATCTCGCTGCCGCCGTTGTTGACGATAACTCTTAAGCACGCGAATTCCACATCGCAGTTACTTTGCCCGGTATTCTGCGCGAGTGTGATTTTCGGGCCGCCGGCCCATTCCCGATCGGTAATTTTACCATCGCAAACAACGGAAACGGCGCGCGCGAAAAAAGGCAGAGTCAGAATCATCGCGCAAGCCGCCGCGAAGGCCGCGAAGAATTTTCTTGATTTTATAAGATCACCGCCCCGATTACATATAACGACAGTTTAATACAGGACTTGCCAAAAGACAAGCGGATTATTTCCCTATCTTTCCCGATTTTGCTTGCAAACAAAGCGCAATCTGCTATACTAAAAAAAGAGTATTATCTTTAGCTTTCGGAGGAAAACATATGGGCGCAATGGGTATTCTTGCAAAAACTTTTCAAAAGCGTTTTGCCGCCGCAGGCGCGAAAACGGCAAACAAATCACCCGCGCCGCCTTTGCCCAAAGGCGTGTTTGACAACGCCGGCGGTCAAGAAGCTGCGTTTTTCACCATGGGGTTCGCCAAAACCGATGTCATGCCCGGCGACATTGACAAGAAGAAATACTATATCGCGGGCTACAGGCCGTTCAACCCCGCGCAGGGCGTTTTGGACCCGATGACAGCCAGCGCCGTTTGGCTCGACGACAACTCGGGCCGGGGCGGTGTTGTTTTTGTCTCGGTCGACAACGTTGGCATGGTCAGCAAAGATGTCCTCGCCGCCAAGGCGCTGCTGGCGGACTTTGTCAAAAAAACCGGCTGCCGCTCGCTGAACATTCTGAGCACGCACAACCACGCGGGCATTGACACGATGGGTATGTGGGGCGCGCTGCCGCGGACGGGCCGAAACCCGAAGTATATGCGCGTTGTTTTCGAGGGCATAAAGAATGTCGTTGAGCAGGCCTATGCCGGCCGCCGCGAGGGCAGCCTATACCTCGGGCGAAACGACGCGCCCGACATTCAGCGCGATTCAAGGCTGCCGGAGGTGTTTTCCAAAACGCTCACACGCCTGCGCTTTGTACCCAACGACGGCGGGCGGGAGGTTTGGATGCTCAATTTTGCCTCCCATTCCGAATCGCTGCTCGGGGCGAACTCCCTTGTCAGCGCCGACTTCCCCTGTTACCTCCGGCAGGAAATCCTGCGTGAAAAGAAAGCCGAAACCATTTACTTCGTCGGCGCCATCGGCGGCCTTATCCGCATGAAAGAACTTGACAAAGACAATGTCGAGTCCACCAAAATCGCCGGCCGGAAACTGGCCGAAACCGCTTTCGCCATTGAGAATGAGGTCAAACTCGCCCCGCGAATCAACATTCTAAAACAGGAATTTTACGCCGAGGCGCAAAACTTCGCGTTGCTCGCCGCGGCGAAATTCGGCATTCTCAACGCGAAGAAGCAGGCGATAAAAACGGCCGGCTATACCGGTTACGCGCTGAAGACCGAAATGACGTATTTTGAAATCGACTCGCTGAAAATGCTGCTGCTGCCCGGCGAAATCTTCCCGGAACTCGTTTACGGCGGGTATTTGAGCGCGGAGGAATCCGCCGAAGGCAAAGGGCCCGAAGTCAATCCTCTCCCGCTTTGCGAAATCGCGGAGGATGAGAACCTTCTCGTCTTCGGTTTGGCCAACGATGAAATCGGTTATATCGTCACGCCCAACGATTTCCTGCTCGACCCCGAAACCTCGTATTTTGACGGAGGAAAAGACCGGCTCGGTCGCCGGCATTATGAGGAAACGAACTCGTTAGGCCCGAATACGGCTTATACAATCGCCGAAACATTTACGGAAATGATGCAAACCGTCAAGGCGTCCGCGGCACGCGATACAACAATCGGGGAGGAAACCAAATGAAAAAAGCGCCGAAAAGAATTGTTTCACTCATCACAACGCTTTCCCTTCTTTGCGCGCTGCTCGCCTTCGCGGGGCCGAACGCCGGGGCGGTTGGCGATGTTCTCGGAACAAAGCAGTATACCATCGGCAACCCCTACGAGACCGTGAACTGGGACACTTGGGGTAGTTATAAGGCGAACCTCCACACCCATTCGACCGTCAGCGATGGGGATGTCGATTTCCGGGATATGATCGAAGCCTATTATTCCGCCGGCTACGATATTCTCGCGATGACCGACCACGGTACCGTCAACTACGGCTGGGATAAAAAGCCCGATGTCGACTGGATGATAGGCATAGCCAATATCGGCAAAACCAGGCACGCGCTCACGACCGCCCGCAAACTGGAGATTTACGCGGGAGCCGGACGAAACGGCAGGGGCATGACCGAAGTGCCTCTGGGCATCGAACTCAACGGTATGTCCGTTAAAAAAACCCATATTAACGGCTTCTACGCCGATTCCGGCCACCATGTCCGCGCCATAGATGAAACGGACTATGAGCCCGCCGTCAAGGCGTATCACCAGGCCGGCGGCATCACGCACCTCAACCACATCGGCGATTGGGCAGAAGCGTCCGGCGACCCGTCGGTCTACGACAACGAGATGGTGGATTATTTCTTTAATATCTTCAACAACTACAGGTCGTGCCTGGGTTTCGAACTCGTCAACACCACCGACAGCCGGACGAAAAACGACCGTATCCTGTGGGATAAACTGCTGCAAAGGGTCATCCCCGCGGGCCGGAACCTTTTCGGTTTCGCCAACGACGACTCGCATGAATTAAGCGACATCGGCAATTCATGGGAAGTCTTTATGATGCCAACGAACACGGCAGTCAATGTGCGTACGGCGATGGAAACCGGCACCTTCTTCGCCGTCAGCCGGTACGCGCGCGCCGAACTCGGGGATTCGTTCGCCGGCACCGGCGCGGCGCCTGCCGTCACGAGAATCATCGTGCCCGGCGGCAAGGGGCAGATAAAACTGCAGTGTCAAAATTATACGAAAGTGCAATGGGTGTCCAACGGAACCGTCATAGCGGAAGGGGAGGAAATTGACCTCAACGCGTATGAAAACGCGGTCGGCTGCTATGTGCGCGCCCAAATCAGCGGCCCGGGCGGGATGTGTTTCACCCAGCCGTTTACGGTTACTTCGGCCCCCTACGCCGACGCGACGGTCCGCTTTGTCAAAAACCCGTCGAACGCCGATGTCACCGTTGCCAACAGTTACGGTTCGGTGTTCCCGCCGAAAGCCGACGGCAGTTTTGTGTTGCCTGCCGGTGACTACACCTACACGGCCGCGGCTGCCGGGTTCATTACGGTTACGGAGCCTTTCACGGTCACAACAGCCGATATGTCCGCCGGCCTGAAAACCATCGAGTTCAGTCTGCCCGTGATTCCGGTTCTTGCCGCGGCGGCCGGCAGCGGCACCATCGTCGACAGGCAATCCGGCTGCCTGTACGGCCTCAGGGAGGGAATCACCTCGCTTGACGGTTTCGCGGTCGTTAACGGCAGTGGTTCTTTTGCTTTCACCCCGACGCCAAACGGTTTCGGGACGGGGACAGCCGTCCGTGTTGTGCACGGCGAACAGGTGTTTGAAACGTTTACGGTTGTCATTAAGGGTGACGCGGACGGCGATGGCTATGCCAACGCGGCAGACGCGGCTTACATCAGCCTTTTCTGCGGCGGCATGCTCACGTTTTCCGGCGCGCAGGAGTTCGCCGGTGATGTCAACGGCGACGGAAGGGTGGATGCCATCGACGCCGACCTGATTGAACTCGCCGGTTTGTTCCTGTATGAAATCGGCCAGACTTGATAAACAGGATGGAGTTTTCTATGAAAAAATTTATGGACAGCGAGTTTCTGCTTGACAATGCCGCCGCCTCGGAACTTTATCACTCGGCGGCCGAAGGTATGCCGATTTTTGACTGGCACTGCCATATCTCGCCGAAAGAAATTTACGAAAACAAACAACCCGAAGACATCGCCTCTCTTTGGCTCGGGGGCGACCACTACAAATGGCGCGCCATGCGCTCGTTCGGTATCGACGAGGAGTATATCACGGGCAAAGCCTCCAACTATGAAAAGTTCAAAGCCTGGGCCGGCGTGATGTCCTCTCTTATCGGCAACGCCCTTTATCACTGGACTCACCTCGAACTGCAGCGCTATTTTGGGATTGAGGAGCCGCTAAGCGGTAAAACCGCCGACGCGATATGGAAAAAAGCAAACGACAAAATCGCCGCGGGCGGTTTTCGACCGCGCGATTTAATCACGATATCCAATGTCAGGTGCATCTGCACGACCGACGACTCGGCCGACAGCCTGGAGTATCACAAACTCCTCGCCGAAGACAGCAGCTTCGCCTGCAAGGTGCTGCCCGCTTTCCGGCCTGATAAAGCGCTCGGCATCGACTTGCCCGGTTTCCTGCCGTGGCTTGCCTCCCTTGAGGAAAGAATCGGCGCGAAAATCAACGGCTACGCGGATTTGACAGCGGCATTGAAAGGCAGAATCGCGTTCTTCGCGTCCATGGGCTGCCGCGCGAGCGACCACGCCTTTGCCGCCGTGCCCTACGCGAGGGCCGACTCCGACGAACTCGAAGCGATTTTTGCCAAGAAACTTCACGGTGGTTCCCTCAGCGAAGAGGAGACGGAGAAATACGGCACGGAACTTATGCGGTTTTTGATGGCCGAATACGCCCGCCTCGGCTGGGGCTGTGAAATCCACATCGGCCCCATGCGCAACAACAACACGCGTATGTTCAACGAAATCGGGCCGGACACCGGCTTTGATTCCCTGACCGACCACGAGGTTGCCGACAAACTGTCGCGCCTGCTTGACAGCCTCGCGGTTGAGGACAAACTGCCGGCAACCGTCCTGTTTACCCTCAACCCGAAAGACAACTATGTGCTCGGTTCCATGCTCGGCAACTTCCAAACCGGCTCGGCTGCCGGCAAAATGCAGTTCGGCACCGCCTGGTGGTTCAACGACAACCTCGACGGCATGCGCGAACAAATGAAGGCGCTGGCCAACCTCGGCGTTTTCGGCAAATTTATCGGCATGGTGACCGATTCGCGCTCGTTCCTTTCCTATCCGCGCCATGAGTATTTTCGCCGCATCCTGTGCGGTTTTCTCGGCGACATGGTCGAGCGCGGGCTGTACCCGAACGATATGGATACACTAAAACAAATGGTGAAAGATATTTCTTTCAACAACGCAACCGAATACTTCGGCATTTCGGGAAACGGGGTTTGAGATTGGAAAAGAAAACACCGCTGTATGATACGCATGTCCGCCTCGGCGGCAAACTCGTGGCGTTCGCCGGCTTTCTGCTGCCGGTGCAGTATTCGGGCATCACCGCGGAACACATGGCGGTCAGAACCGCCGCCGGGCTTTTTGATGTTTCCCACATGGGTGAAATCCTGCTGACAGGGCCCGACGCGCTGAACAATATCCAGATGCTTGTTACCAACGACTGCTCGGGTATGGCCGACGGGCAGGTGAAGTATTCCCCAATGTGCAACAAAAACGGCGGCGTCATTGACGATCTGCTCGTTTACCGCCACAGCGAAACTAAGTATTTGCTTGTCGTCAACGCCGCGAACCATGACAAGGACGCGGCTTGGATACAAGCCAATTTATCCGGGGATGTGCGCTTTGATGACGTTTCCGCTCAAACGGCGCAGATCGCGCTGCAGGGCCCGGGCGCCGCGGCCATTGCCTCGCGGTTAACCGCGACACTGCCCGAAAAAAACTATACCTTCCTCGACGGTGCCGATGTCGGCGGCGTCCGCTGCCTCGTTTCCAGGACCGGCTACACGGGCGAGGACGGCTTTGAATTCTATATGGCGAACGAAGACGCTCCGCGTTTATGGGACAAACTTATAGAAACGGGCGCCTGCCTCGGCTTGGTTCCCTGCGGCCTCGGCGCCAGGGACACCCTGCGCCTTGAGGCGGCAATGCCCCTTTACGGCCATGAGATGGACGATGAAACAACGCCTTTGGAAAGCGGCGTCGGCTTTTTTGTCAAGATGAACAAAGCCGATTTTATCGGCAAGGCGGCTATCGAAGCGAAGGGGACGCCCCGGGTCAAGCGTATCGGGCTGGAAGTTCTCGACAGGGGAATTGCCCGCGGCGGCGATACCGTTTTGGCCGATGGGAAGGAAATCGGCCGCGTAACATCGGGCACCATGTGCCCGTTTGTGAAAAAAGCCGTTGCCATGGCGCTCGTCGACGCGCGAAATACCGCGGCAAGTGATATTCAAATCCTGTCAAGGGGCAAAGCCCTTGACGCGAAAGAAGTGCCTCTGCCTTTTTACAAAATAAACAAGTAAATTCAAAAATAAGGAGTATCGGATATGAATACGCCCGAAGATCTGCTGTTTACCAAAACACACGAATGGGTAAAAATCACGCCGGAAGGAACCGCGCTCGTCGGATTGAGCGACCACGCGCAGGAAACGCTCGGAGACATCGCCTTCATCAACATCGCGGACGAAGGCGAACAATTCGCCGCCGGCGATATCCTCGGTGACGTCGAATCCATCAAAGCGGTGTCGGACATCGTGTGTCCGCTCGGCGGCACCGTTCTGCGCGTCAACGACGATGTGCTCGACGACCCCGGCAAAGTCAACGCCGACCCGTACGGTTCCTGGCTCATTGAACTTGAGGATGTCAAAATCAACGAAAACCTGCTGAGCGCGGCCGATTATGATCAGTTTCTGAAAGAAGAAAGCAACTGACGCGGCGGCCGGATCCGCGCGGCAAGGGCGATGCTCTTGCCTTTTTTGATAAATACAGGAGGCTGTCTATGTCCTATGTACCGAACACAAGCCTTGAACGCGAGGATATGCTGCGCGCTCTGGGCAAAGCAAGAATCGACGAGTTGTTCCGGTCCGTTCCGCCTTCCGTCCGGCTCGGGCGGCCTTTAAACCTGCCCGCCGCGAAAAGCGAACTCGAGGTGATCGGCGCTTTCGAGAAAGCCGCCGCGGGGAATACCGTCTTTAAAACCTGCTTCCGGGGGGCGGGCGCTTACCGGCATTTTGTGCCGGCGGTCGTCCGGCACCTTTCCTCCCTGCCGGAGTTCGTGACCGCCTACACGCCCTACCAGGCGGAAATCAGCCAGGGCATTTTAACCGTGATTTTTGAATACCAGACGATGATTTGCGAACTTACGGGGATGGATGTCGCCAACGCGGGGGTTTACGACGGCGCCCACGCCGCGGCGGAGGCCGTTTCCATGTTCACCGACAGGCGAAGAACCAAAGCGGTTATAGCGGGAAGTGTAAAGCCGAATACCTTGTCGGTAATAGAAACTTATTGCCGCTCCGCCGGTATCGAAACCGTTGTCGTACCCCACAAAAACGGTCTGGCCGATATCGAAAAACTTCTACAAGCCGTTGACGCGGAAACAGCCTGCGTCTATGCCGAGCAGCCGAACTTCTTCGGCCTCATCGAAGACTATGACGCGATATCGGCCGCTGCTCACGGCGCGGGAGCGAAATTCATCATGGGCTGCCACCCTATTTCGCTCGCCGTCTTGAAAACACCGGCCGAATACGGTGCGGACGCCGCGGTCGGGGAAGCGCAGCCGCTCGGCCTGCCGCTTGCCTTCGGCGGCCCTTATCTCGGTTATATGGCCGTAAAAACGGCGGATATGAGGAAACTTCCCGGCCGCATCGCCGGCCAAACGGCGGACAGCGCGGGCCGAACGGCCTATGTGTTGACGCTGCAGGCGCGCGAGCAGCATATCCGCCGCGAAAAATCCTCGTCGAGCATATGCTCAAACGAAGCGCTTTGCGCGCTGACGGCCACGATTTACTGCGCCTCCATGGGCAAAGAGGGTATTCGGGAAGCCGCGGAACAATGTTTGTCCAAAGCGAAATACGCAGCCGAAAAGATAGCGAGTGTAAAGGGATTTACCCTTACGCACGACGGCTTCTTTTTCAACGAATTTGTGACGCAATGCCCGGTGGAACCGGCCGTTTTGATGAAAAAACTCGCCGAAAAAGAGATTCTCGGCGGCCTGCCTCTCGGCGGCGAATACACGGGGCGGATTTTATGGTGCGTGACGGAAATGAACACCAAAGCCCAAATCGATGAACTTACGGAAATATTAAAGGAGGCGGTCATATGAACGGTTTGATTTTTGACGCGGGTAAAACCGGACGCCGCTGCGCCGTATTGCCGGCCTGCGATGTCGATGCCGTCGCCGTACCCGAGCAATACAGACGCTGCGCGGCGCTTAATTTTCCCGAAGTCGCCGAGGTTGATGTCGTTCGCCATTATACCAATCTCAGCCGCAAGGCTTACGGGGTGGACAACGGCTTTTATCCGCTGGGCTCCTGTACGATGAAATACAACCCCAAACTTAATGAGGAAGCCGCCTCCCTGCGCGGCTTTACCGGCATTCACCCGCTTCAGGAGCCTGCCGACGCGCAGGGCTGCCTCGAGGTCATGGGGACGCTCGGCGGCTATTTGTGTGAAATAACCGGAATGGACGCGATTACCCTGCAGCCCGCGGCGGGAGCCCACGGTGAGTTTACAGCGCTGTCGATGATTAAAAACTATCTGCTCGACCGGGGCGAAACGCGCAGGAATAAGGTCATCGTTCCCGATTCCGCCCACGGCACAAATCCCGCGAGCGCGGCTATGTGCGGCTTTACCGTCGTCAACATCCCCTCCGCCAAGGGCGGAACGGTTGACCTCGACGCCCTCAGGCAGGCGGCCGGTGACGATACCGCCGCGTTCATGCTCACCAACCCCAACACCGTCGGGCTGTTTGAAACCGATATAACGGAAATCGCCTCGATTGTCCATGGCGCGGGCGGCCTGCTTTACTACGACGGCGCCAATATGAACGCGATCATGGGCATCACCCGGCCGGGGGACATGGGTTTTGATGTGATGCACCTGAATTTGCATAAAACCTTCTCGACACCGCACGGCGGCGGCGGACCGGGCAGCGGCCCGGTCGCCTGCAAAACCTTCCTCCGGGAGTTTCTGCCTGCCCCGGTTGTCGAAGAGAAAAACGGCGAATACGCGCTGAAAACTCCGTCAAAGTCAATAGGCCCGGTAAAGAGTTTTTACGGCAACTTCCTCGTCCTCGTCAGGGCGCTCGCCTACATCATGACGCTCGGCGCGGAGGGTTTAGAGGAGGCGTCCGGGAACGCCGTCCTCAACGCCAATTACCTCATGGAAAAACTGCGCGGAACCTATGACATTCCTTTTGAGGGACCTTGCATGCACGAATTCGTTATGTCGCTTGAATCCCTCAAGCATCGAACGGGTGTCAGCGCGGCGGATATCGCCAAAGGGCTCATCGACAAAGGGATTCATCCGCCGACAATGTATTTTCCGCTGATTGTCCATGAAGCGCTGATGCTTGAGCCGACCGAAACCGAGAGCCGGGAAACGCTCGACGCCGCCGCGGACGCTTTCAAAGACCTTTACGCCCTCGCTTATGACGACCCCGGGGCGCTTCACGCCGCGCCTGTCAAGGCGTCCGTCGGCCGCCCGGACGAGACAGCGGCCGTCCGGAACCCGGTGCTCAGAGCCTGTTTCGCCGCCGGTGAAACGGATGCCGCGGAGGCTGCGCGATGACCCGAAAAAAGGACGTCAACTGCATCGTGCTGTGCGGGGGCAAGGGCACGCGGATGCAGTCCGAAACAAAACACAAGGTTTGTTTTGAAATTGACGGAAAGCCGTCGATTCTGCACACGCTCGGCAATTTTGAAAAAGCCGGTGTCAACCGGTTTGTCGTTGTCGTCGGCGCCCTTTCGGGCCAGGTGACCGAGTGCGTGGGCTCCGAGTACCCCCGCGCGGCTTTTGTCTACCAAAAGGAGCAAAAGGGAACGGGCAACGCCGCCAAAGCCGGCTTTTCCGTCCTCGAAGCGTTCAATATTGACGGGCCCGTCATCATAACCATGGGCGATAAAATAACAAGCGCCGCCTTCATCGAAAAGGCGGCGCGAAAGTATGCCGAATCGCGCGCCGACCTGCTTGTCTGCGCGCAGCCCAAAAGCATCAATCCGACCGGCGGAAGAATTGTATTCAACAAAAAAGGCTGCCCCATTGGCATACGGGAAGAAATCGATACGAAGAGAGCCCTGCTGTATAAAAAAGTCTGTGCCCTGTTTGCCGAAGGCGTTGGAGCGGAAGAACTTCAAGCGGCGGCGGAACAATACGCGGCGGATCTTATCGCGAGCGCGAAGAAAAGGGAAGCGGTCATCAACGAACTGCGCAGTGTTGACCTCGCCGACGAACAACTCATCAATGAGAGAGCCGTTGTGAAAATCGGCGGTGCGGTGTATGACCCCGGCGATGTCGACGCGTCCGATTATACCAACGCGAGCGTGTATATTTTAAGCCCGAAAGCCGCGCGCTTTGCCCTCCCGTTAATCGGCGACGACAATGCCCAAAACGAGGAATACCTGACGGATATCGTTGAAATCCTCGCCCGCGCCGGCAGGTTCCGTATAGCGGTCGAGGCGGTTGATAACGAATGGGATATCATGAGTTTCAACAACGTTGAGGAACTGCTGAAAATCGAGGATCATTACAGAAACCTCAAAGCCGGCGCCGCGCGGCTGCCCGGCCCGAGCAGCCTGAAACCCGTCGGTGAATGGATTGATCTGTTCGAAAACCCGGACGAATCCCTGCTTGGCTGCCTCGCCGCTATTTACGGCGGCGAAAGCGATATCATAGCCGAAAGAACACAGGCGGTTCTCGGCGCGCTGCGCCTGTTCGCCTCGCGTTATGGGGCGGCCCGAAGCACGGTTATTTCAAGGGCGCCCGGCCGCGTCAACCTTATGGGCAGACACATTGACCACCGCGGCGGCAATGTCAATGTCATGTCGATTAACAAAGAAGTCATCGCCGTCTGCGCGGCGCGGGATGACGACCGGATACGCATCGTCAACACCGCCGACGGGTTTCCGCCCCGCGAATTCGCCATCTCCGAGCACCTCGCCGAGTTGGACTGGGACAGTTGGCTCGGCTTCCTCGAATCGGGCGAGGCCGAAAGACTGTTAAAGAATACCCGCGGCGACTGGGCCAACTATATTAAGGCCCCCGTACTGCGGTTGCAGTATCAGTTCCGTGACAGAAAACTCAAAGGCATGGACATGGCCTTCACCGGCAATATCCCCATCGCCGCCGGCCTTTCGAGTTCCTCGGCCATCGTCGTTTCCACCGCCGAGGCTTTCTGCGCTCTCAACGGGCTCGAACTGACCCCGCGGCAGTTTGTTGAGCTGTGCGGGGAAGGGGAATGGTATGTCGGCTCCCGGGGCGGCGCCGCCGACCACGCGGCCATGAAATTCGCCGAACGCGGCTGTGTCGCCAAACTCGGCTTTTTTCCGTTTGAGTTTCGCGACAAGTTCGCGTTCCCCGGCGAGTGCAAACTCATCATCGCCAATTCTCACATACGCGCCAACAAAACCACCAACGCCAGGGATGCATTCAACAGCCGCGTGGCGGCCTTTGAATTCGGCATGATGTTGTTTCGGGAGGCGTACCCGCAATACGCGGGAACGGTCGCGCATTTGCGGGACATTAATCCCGGGCGCCTCGGCGTTTCACCGAGCAAAATCTATGAACTCATCGCCGGCCTGCCGGAGAAGGCCGCGCCCGGCGAACTTTTTTCGCTCATCTCCGAGGCGAATCACGAAAAAATCCGAAGCATTCTCGCGACCCACAACCCTCCGGAAAACTACCCGATAAGGGCGGTATGTCTTTACGGCATAGCGGAATGCGCGCGAAGTTCGCTGTGCAAAAGTCTGTTTGACGACAAAAAAACCGGCGAATTCGGCCGGTTGATGACGGTCAGCCACGACGGCGACAGGGTTGTGCGGTACGATGAAACGGGGGAGCGCCCCTATATGCAGGATTATTCCGACGCCGCTTTGCGCGAACGGATTGACAGCCTGCGCAGCGAGGACCCGGAAAGGGTCAAGGCGGCCCGCCTTGAAAATCTGCCGGGCGGCTATGCCTGCTCGGTACCGGAAATCGATTTCATCGTCGACAAGGCCGTCGGTATACCGGGCGTGCTCGGCGCGCAGATTTCCGGCGCGGGCCTCGGCGGCTGCGTAATGATTCTTGCCGAAAACGAAGCCGTTCCTTCCGTCTTTGAGGAACTTGAGCAAGTCTACTACAAACCCCGCGGCCTCGCGCCCGACATTACCGTTTGCGTGCCGGTCAAGGGCTCGGGGATATTGGAAGTTTAGTTCGGCATGGGCAATTCTGTGATCAAGCATAAATTATGCTTGACAATGACAATCGGACCTTTCATCAAATCGTGATTATACGAATTATGATTTGATAAATGGAATCATGCAAATTGCCCCGCCGGAGGCGGGGCAATAGTATTTGCCTTTGTCAGAAAGGTTAAAAATAATTCTCCTGCTTCATGCTGACATATCTGTCGCCGGCGACGATGATATGGTCGCGGACTTTCATCCCAATGGATTCCATGGCCAATACCACTGTGTTCGTAATCTCTATGTCATTGCGGGAGGGGACAAGGCTGCCGCCCGGGTGGTTATGGGCCATTATGATGGCGTAGGCCTTTTGCCGCAAGGCAATCTCCATAATTTTTCGCGGGTAGACGGCCACCTCGTCAACGGTACCCCGTTGAACCACGCCGCTGCCGAGCACTTGGTTCCGGGTATTCAGACAAATGATAAAAAACTTCTCTTCGGGTTCCCCGGCGAAATGGCTTACGGTGTAATTGCCGGCCTCGGACACATTGCCGAGGACCGGCTTTTCTTTCCATTTGCTGATTTGGTATCTTCTTGTCAACAACGGTATAAGCGTCAGAAAAGCGGCGGTCGGTTCGCCAACCTTGCACAATTTCTGAATATCGTCGGGGTTCGCCTCAAACAAACCTGCCAGGCTTCCGAATTCGTTAAGGAGTTTGTGCGCGAGTTCGTTGGTGTCTTTTCTCGGCACGACATAAAACAGGATCAATTCCAACAGTTGGTGGTCGTCAAACGAATCCACGCCCTCTTCTTTGAGCCTTCGTCTTACCCTTTGCCTGTGGTTTTCATGTACGTTCTTTTCCATCTATTGCCCTCTCAACCCGAAGAATCCCGCCGAAGTATCCCCGTGAGCGACAACCCTGCCAACGGCTTCGTCAAAAAGCGGCAACTCGAAATATCCCGTCTTATGGGCCTTCATTTTCACTCCGGATAAAATGGTGAACCGCATACGGCCGGCATTCAGCCTACCGGTAATAAAGTTTTTATGGATGCGCGCATCCTGGATATCGCCGTATTTGAACATGGCCTTATGCTTGGAGAAAATGCCTTTTGAATAGTGAAACACCTCATCGTCAAACGCGATGGTTTTTGTTTTGTAATTGAGCCATCCGCCCAAAACGGATACCGCGAAAACAACGATGCAAATAATCCATAAATACGGCACATTCGCCAGCAAAACCGCGAGCGACACCAAAGCAATAAACACAGCGAATATACCCGATGCCAGCAGCGCCGCTTTATTCGAAGGGATGGGAGCGGTTTTGCAGGTAAAATCCGCGGCGCATACGCCCAACACCCTTTCCATCTGAGCCCGGTTGACAAGCAGGCAAAGCTGCGGCGTTTCTTTGTTTTCATTGCCCAAGCCGACGACGGCGACCTCAATCGAATACAAGCCGAGTATTCGCGCCAAAACGGGCTGCTTAACGACGACGGCGTTGATCTTCGCGAACTCAAATGTATAACTGGTTTTTTTAACCGCCCCGCAGTGTATATAAACATTTTTATCGTCGCGCTCAACCCTGTAGCCCTGCAGGTTGAGAATGCCCCAAATAAGCACAAAAACCCAGCCGATGAAACCCAGAGTTAACACAAAGAGGTGGTTTTGCATATCCAGTGTGCCCGAACCGTCGAACAGCGGCAAGACAATGACCGCGAAAATTGTGGAAAGGGCTTGTAAAAAGGGCAGGGAAAGAATCTTGTGGCGAATGACCTCGCCGGTAGAAAAAGCGATTATCTGCTCGCGCGGCCGGCAAGCATCCTTTAAACCGGGCAAAGCGTACGGTTGCCCGGCTTGTGTTTTTAAAACGGTCAGGTCCGCCCGAAGCGCTTCGGCAATCGGCTTCTTTAAGACGAAAATAAAATCGGTGCGGTTGGCGGTGTGTGAGGAGTTTAAATCAATCTTGACCTTGCTTGTGCCCATGAGCCGCTCGAATACGGACTGCTGAAGGTTGACTGTCGAAATATTGGCGATGGGCAGTTTTGTGTTTTTTTTAAACAGAGTCCGGCGCTCATAGATGAAATTCTGCCCTTCGATATAGAAAAAAGTCTTTCTCCAAAATAAGAAAGAAATCAGAAGTACGAGGGCCACCAACAGCAAAAACCCCGCCCCGCCGAGCGCGACGATAAAACCTGACAGACTGTCGGCGGTTCCCGCGAGGTCCCGCCAGAACTGCGGCCGGAACATATTTGCCAGGTTGTCTATGCTGCTGTTGAAGCCGACAATCACCAGCATAAAAAACACAATGCCCAGCCGCTCGGCAATGATTGAAATATGGTTTCGTGTGGGGCTATTGAACATCGTTTCCCGCCCCTTCTGCCTTGAGTTTGCGGCTGATGGACTCGTTGAGGTAAAGCGCGATTTCGTCCGCTCTTTGCGGCTCCAAAAACCGGAACGCCGCCGCGGAACCCGCGGTGGTGACAATCACCTTCGCGACGCCGGCCGCGTTGTCGAGCGGGCCGCGCCGGATGTCAATCTGATGAATTCTGTCAACCGGCACAATCGTCCTCGATACAAACAAAATGCCTTCGATAATTTCTATTCTGTCCGGCGCAATGAGGTACTTATAGCGTCGAAAGCGAACAGGGGGGACAAGAAAAAAAAACAGGATGCAGCCGGCGGCGGCGATGCCGAAGACGGCGGCTGCGGCCGCTGTCTTGCCGCCGGCAATCAAAAAACCCGCGATAACCGCCGCGGCCGCCGCGATAAAAAACAAACCGATGGCTGAGGTGATACGCATGAGTTTCAGAGCCTTTTTTGACAGGCTTTCGTATGGCATTGCGCTTCTCCTTGTTTTATGGAACTATTTGTAACCTTTGATCATATCTTTTGTCAGTGTGCCCGAAAAAAACTTTATCGTCTGCCGCAGCCTTTCAAACGGGCCGGGGTTCCACGCCTGCGGCATCGCGGGCGTTATCCCGATTTCCTCAAGTTGTTGCGCGAAAACCTTCATGCGTCGGGCGAAGTTTTCGGCGTCCTTATGCTCCGCCCTTGTCCAGCCGGTTTCGGCGACGGCGGCGAAGCGCGGATAAGCCATATAGCACATTCGGCCGAAATCCCGGATATGTTCGGTCCAAATCGGCGCCTCAACGCCGAGAACATTCCCTGCGCTTTCCGGGTTAATGCCTTTCAGAACGGGGTCGAAACGGTATGTTTTGTTAAGCGGTGTCATGCCGTACGGGTAATCGGTATAGTAATGATAAAACGGTGAAACGATGATTTTGCCGCCTGAGTTCGCGAAGTTCTCGGACAAGCCTTTTTTATCCATCCACATCTGTACGGCGGTATTCCGGTCAAGGGCGCCGCTTTTCAGGCTTTCGTTCCAGGCGATGGCCGTCCGGCCGTTGTCGGCCAGAAATCTGCCGATTCGGTTGACAAACCACCCCTGAAGTTCTTCCATATTCGAAAGCCCGAGTTCCGCCGCCTTCTTTTGGCAATGCGGGCATTCTTGCCAGCGCTTTTTCGGCGCTTCGTCACCGCCGATATGAATGTATTCGGACGGGAAAACCGCGAGAATTTCATCAAGCACATCAAAAACAAAGTCAAATGTCGATTCCTTGCCCGCGCAAAGAATGTCCGGGAATATGCCCTGCCTGGTTTCCACTTCCATCCGCTCGCCGCGGCACGAAAGTTCCGGGTAGGAGGCGATGGCGGCGATCATGTGGCCGGGCATATCAATTTCGGGTATCAGTTCGATATGCCGTTTGCCGCAGTAGTCCACGATTTCGCGCAATTCGTTCTTTGTGTAGTATCCGCCGTATTCCCGGTCGCTATGTACTTTACCGAAATTTGACGCCGGCCGACTTGAACCGGTTTTCATCAGTTCCGGCCGGCTTTCGATTTCAACGCGCCAGCCCTGGTCGTCGGTCAGGTGCCAGTGCATGACATTCATTTTCATCAGCGCGGCGGCGTCGATGAGTTTTTTGACATCGTCAAGGG
>DAITOC010000019.1:0-18083 GCA_036834305.1 Clostridiales bacterium
CGGTTCAATTACCCGTTGTTCATTCAATGGTGATGTAACCGGCACGGATGAGATAGAATATGGCGATTGGACAGGAGGTTTAGTGGGTTATAACAGCGGCGCCATAATCGAATGCCGGGCTGACGCATCAGTCTTTACCGAAGGAAAGAGTGCCGGCGGTCTTGTGGGTGAGAGCTTGGAAGAGGGCGTTATTACCAAATCATTTTCCACAGGCACACTAACTCTCCACAATTACGGCGGCGGCTTGGTCGGCTCAAACCAAGGAGAGATTACAGCCTGTTATTCCACATGCGCAGTAAACGGCACAGACTGTTTGGGTGGTTTGACCGGGGATAACAGCGGACCAATCCATGACTCTTACGCGGCCGGCCCTGTAAATGGAACAGGTTATGATGTTTGCGGCCTGTCATGCTCCAGCGGCGAACTTTCCACAAACTGTTATTGGGATACCGAAACATCGGGACAAAATTCTTCATCAGCGGGCGAAACAGGAAAATCGACGGCAGATATGAAGAAGCAAGCAACATTCACAGGCTGGGATTTTACAACAGTATGGGGAATCAACAGCACCGATAATAGCGGATATCCGTTTCTGCGGTGGCAGGGATTCGTCCACCAGGACCCTGTTGTCAATTTATGCATGATCGGAACTGTGGAGTACGCCACTTTGGATGATGCCTTGGCGGCCGTAACAAACGGGCAAACCATAAAACTGCTGAACAATATCACCCACACCACGCCCATAACAATAGACGGCAAGACAGTCTATTTGGAGCTTGGCGATTATAATCTTCTATTGGATGTCAGCGCCTACACCGAAGTTTGGTTTACATATGCGCTTACAGTAGTAAACGGCGGTAAGCTCAGGCTTTCCGGCACAGGTACGGGTCAATTTAATGTAAAAGGACCTGCCAACGGCGGCGGTGTAAATGTTCTCGGCCGGAACTCGGAGGCTACTGTTGATAATATAGACGCGCCAGGCATTGACGCTACCGGTATTCATATGTATGGCTCAGGCAGTTACCTTGACGGCGGTAAAATTACTGTTAAAGGCAATGTAGCGGCACGCAGGACCGGAATTGAAGTGAACGCAAGAAACGCCAATATCGTGGTAAACGGCAATATAACGGCAGGTAATTCGGGAGTTTTAATCTGGGCAAACCCCGGTACATCCGTAACTGTGGGCAGCAATATCCACATACTCGGAAACTATCAACAAACGATACAAGGCATGGGTGTTCGCGCAAACGGGGGGTCTGTGGTTACTGTCGGAGGCGGCGTAACCGTACAAGGTGCAAACAACATTGGCGTTTATGCTTATGGCGGAACGATTAACGTAGCCGGGAATGTGGTTTCATCCGGAATAGGCGCGAAGAGTAACGGGAACGGAACTGTGACAATAAGCGGAAGCCTCTCATCCGGAACTCCGTTTGTTGTTTTGGGAGAAACAGAAAAAACACCGGAACAAATAACCGAGCCTACTACCAAAAGCGGTTTTCTTACTTACACGGACGGCACCAGCACCATTTGGATCAACAGCGTGGGAGAACGCATATACACAGTGCCCTCCATGCCGCAAGACTTCACCGCCGCGCCCGGTGACGGCCGGGCAGAACTGAGTTGGTCGGCTCCCGTCAGCGACGGCGGCAGAGATATATTGAATTACCAGGTGTCGAAAGATAACGGGGCGACATGGGAAGACGCGGGTTTAAATACCACCTATATATTCAACGAATTAACAAACGGTACAGAGTATACCTTCAAGGTGCGCGCGTGCAACAGTGAAGGCTGCGGACTCGAGGCGGACACAACCGCTGTGCCAAGAGCAAACATTTGCAGAATCGGAGAGACCGGATACGCCACTTTGAATGAAGCGCTTTATGCGATATATTCCGGGGAATCGAAAACGATTACCCTGTTAAAAAACATTGATCATTATTACGGTGTGTCTATTGATAACAAAAAGGTGACTTTTGATCTCAACGGTTATACACTGAACATAAACAATCCCGCGGAATACGAAGCCGGGTTAACTGTTTATGACGGAGGGTCGGTATATCTTACGGGTTCGGGTGCGCTGAATGTAACCGGCAAAGCCTACGGGGTGACGACCTCCTCCAATTCCGCGTTGTGCGAGGTAACGGTTACCAATGCCACGGCTTCCGGGATGTGGGGCATAGCTGCCCACGCGTACAGTGAGGCTTCGCTGACCGTCTTGGGTGATGTGACAGCGACTCAACTCGGCGGCTTCGGTGTCCATGCCCAGGAAGGGGCTGTCATTGATGTCCTGGGAAATGTCAGCGCGGGCAATCAAGGCGTTTGTGTCTCCGGCGCGGCGGCCAGGGTTTACGGGAATGTTCAGGCAAACGGCTATGATATTAATGAAAATCCGGAAGGGATCGGTGTAAGTGTATATGACGGCGTGGCGGAGATCGGCGGAAATGTCACCGCGAACCGTGTAGGCGCGATGATCTTTGCCGGCGGCAGCATTACCGTTGACGGCACGATGACCGCTCCGGATTATATCCAATTTGCCGACGACCCCCCTACGGCGATTGACGGCTTTTTGGCGGTCACCACCAAACCCGGCTACCTTACCTATCAACACGAGACGGCCGGAACCGTTTGGGTAAAAGCCCCGGCGCCGACCGAAATCATCGCGCCGAAGGCGGGTTCCGGGTGTGTGGTTGACAGCGGCAGCGGCATGATCTACGGTATTACGCCCGGCATCAGCATTGAGCAGTTTGAAACCGGATTCGTGAGTGTCGGCAGCGGCTATTCGCTGCAATACTCGCCGGAGACCATTGGCACCGGCACGGTTGTGAATGTTGTGAACGACAGCACCGGGGCGGTCGCATTAACCTTTCAACTCGTGATTTACGGCGACACCAACGGCGACGGTTTGATCAACACTGTCGACGCCGACATTTGCAACCTTGTCCAAAACTGGATGATTGAGTGGGATGAAACGGAGGACGCGGCGTTTCTAAAGGCCGCGGATGTCAATGGCGATGGAAGGATTGACACCGCGGACGCAGATATTATAAATCTCCATGCAAACTGGCTTGTGACCATTGACCAGAGCACGGGGCTGGCAAGTTGAAAACCCAAACCCGATGTCACCGGCACTGCACAGGCAACGGCACCTTCACCTATTAAACGCAGGCACACCTTGTTTTATACCCCCGTTCTTAAAAAGGACGGGGGTTTCGTTCCGTGACGGCATATTGACAATTCAATGCTCCGGAATTATAATAACAGCAACGAATTTTAAGGGAGGTTATCCCTATCAAACGACTCAGAACTTTCCTTTGCGTCATCCTTCTTGCTCCTTTTCTTTTTCCCGCTGCCCCGGCCGCACGGGGTGAAACCATCGCTTTAACAACCCCGTTGGCGATAATCGTCTCAACGGACAAAGACACCTATGGAAAAACGAGTTTCGCTAAAATCACTATCCGGGTGAAGAACACCGGCGGCCGGGTTTTAAGGCAGGTTCACGCGGATTATGTGATTCCCGATAACGCGCGTTTATTCAATAAAAGCAGCGCTGTTTTAGACGCGGAAATTTTAAGCCCGGGCGAGTCACTTGAAACGGATATAGAAATCTGCCTGAATCCGGACCGAGCGAATATAAACCTTTTTTATAAATTGATTCTAAAAATAAAATTATATTTAAAAACCATGATAGGAAGTCAAGCGTTGCCGAGCCCAATCGGCACGCTGCCCGAAAACGAACAATCCCTTACCCGCGAAGACACATCGAAAGACATTCTGTTCGGCGGCGAAACGGTCAGGCTATCCGTCCGAACAGCCCGTTCAAAAGACATTGCGCTGACAAAAACCGGCGATACATACGCCATGGAGAGCCCGTTTAACAAAGACAAAACCATCCGGATTGAGTTTGGGACAAGCAGTTCTATGAACGGCGGTTTTCGATGGAATAAAACCTCTGTGTCGACGGATTTCAACAACACCAACAAAGACGACATCACGCCGTTCCGCATCAGCTATGGCGCCGTGGGTGCGAACCACGGGTATTGGACGAAATACACCGTCAGCGCGCCCGGCCACAACAAAACATCCGCCCACCTGGGGGGTGTCTGGCGCAGCGAGAGATACGATTACACCCTCATCGGGTTCGAAACCGGCACCGGCAATTTGATTTTCGCCGGGCCTTACACCGAGACAAACGGTATGGTGACCCCGCTGGCGGTTCCTCCCGCGGGGGTCATGACTTATGTCAAGGGCGGCGATACCGCCGAAAATCTTGACAACATTACGGTTTCGGCCGTTATCGGCTCCAACGGGCAGATTTACCCGTCGGTGAACCATGTGACCGTCGACTGCTATCTTGACGGATTAAAAATCGAAGAAGACGGCGAGTATTACGGCGACACGCTTGAAATCAAAGAGAACTATACGATTATGTGTTATAAGGAGATGCTTGAATACGCGCAGACGCACAACGGCGATTACTGTGACGATTCTATCGGCGGTGTCGTGAGGATGGATAACACCTTTACCTATACCGCGGGCCTCGACTGCGTCATCGAAAGCACCGTTCAGGCCTTGAAAAAGGTCACTTCGGAAAATTTCGGCGCGGTTCAAGCGATTTGCATCGGCAGAACGGGATATGTAACCAAACGGTTTTTGCCGGGCGTCAAACCCAAGGAAGCCGTCAACACTCAAACCGGCGAAACGGCGGTCTTTGATTTCGCAGGCGGCGTCGATATGCAGAAATACAAGGATTTCTTCCCCCCTTCTTCCCAATACGGATTACGGTTCGGCCCGGCGGATTGCGTAGAGGAAGGCTTGCCGCCCAACCATTATGCGGACTGGATTTATAGCGCCTCCGGCGGCAGGACCTACGGCTTCGCGATGGGGTTTCTCCCGGATCAAACCGACGCGGGGAACTCCGCGCGCCGGCAAAGCTGCGGGGATTTCTGGTTTATGAGCCAAAGTAAAAAAAGTTACCCGATTGTGACGGGTAAAACAATCTATAACCCCGGCGATCGCAAGACTTTCAAAGCGTTTCGAAACTATCTCGACCCCGCCGCGTCGGGCAGCGCCTTTGCGGTTATCCGGGTAAAAGACGACGGCGCGGAATATATCTATATCGACGGCGCCGGCCCGGCATCGGGGGAGACGGTGAAACTCCCCGGCCTTGAGGGGAAAACGGTGACAATCGCGCAAAGTGAGAATTTTGAGCTTCTTACGGATACGGTCGGAACGGAGGGCTTACGCTTCAGCATCACGGCCGGGCAGGGAAACGCGGTGTTGAAAACAACCGGATAACCGGGGCGCCGCAGGCCGTGTTTCCGGTAAAATTACATTGACAACGCCTCCTGAATTGTATACTATCAAATGGCGGAATTGAATTCAATTCCGCCAACCTGATTGATAAGGAGCCGGTACCCTATGCCGAAAAAGCTCAGGCAACTCGCCGCGATTCTTCTTGTTTTTGCCGTTACTCTTTCTTTCGCGGCCTGCAAGGGCGGCGAGCCGGATGAAACGACCGCGCCGACTCAAGCCGCGGCCGAGGCCGGCGGCACCACCGCGCCGGGTGAAACGACAACCGGAACGGGCGAATCCACAACCTCGACGACAGAAACGACCACCGGAACCGGCGAATCCACCACAGCGACGGGTGAGTCCACCACGGGGACGGAAGGGACAGCGAAACCCGTTGGTATCATCGCGCCGGTCGGCGGCACCAAAGCGCAAATTGTCGCCTTTTACAACCAATACGCCAACGCCACGAAAGAGTATAAAGGCAAAGTCACCGTAAAAAGAGACATGGGTACGGTTACAAAAATTACGAAAATGGCGCTTTTCAAAAGTATTCTTCAAAGAATTCTTGACAAACAGTTAGAGGATGAAAGCAAAACCAAAACCTTCAACAACGGGTATGTCAGCGGCGACAAAAACGACACGCTCCCGAAGTTTCTGCCGCGCGGCGCCGGCAAACCTATGAGCGAACTTGTGCCGGCGGGGGTGAAATCCGCTGCCTGCGTCAAGTCGGGCAGCGGCTGGAAAGTGACGATTACCCTCTATAAAGAAGTCGTCAGCGGCCTCAACACCCCGCCGAAGCACCATACGAGCGTGATGGACCCGATGACGATTGATCCCAAAGATCTCGATCCCTTCACCATCGGCGAAGGGAAAGTTACCTATGGCGATGTCAATTCCAAAGACTCGGGCGCCTCGCTCGTCGCGGTTTTCAACGCCAAGGGGTACCTCGACTCTCTGAATCTGGACGCGCCCCTTCAAATTGCCGGTAAGCTCGGCTTCAACAATAAGGGTATCGACACCGTCATCGACGGCAAATGGTGGGGCAAGATGACTTTTACCTATTAACCGTTTCACCGATTAAAAAAACAGCCCCCGCCGGGGACGGCGGGGGATTTGTTTGGCAGATTTGATGGGAGAGCTTATGGTTTCTTTTTTGCTTGCAATCATCTATCTCGCGTTTATCAGCCTCGGCCTGCCCGACTCGCTGTTCGGCGCCGCGTGGCCTGTGATGGTCGGGCAGTTCGGTGCGCCGCTTTCCGCCGCGGGCATCGTGACCATGATTGTCGCAAGCGGTACCATCGTTTCGAGCCTGCTTTCCGACCGGCTGACAAGAAAACTCGGCGCGGGGCTTGTCACCGCCATCAGCGTCGCCATGACCGCGGCCGCGCTGTTCGGCTTTTCGCTGTCGGGTTCCGTGATTTCACTGTGCGTCTGGGCTGTTCCGTACGGACTCGGCGCGGGCGCGGTCGACGCGGCCTTGAATAATTTCGTCGCGCTGCATTACGCCTCGCGCCATATGAGCTGGCTGCACTGCTTTTGGGGCGTCGGCGCGTCGGTCAGCCCCGCGATTATGGGCTATTGCCTGACAAGGGGCTTCGGCTGGCCGGCCGGTTACCGCGCGGTCGGCGTCATTCAAATCGCGCTGACGGCGCTGCTGTTTATCAGCCTGCCTCTGTGGAAAAGAAAAGCCGCCGCTCCCGGCGGCGGGGTACCGCCCGAGGCGGCGGCCCTGACACTTCCCCAAGCGTTGAAAATCCGGGGGGTGAAGCTTGTGCTTGTCACCTTTTTCGCGTATTGCGCGCTCGAAAGCACGGCGGGTTTGTGGGCGAGCAGCTACCTGGTGCGTTACCGCGGAATTTCGGCGGAGACGGCCGCGAGTTACGCGTCGCTGTTTTTCCTCGGCCTGACTATCGGGCGGTTTCTCGGCGGTTTCATCGCCGACAAAGCCGGCGACAGGCGAATGATTCGTTACGGCATTCTCACGATAATGGCCGGCATCCTCCTGATTGGCATCCCGGTCCGCGGCGAATTGTCCGCCCTGCCGGGGCTGGTCACCGTCGGCCTCGGCTGCGCGCCGGTTTACCCCTCGATTATTCACGCGACGCCCGCGAACTTCGGCAGGGAAAATTCGCAAGCGATTATCGGCATACAAATGGCGAGCGCGTATTTGGGCAGCACCTTCATGCCGCCGCTTTTCGGGCTCATCGCGCAGCACATACACATCGGCTTGTACCCTGCCTATCTGCTGCTCTTTGCGGCGCTGATGCTGTTTATGTCGGAACGGCTGGCGAAGGCGGTCGCTTTGCTGATAAACAAGCGTCCCACACTCGATTGAGCGAGGGATGCTTTTACGATTTATACTGTATTCAACAGGAAGAGGCTGTCTTTTTCATTATTGCAGCCGGAATGTTTTGACCTCAAAGGGTTTGATATAGAAGCGGAATTCGCCGCCCCCCGCCGGCAATTCGGCTTCGTTCTCTTCCATCAGGTTGCATTCGGTGACGCGGGTAAACGGCAGGGCGGTCTTCACGGTGACTTCGCCGCGGCGCTGTTCCGCCTCATAGACGCGCAGAATGATGCCGTCCCCGTCCTGCGCGAGTTTCAACGCGTCGATAATGACATTGGCGCTGTCAATCTGAATAAAGGACTGTTCCGCGGGCAGGGAGCCCTTCTGCGCTTCCGCGGAAAACGCCGTCAGAGGCACATTGAGTTCGAACGCCTTTCGCACCGTGCCGCCGTCGAACCACCCGTTCTTGTGCGGATACAGGCTGTAGACAAAGCTGTTGGTTCCGTGGTCACCCGTGCGGTCCGGGCAGGTCGGGGCCCGCATGAGGGAAATCCGCATCACATTGTCCTTGATGTCATAGCCGTACTTGCAGTCGTTGAGAATGCTCACGCCGTAGCCGCCTTCCGAAAGGTCGGCCCATTTGTGGGCACACTGCTCGAAACGGGCGAGGTCGTAGCTGTTGCTCCAGTGTGTGGGGCGGCCGATGGCGCCGTGCGCCATTTCAAAGAAAGCCTGCGTGTTCAGGACATCGACCTCAAACGCCGCTTTGAGGAGCTTATCGCTCTCATACCAGTCGACCGTGGTGTCGAAATCCACATGGTCCGCGTCGATGTTCAGAATAACATCCTGCGTGATGACGGACTTGTTGAATTTTCGGACAATACGGATCGCGCCCCGGAACTCGTTGGCTTCGAGAACCTCGACGCTTTCCGCTTTCCTGAGCTCCCAGAACTTCTTTTGGTAGTTGAGTTCGAGGTTCCACGCCGTTTCATGCACGCATTTATCCTGGAAGACAGTCAGCAGATTGCCCGTGCCGCTGAGCACTTCCCGGTTGTTCGCCTTGTCAAACACAGAGGCCAGCAGGCCGTTTTCGTCCAACGTTACTTTCAGCCGGCTGTTTTCGAGCAGGGCCGGCGTCGCGGTCACTTTCGGCAGCGCGGCCGTTCCCGGTTTGACGGAAAACACTTTATAGCCCATGGCGGGAACTTCCGCCGCCATAAATTGCATGTACTCTGTACCGTCGTTTTGGAAGCGGCGGGAGGGAAGTTGCTCTTCACCGTCAAATACCGCCGCTTCCGGCCCGAAAGTCCATGCCAATTCGGCGGGAGCCGTGACCGCGTGCGAAAGGAAGTTCCAGACGATAACACTCTGCCCCTCCGCCGCGATTTCGGCGTTCAGGGCAGCCAGAGCGCCGGCTTTCACGGTTTCACCGAGAGCGTGCATACGGCAGAAATCCACGCGGCAGTCCTCGTGCGCCTCGTGAATCGAGGTGCCCGGCAAGGTGTCGTGAAACTGGTTTTTCAGCAGAATTTTCCAGCCCTCTTCTAGGGTTTCTTTGTCGTAACCGTACCCGGCTGCGCATTTCGCGAATACCGACGCCATCTCGGCGCGGGTGAACAAGAACTCGCCTTGGCGGTTGTTCTTTTTGACGAACGCCTGGCTGGTGTATGTGCCCCGGTGGTTTTCGTAATACATTTCGTTATTAAAGACGGGCAGGTTGCCCCACGCTTCGGCGGAGGCGGCGAAGAAGTCGCTGACATGGCCGATTTTGCTCGCGGGTAGGCCGGGGAAATTTCGCAGCCGCCGGCCGCGCTCGACCATGGCGTAGGTGCAACCACCGCCGCCGTCACCGTAACCGAACATGCCCATGGAAGTGCTCGTGACATCCTTTTGGTCGTTTTCTTTCACCGCCTGCCGCAGGGTGTGGCCGGTGTATTCCCCGCCGTAGCCGACGCGCTGCATGAGCGCCAGGATTTCGGAACCGTCACTGCCCTTCCAGCGGAATATCGTGTGCGGAAAGCGGTTGGTGTCCTGCCCGCCCAGCTTCGCGGTGATGAAGTTTTTCATGCCGCTGCGTTTAATAATCTGCGGCAGCGCCCATGAGAAACCGAAGCAGTCCGGCAGCCAGTAAGTGTCCGAAACGACGCCGAACTCCTTTTGAAAGAACTCCCGGCCGTACAACAATTGGCGGATAAGCGACTCGCCCGAGGCGATGTTGGTGTCCGCCTCGACCCAGACATTGCCGACGATATCCCACTGGCCGTTTTTGACTTTTTCTTTCATCCGTTCATACAATTCGGGATACAGCTTTTTGGTCATGTCATACAAAATCGCCTGGCTTTGCGCGAAGATAAAATCGGGGTACTCGTCCATGAGCGCCAGATTGTTCGAAAAGGTGCGCGCTGCCTTGCGCTCGGTTTCCTGCACCCTCCACAGCCAGGCGATGTCGATGTGGCTGTGGCCGGTCATGACGACATCGTTTTGGGGCAGGGTTTTGATTTTCGCCAGCCCTTCCCGCAGCACTTCCGCCGCCTGTTTCATCGAGGCGCGTACCCTCGGCTCGTCGAAATCAAAATCCACCGTGTGCAGGGAGTTGTCCACCGCTTCGTACACGCGGGCTTTGATGTAGTCGTCCTCGATAACCTCCAGCGAGTCCCAGGCGACATTGATGTCAAAATCATAGCTTTCGCAAACCGGGTCCACCGCCACCAAACGCGCGGTGCTCAAGGTGTAGGTGGTCGTCTTCGCGCCGTCCATGGCTGCGTTGCAGAACCCGCCCGCGTCAATGGCGGCCTCGAGTTCAATGTCAAACACCTCACCCGCCACCGGCGCTTCAAAAAACACCTGGTTGCGGCTGAGCCAGCCGGAATTCTTTTCCGAGCTGACGGCGCCGATGATTCTGCCGTTGACTTTAACCAGGGCCTCGCCGCCGAAGTCGATTTCGAGGTACAGTTTTTGCCCCGCCAGCTCCGGCGGGATTTGCACCGATGCCTTAAACCAGCGCGCGCAGTCATAGCTTGCCGCCCAGCTGTCCCCGAGGGTAAGCGTCCCCTGCGAATTTTCATCGTACGCGTACCGGCCGTTGCCGAGGTAACGCCCCGTGGACGTGCTCCAGACGGGGATGTCGACGCTGCCCAGCGGGATATACTTTTTTAACCCTCTCAACATGTATTGAAGCACCCGCGGTTTCACTGTTTTCATAGCCGTAAACAATCCTTTCTCATGGCTTCAGCCTTCCTCTGCCAAAACCTATCATACAGGAATTCCCTTGAATTGCAACACCGGGCTTTTTGCCCGCGGCGAAAAGTGAAGAGCGCTGAAAAATTTCATTGAAATATTTTTATGCCTGTGCTATAATTTTTTGCGATACCGTAAAACCGGCAGTTAAAAGAAAACAAGCCGCAGCCTTTGCCGCCACGCGGGAAAAGGCGGCTGTTTGGGGAGGAAAATGATTGAAAACGTACAACGCGAAAAACATCCGGAATATCGCCGTCGCCGGCCACGGCGGCCGCGGTAAGACAACGCTTTCCGAAGCGATGCTCTTCCTGGCGAAAGCCAGTGACCGGCTCGGCAGGGTTGCCGAAGGCAACTCCATGCTTGACTACGACGCGGAGGAAAAGCGCCGCCGCGCGTCCGTCTCCACCGCCGTCGCGCCTTTGGAATGGAAAGATACAAAAATCAACATCATCGACACCCCCGGCCTGTTCGACTTCGCGGGGGGCCTCAGCGAAGGCATCCGGGCCGCAGAGAGTGTTCTCATTGTCGTTGCCGCGGGCGCCGGTTACGATGTCGGCGCCGAAAAGGCGTTTAAGGCCGCGAAAGCAAGGAATATCGCCAAGATGTTCGCGGTTACCCGCTGCGACGCCGAAAACACCGATTTTTATAAAACCTTTGACGCCCTCAAGGCGGAGCACGAGGCGAAAATCTGCCCCGTGGTCGTTCCGTTCATGGAAGGCGACAAGGTCAAGGCGTATGTCGACCTGGCTTCGGGCAAGGCGTTTGAGTACCATGAAGGCAAGGGCAAAGAGGTCCCCGTACCCGAGGGCGGCCGCATCGGCGAGATGCGCGACATTTTCAACGAAGCCGTTGCCTCCGCGGATGACGAGCTGATGGAGAAATTCTTTGAGGGTGAAACCTTTACGCCCGAGGAAATCGCGAAAGGTCTTTCCGCCGGCGTCGCCGCGGGGTCTATTTACCCGGTCTTCGCCTGCGCGGGCTTGACGCTCGATGCGGTTGACCTGCTGCTCAATGGCGTCGCCGCCGCCGCGCCGAACGCCGCGGATTTCGCGGGCGAAAAAACGGCCGACGGGGAAGACCTCCCCTGCGACGAAAACGGCCCTTTGGCTGCGATTTGCTTTAAGACAATCGCCGACCCGTTCGTCGGCAAAATGTCGTTCTTTAAAGTCATCTCCGGCAAAATTACACCGGATGCGCCTGCTTACAACGCCCGCACGGGCGAAAGCGAGCGCATGGGAAAAATTATCACCATTCACGGCTCCAAGCAGGAGGACGCGGCGGCTATCCCCGCGGGTGACATCGGCGTCGTCACCAAGCTTTCGGGCATCAACACCGGCGACACCCTGACGAGCCAGAAAAAAGTGATTACTCTCGAAAAAGTCAGTTTCCCGGCCCCCTACCTGTCCATGGCGGTCAAAGTCCGCAAAAAGGGCGAGGAGGAAAAGGTCGCGTCGGGCCTTTCGCGGCTCGTCGAGGAGGACCCGACCATTTCGTTCGAGACGAACAAGGAAACGCGCCAGCAGATTCTTTCCGGCTTGGGCGAGCAGCATCTTGACGTCGTCGTATCGAAACTTAAGACAAAGTTCGGCGTCGAGGTTGACTTAACCGTACCGAAAGTCGCTTACAGGGAAACCATTCGTAAAAAAGTCGAAGTACAGGGCAGGCATAAAAAACAGTCGGGCGGCCATGGCCAGTTCGGCGACGTATATATCCGATTTGAGCCGGGCGAAAGCGACGAGTTGGACTTCAATGAGGAAATCGTCGGCGGCTCGGTGCCCAAGCAGTATTTCCCCGCGGTTGAAAAAGGCCTTCGCGAATGCGTCACCAAGGGCATCATCGCCGGTTACCCGATGGTCGGCCTGAAAGCCACGCTTTACTTCGGTTCCTACCACCCGGTCGACTCCTCGGAAATGGCGTTTAAAACCGCCGCGGCCATCGCCTTTAAAAACGGCATCCCGCAGGCGCAGCCGACCATCCTCGAGCCCATCGGCACCCTGAAGGCGTATATGCCGGACGACAATTTGGGCGACATCATGGGCGACATTACGAAGCGCCGCGGCCGCGTGATGGGTATGGGTCCGTCGAACGAGCCGAGAATGCAGGAACTCGTCGCGGAAGTTCCGCTCGCGGAAATGGGCGATTTCGCCACGGTGCTGCGCTCGGTAACGGCCGGCAGAGGGTTCTTCACCCTGGAGTTCGCCCGCTACGAGGATGCCCCCGCCAACATCGCCGCGAAGGTCATCGAGGCGGCGAAAGCGGAAGCGGAAGAAGAAGACTGATATCCCTGTCAACAACTATCAAAGCCCGCTCAGGCAAACGCTTGGGCGGGCTGTTTTTATATTAGGTTTTAAAAACTCATTAATTTTGTAACTTTTTTAAAGTGTAGTTGAATAACTTGACGATCCCGGATAGTTTTTAAAGTATATTATAAAAACTTTACTATTCGGTAATGGGGGTTACGGTTGTTTGATTTTCAAAAACACCAGCGCTTCGTTGTAGTCGACCTTGCCGATTTCCGCCAGGACAAAAACGCTGTCATTGCTGTCGGCGGCGGCGCAGGAGTAGCCCGAAGGACCGTTATAAAGGCGCTTGACAATCCAGGTCTCGCCGCCATCCCTCGAGATGCCCGCCGCAAGGTTCGCCCTCGTCAGGAAGCAGTCGGGATGTGTGAGGTAAACCGTCCCGTCGGAGGTCTTCGTCAGCGAACTCTGGCACATCGGCGTTTTCAGCGGCAAATCGCGGTGGCCGAACCAGGTTTCGCCGCCGTCGGCCGAAGAAGAAACCTTCTGGTATTCCCGCGGGTGGTATTTCGCGCAGTCCGGTCCGAATCGCGTGACCATCATCAGTTCCCCGTCCGCGAGTTCGACGGCTTCGCATTCGCCTTCTCTGGCTTCGCCCCCTCTTTTCCACGTCAGGCCGCCGTCGTCGCTGACGACGCAGGAACCGCCGCCGGGGATAAACAGCCTGCCGGATGAAAGTTGAATGCCTTTGCCCGGACCGGGTATCATCTTTTCCAATGAAATTCGGTTTTCCCAGGAAATCGCCAGGTCTTTGCCGAGGGTTCCCCTCGCCACCTCGGTTCCTCCGGAATCGGTCGTCATGGCGAAGTGGATATTGCCCGTGTTTTTGTCGAAAACCGGGGCCGGGTTGCCGGCTTTTCCGTTTTTATCGGGGTCTTTGAACAGCACCTGCAGGCTTGTCCAGCTTTTGCCGCCGTCGGCGGAAAGCTTCGCGACTAGGTCAATGTCACCGTCGTCGTGATAAGAGTTGCGCCTGGCTTCCGCCGAGGCGAGCAGAACATCCTGCGGAAAATCGCCGCCGTGTTCGTTGAGAACTTCTTTGTTCAAAACGATCAGCGAGGGGATGCGGAATGTCCGGTACCCGCTTTCGCCGTTTTGAAACAGCATGAGCGGCTCACCATCTATGTTTTCAAAGGATCCGATGCTTTGCGTCTTCCGCCAGATGAAACCGATGAGAATCGACAGCACGACGCCTGCTTGAAAAATCAGCGCGAACAGGCCGCTCTTGCCGAAAACGATCGCCGGCGCGCTGCCCAAGTATATCAGGCAGCCCCCCGCGATGATCAGCCCGCTTGACAGCCTTGTCAGGGACAGCGGTTGAAAATAGTCGAAGCCAACCGATTTGAGTATCACAATCAGGCAAAGGGCGAGCGACGCGGTAAAAACAAACGCCTGAACCGCCGTGGAGGCGCCGCCTCGCCCGAAGTCTCTTGAGCCGACAGCCGCCGCGCCGACGAAGGCGGCGGCCGCGGTTAGTGCCCAGGAACCGTAAAAGACGGCTTTTCGTTTGATAATCGGCGCGTTAACCGCACAGAAACACGCGATTCCGTCGAAGAGAACAAGCGCTCCCGTAAAGATAACCAGCCGAACAGCGATATTGGCGATGTCCATAATTTTCCTCCCTGCTTTCAGCCAAATAAAATCGTTGTGACGGACCGCGGCGGCAATTCAACGCCGGCTAAATCGGCGCCGCAGGTACACGCCAAATCGTGTTCGGCATCGGTCAGATACACCTGCGCTTCGCCTTTGCCGAAATCGGCTTCTTTTTCCTGCGCCGAAGGGTTCACCGCGACAACGGCCGTCTTGCCGTCTTTGACAAAGGCCAGGAGCATCAGGTCATTGTCCGGCGAGGCGATTTGCACCCGGCGCGCTCCTTTTTTGACAAACCGCGCGAATTGGCATGTCACCCAATAGCGTTTGGTCAGTTCAAACGTTTTTTCGTCCTGGTTTATATAAATAATCCCGTCGCAGAAGTCCACCTCCGAGACGGCGATCCAATGCTGCCAGGAAACGGCGTTCATCATCGAGATATCCTCAAACATAATCTTCGCCATTTCGAGCGCGGAATCCATGCCGCTGTCCCGGCCGCCTTTCATGTGCGTCCATTCGCTCATTTTCACCGGCACACCGGGGTACTTTTTTTTCATCCAGCGGTCAAAACGCCGTAAAAAACCCGCCCGGTCGTTGAGCCAACCCTTGAGAAGAGGTATTTTCAAATAGGTGAAATACGAGTGGACATCGACGGAATCAAGGTTCCGCCGGATAACCGGGTCGTTGAGGAGAAAACGCAGATAGGTTTTGTTGAAAAACCGGATGTCGCCGTTTTCGGGGCCGGCCAGTTTCACGCCCCGAAGTCCGGGCCGCTTTTCAAACTCCAGCGCGCAGGCCTTCATGACGCCGCGCACGCCCCACGGGCGGTAGTGGCAGCCCTCCTGCCCGCCCGTCCACTTCCATTGCGGCTCGTTGACGGGCGAAACATATTTGACAGGGACGCCCTCCGCGACGAAATGCTCGGCGATGTCGGCGAGATATTTCGCGAAGGCCGGGTAGTTTTTCTTTTTCAAGTTGGGTCGAAAATCCTTATCGAGGTGCGCTTTGCCGTTGATGGTCAGCCGCTCGGGCGGTGAGTTGGCGAACACGATGACCTCGTCCGCCCCGTCCTTGACCGCTTGTTTCATCATCCATACGGCGTTTTTATCCCTCGACCAGTCGTATTGCCCCTCGGCGGTTTCAAAGCATTCCGCGCGGCGCAGGGGGTTCCAGAAATCACCCCTGCCGGAGTTCGCCGAACCGCCGCCGGCGTTGTAGCGGTAGACGGTCATGCCGGTGCCGTTTTCCCGGCCGTAAAGCAGCTCGGAAATCCGCTCGCGGACGGGCTTCCCGCTTTGCGGGTCGATGTGGTCCCAGCCGCCGGCGAGCTGAGCCCACCAGGCTCCGCTCGCACCAAAACTCTCCATTGTCTGATAACCGGTGCCGCGACCGACCGTTACGGTGATTTTGCTCATGCTTTGTACTCCGGCGTCAAGAATTTGACTTCCACTTTATTCTCAATGGTGTCTTTTTTGTTGGGAACCCAATCCTTGCCGAGTTTTAAACCGTCCGCGTTTTCGCGTTCAATGACAATTTCGGTTATACCGCTCGCGAGGGAAAAAAACGCGTAGTCCCCGATTGCCGTCACGCTCGCGGGTATGGTGAGTTTTGTCAGAGAGTCGCAGTAGGAGAAGGCGTCGACGCCGATGGTTTTCAGCGTGCCGGGCAGCGTGAAGTTTTGAAGGTTGACGCACTTGATGAACGCCTTGTCGCCGATTGCCTCCAACCCGTCGTTGAATTTGATGGTATATAAATTCTCGCAGATATAAAAGGCGTTATTACGGATTTTTTTCACCGTCGCCGGCACGATGACTTCGGCGCCGCCGGTGACCTTTTTGCCATCGTCGAGGGTAAGCGGCGTTTTGCCGTTCGGGCAGGCGACAAGTTCGCTCATATCTTTGGTGTACAGAATGCCGCCGCGCTGCGTGAACGCGCTGTTTTCGGGCGGAACCTCAAACGCCGTGAGTTTCAGGCTGTTGGTGAACGCCCAGTCTCCGATTATTTTGATGTTCCTGCCGATGGCAACGCTTGTCAGGTACTCGGCGTTGGCCAGGGCGAAATCCATAATCTCAACCACCGGCAAACCGTTGTGCTCGTCGGGTACGGTAAACGCGGTTTCCTTTGAACTGCCTTTGTAGCGGTAAAGGGCAACGCCCCCCGCGACCTCTTTAAAACGCAGTTTTCCGCCGCCGCCGTCCGACTCCGCGCAGCCGGCCAAGGCGGCGCACAGCATGGCAGTCAGCAAAAGAAGCGACACGGATTTTCTCATACGGTCACCTCGCCTTCCGCCGGTTCGGCCTCGCCGGCAGGAGACTCGCCCGCGGGTGAATCGAAGGCGTGCTTCACGCGCTGCCTTTCCTGAAGTTCCTTGATGATTTCCCGGTGTTTTTCCTCCGTCAGGTCGTAGAAATGCATCGGGATTATCGTTATGAGCGAAACGGCGACGCTCAGAAGGATGGTGAACACAAAGACCTTGTTGCGGATGACCGGGTCGTACAGCACCGTCCAGTCGGAAGAAAAGCCCATCCCCGCGTACACCGTCGGAACGAGAAGCGCCATAAAGGGACCGAGCGGCGCCGTGAGCATATTGATCGACCCCATAAAGCCCTCAAACCGTTCGTTGGAGATATATTGCTGGTAATCCCAAATATCCGGCGTCATACCTCTGTCCGCGATGTTCTGATACTGGTTGATGACACCCGATATATAGTTAATCGCTATTAAAAGCACAAAGCTGTTCATCAGCACGGCGGCGACGGAAAAAACCGACGTGAATACGGCAAGGTATCTCGCGGTGAGCCATACTTTCTTTTTACCGTACCGCTTGATAAAGAACCTTGCCGTGAGGTAGGCGGGGATATTGGTTGTGCCGAGGATGGCGTGCAGCACACCGAAAATCCAGTCCTTCCGCAGCATATACACAACCATAATCGTATTGATATTGATAAGCCCCTGCGAAAACCCGCCGAGAACACCCGAAGCGGTGCGAATCCATAAGTATTTGTTGCGGGCCACCGCTTTGATGCCGCGCTTGAAATCGATATCCGGTTCCCGGTCAAAGTCGATGATGACCCGATCCTGCACCTTGAACGCGAGAAACAGGCACATGGGCGAAAACATCAGCATCGTCAACAGAATGGAAGACCGGTAAGAGCGAAGAACCGTAAAGCCCCCCGTCGCCGCGACCGCGACGGGCAGAACAATGCCGACGATGGAAGGAAAGAGGTTGTAAATCAGAGAACCGATGGACATGATTCTTGTGCGCTCGAGGGTGTTGGGCGATATCACATTTTCAATGTTGCCGTGCTGGTCGTTGTAGTTGGAGAAAAGCCCCCACAATTGGAACAGGAAGCCCATAATCCAAAATTTGTTATGGT
>DAITOC010000020.1:0-17215 GCA_036834305.1 Clostridiales bacterium
CAAAAACGATAATCACTCCGAGCGGGACTATCAGGATAAAAAACAGGATGAGTTGATTTCTAAACAAATCGATAACCTTACCCAAATACCGCACTCTGCCAAGCACACGGCCGATGACTTTTTCGGGGTAAACCGCGTATTTGTCGGCGATAACGTTGTTGTCGCCTTTGGTGACAAAACAGGTTTTTCCGTTATCATCCTTGTTGACCGCGATGATGCGGTGTGTGTTGGGAATTCCTTCAATCGCCGGGTCGGTGGAATAGAAGCTGATGATATCACGCGGCTTTAACTCGTCCGCCGTTGTTTTTCGGGTGATTACAACGCTGCCGGCCGGGATTGCCGGCTCCATGCTTTGTGTATGAACCGTTAAAAAGCTGTAACCGAAAAAACTCGGTGTGGCGTTGTTTTTGGTTAAAAGCACCGTCGCGAAAACATAGGTACCGGCAACAAAAATCAGGATGATAAAAAGGCCGAAAACACGAACAAGCGCTTTTTTTAACCGCAAAACTTATCACCGCCGATGATTTGTTTATGACACGGAGAAGTCGATATTCCCTATGCTGAAACCCGTTTCCTGCAGGAAATCGTCCGCCTTGTCGACGGTCGAGCCGTCAATGCCGATAAAATAGTAAATGTTGATCGTGGTGCCGACATAGCCGGTCATATCTATCTCATCGTATACGGCTTTCATCGTCAAATCGGGGTCGTTGTCGAGGAAGGCGAGCATATTGCCGTCAAAGGTTGTGCCGGTAATCGCATCCCCGTCCTCATCGCATATTTCTGTGAACACATTGACGCGCTCGAGCATATCGGATTTTGAAAAAGCGGCTCCGTCGGGGATTGACACAGCGATATCGCTGAATATGAATGACAGGTCGATAGGGTTGTTGATACGAATCTCCACTCTGTAAAAATGCTTTTCGCCCGGAACAATGGGTACTATATCGAGAGCGGGGCCCGAGACAAGCTGCCAGATGTCCGGGTCGTCAATCGTGCTGTCCAACTCCCCGTCCATATCGGTGTCAGGGGACTCATAGAACGCGGAAGTATAGTCGCCGGAATCGATGGTCGAATCGGTGCCCTGCACCTCGGTAAGATTACCGGAACTGAACCAGGCCAAGGTCGCGATGACCAGCACCGCCACAGTCGCGGCAAGGAATAAACCGGACTTTATGATATTCTTTTTGCTGTACATGTCGTCCTCCCCCTTCCCGCAGAATTATTGGACCAGGTTTTCAATCAGGCTGTCCCAAAGTCTGTAGACGCCCCAGGGCGCGTAACTCACAATGTTGTAGCGTATCGTCACGGCTGTGGTGTCCGCCGCGAGTGCGATGCAAAAACCGTATTCGCCGGAGGATTCGGTGACCGTCAGGGGCAGGCTATTCTGGTCGACGGCTGTCACTTCGTAAGCGTAGCCCTTCGGCAGCTTGCCCCCCGCGTAAATGCTGCCGGAGGAAACCACCAAGTCCTCAAACACGGCCGGTGTGGCTGCTGTGGCGTATGTGAACGCGTCGGAGGAATAGGTCATGGGCTCGCCCGCGAAGATGTGCTCGTTCTTGATTTGTATGGCGACGGTGTCCGTATTGAGGGCGGTCGCTCCGCTCGAGTTTGTCAGCGTGTAGTCAACCGCGACGATTCTCGCGAGCCTCGGTTCGACATAACGCGAAACGGTGTTGGCCATGCCGGGGAACACCAAGGCGCCCGCGCCCGTGTCAAGGGTTGCCGCCAAGCCGGTGAAAACATCGGCCATATCGACCGTGGAAGACATCGTCGCGACGGTCGGCGCGCTGCCCGCGCCGGCGACAATCGTGAAATAGCCGGGGTTCGACGGCCGCGGTATTTCGGTCACGGTGACGGTGTCGCCCGCGATTTCGGCCGGGATTTGTACGCTTGACAGGTTCATCACGGAACCGGCGCTGCCGCCGAGTTTCATCTCAATCGGCATGGTGATGAACGCGAGGCCCGCGGTGAATTTCGCGCCGCCGCCGTTGAGGCCGGCCGCAACCGCGTAGCCGTCGGCGTTGGCCGCCCAGCCGCTGAGGACCGCGCCGGAAAGCTCACCCGTGTACATCCCCTGCGCGTGGTCGTCGGCATACAAAGCGAATTGCTTGTCAAACAGGCAGTCCGTTACCGTTGATTCGTCGAACACCGCGCCGGCGATGCTGCAGACGGGCGCCGCAGGAGTTTGGCCGCCGCCCGCGAGGGCCGCGTCAACCGCCATGCCGGCGAACACGTTTTCGGAGCAGATGGAGGAGTTGCGCAGGGCGCCGGCGATGCCGCCGATATTGCCCGTGCCGCCGGCCACATAAGCCGTTGACAGGCAGTCGGTCACCGTCGCGAAATCCGCCGAGCCGACGACACCGCCGACACACGCGTCAACGGAAGCGGAGGTGTTCGTCACTTTGCCGGATGTCGCGCAGCCGATAATCTCCACGCCGTTCGCGGCGAGGCCGACGAGGCCGCCGACATCGAGGGCGTCGACGCTGATGTTGCCGACCGCGTAGCAGTTTTCAACGGTGGCGCTGTATACCTGCCCGGCAAGCAGGCCGGCGTAATTCTCGGTCGAGGCGGTCATGTTCGCGCCGACAAGGCCGAGGTTCGAAATCGAACCGCCGGAGTTGACGAAGCCGAACAGGCCGGCGTTGTTGTCAACCGTTAAATCGTAGACGACATACTTGCCGCCGTCAAGGTTGCCGTTGAATTCCACAATCGGAACCTCCGGGCAGCCGCCGTTATAATCGAGGTCGCTTGTTAAGATATAGTTGAGTTCCGGGTCGGCGCCGTAGTAAGCGAGGGAATCAAACTGCGCCGTCGTACCGATTTGATACGGGCTTGCGCTCGAGCCGGCACCGTCCGCGAAGTTCGGGTTCTGCGCGCCGACGGTTACCGTTATCGGCAGGCTGATGAAGTGCGTGAGGCCGTTGCCGTCGGTGAGGACGGCGGAAACGGTAACGACAGCCGTGCCGGCGGAAACGCCGTTGAGCGTTTTGTTGGTCGTGCCCGTGACGGAGGCGACGGCGGGCGCGCTTGACGACCAGGCCGGTTCCGTCATCCGGGTGCCGCTGCCGGGCCTCGCGACCGTGCTCAGCGGGTTCGCGCTGCCGACGGCCAATGTGTCCACATATTGCGCGTATTGCGTGTTGACCGTGGCCGAACCGATGGCGGAATAGGCGATGAGCATCAGGACTTTCAGCGGGACATACTCCCCGACGGCGTAAGCGTCGTCGAGGGCCAGAATCGCCGTCAACTGCGGGTAGCAGCCGCCCGTTGAGGCGGTGAACAGGCTGCTCGCGCTGCCGCCTGTATCGAAGCAGCCCATGTCGGCAATGTCTTCGGTGTACGCGTAGTCACCGTAAAGTTTGTAAGTCGATTTGCCGGAAAGCGCTTTGTCGGCAAAGGTGTCGGTCAGGGTGCCGGTGTTTGTGCCGCAGAAGATGCCCTGCTGCGCCGCGCCGGCGGCTGCCGTGACAAGACCCGCGCTGAACGCGTTGGTGACGCTGCCCGCGTTGGTCCCGGCGAACCCGCCGACATTGTCTTTGCCCGTAACCGCCGTTCTCGAATACGCGCCGGTGATTTCGCCGCCGGCCGCGTTCTCGCCGACAAATCCGCCGAGAACCGTCGCGCCATTGGCCGAGGTCACACTGCCGAGCGTGAAGCTGTCAGCGATTTCGGCGCTGTTGACGCCCGCGATGCCGCCCGCTTTTGCCGGGAGGTCCGCGGCTTGGGTCGAAACGATGCTGCCGTTAAACAGACAATTGGTGATGACGCCGTCCGCGCCGTTGACCGCGGCAATGCCGCCGAGGGTGTCCGCGCCGGTCACGGCCGCGGCGGAAACGGAGTTGGTGATGGTCCCATGGTTTTCCGCGACGATGGCGGCGGCCTTGCCGCCCGCTGTAATCGTTCCGCTGTGGACGATGCAGCCGTCGATGGTGCCGTAATTGAGTTCAACAAGCGCGGTTCCCGCGGTTGAACTGCCGGCGTTCATCGTCAGATTATTGAAAACAATGTTGTTGATTTGAGAGTTGGGGCTGATTCCTTTCAGGAAAGGCTGCGCGGAATTGAAATAATCAATGGAATAATCGTTGCCCTGGAATTCGATGCCCGCGAAGGTGATGCCGGGCTGGTACACGACGTTAAGCAGCGAGGGAATATAGTGGTTGTCGTTCGCCGTGTTGCCGTCGCCGTCGACGTCGACCGCCGAGGTCAGTTTGCCGCCCACCGGGTCGTAGGTGTAGGTGACATCCGTCCTCATATCGATGTTGCTCAGCAGCCGGAAATAGATTTTGCCGGCTATATTCGTACACTGCTTGTTCTCGTCGATGGTGATGGGCGAATACCAGGTGTTGTAGAAGTTATCGAAACCTGTCACATTGTAATATTCCTCGGGGTCGCCAATTTCCGGCAGGCCGATGTGCTGCAGGTCGGTTTTGTTGGAAATCAGGTACGGCTTTTCCTGCGTCCCGAGCATCTCGGCGCACAGTTTATCAAACCGCCTCGAACCATACTCCTCATAGCCGGTAATCTGCGCGATGAGGCTGAGGTTCTGGCTGTAGTTGCCTGTTCTGACCGGAACGAACTTGCTGACGGTTCCGCCGCCGCTTGTGTCCTCGATGAAATTCACCTCGCTGTCGGCCGCGCCGGTCCAGTGAAGGTTGTAGGTGTTGGAAAGAACCGTCAAACTGTTGGGCGTCGTCAGCGCCATGGTGATGCCGTTGCCGGACCGGGCCGAGGTGTCACGCACATCGGGCGTCACCACGACGACGCTGAGCACGGCCGGGTAGCGGATATACAGCGAGCTCGACTGCACGAGTGTCAGCAGGCAGGGGTACGCGCCTTTGTTAAAGCTCCAAATCTGGTCGCTGAGCTGAAGGGGCTGGTTGGGGTTGTTCACCCGTTCTTGCTGCGAAATGCAAAGCTGGTCGGTCGTCAGGCTCAACACGCCCTGTGAGGGCGGGATGGCGTTTGTGATGTTGCCGACGGGTTTAAAATCCGACCCGTAGCTGTTGTTCCAAATGTCGAAATACAACTGCTGATAACCGGCGGGCAGAGAGCCGTCGGCGGAGCAGGTCGTGCCGATGACGCCGCCCATGGCGTCGTCAAAATAAGTTACGCTCGGTATGTCGGTGCCGGGGACGCTGACCCCTCTGAACACGCTGCCGGAGGAATACGCGTCGGAAACCGCCGCGGTGGCCACCCCGGCGACACCGCCGACGCCGGCCGCGACGCGGGAGAATTCCGCGCCGGAAACTTCACCGGTGAACTCGGCGAAAACCGAGGATGAGGAGTAGCAGCTTGACAGCTGGACTGTCGCAACGCCGACGAATCCGCCCGTACCGAATGAAAGGCTGCCCTTGTTCGTTTCGGTGTTTTTAATCGTTCCGACATCTTCCGCCCGGACATTGCCGCTGGCGAAACAGGAACTCATACTGCCGCCCGTAAATGAGCCGGCAAAGCCGCCGACGCCGATAACCGTCGCGCCTTGGTTTGTGAAATCGGCTACGGAAGTCACAAGAATGTTGCCCGTGGCAAAGGATTGCGTGACCGAGCCACCGTCGATGACGCCGGCGAGGCCGCCGATACCATACAAAGTACCGTCATTTGTAACAGCGCCGGTGACGGAACCGTAGGCGAAACAGTTGGTCACGATGCCGGAGGATTTACCGATGAGGCCGCCGGCGACATTGTCCGCGGCGACGGCAACAGCCGCGCTCGATTCGTTGTTGACCGTGCCGGTCGTCGAGCCGATCAGGCCGCCGACAAATTTTCTGCCTGTCACGACGCTGTCTTCGTTGCTTGAATAGACCTTGCAGTTGCTCAGCAGGGAATACAGGTTGCCGGAACCGGCGATGCCGCCGATATAGTCCCTGCCGGTGACGGAGGTAATCTCGACATTGAGGTTGTTAACAGACACTTTGTTGATGTCGTTCGCGCCGTCGAGCGTGGTAAACAGGCCGATATAGTCATAGGTGCCCTTGACGATTCTCAGGTTCCGAATCGTCATGCCGTTGCCTTCAAAAGTGCCTTTGAAGGTCTGAATCGGTTCAAACTCGCTGCCGGTCTCATTGCCGCGCAAATTGACATCCGCGGTCAGATAGACTTTAGCCGAGTATTTATCGGCGCCGGTCGCGCCGCTGAAAACATAGAATTTGGTCCCGTTGGTTTCATAGGTGCTTTCAAGAGCCCGGAACTGGCGCTCGGTCGCGACATAGAATGTATTGGATACGGATTCAAGCGGCAGTTTGAAGGAGCGCGCGACATCGACGCCGTTGACCGCGGCCGTCATCGTGACAGCCGGTGTCCTGGTGTCATACCACAGCTCGCCGTATTCCACATCCAACGCGACAAGGCTGGACGGTGTCGGGTAATCCGCGCTCTTGAAGATGTTGCGGAAAATTGTCCGCGTTCCGCCCTCCGGCTGTGAAAACAGCAGGTCGACGCTTCTGTCCGTTCCGTTGCCGGTGAGGTTCGGGTCCCACGCGGCGGGGTAAGGCACGGTATCGGCCGGGTCGAGTTTTGTGGTCGCGAGCGAAATCGCGCCACCGCCTACCGTTGCCGCCACTTTCACCGGGTAGATGGCGCCGTTCGCGAGGGTGTTGCCGTTGTCAAATTCTTTCGCGTTGACCACTATCGGCACAGCCGCGAGGGCGGCAAAAGCGTTCGAATACGCGTCTTTCATCTTCAGGCGCGGGTAACTGCCCGCCGACGCGGTCCAGTTCGCCGCGAAGTTGCCGAACAGCGCGGGTTGCGAAGCGGCGTCGGTTAAATCCGCCGTTGTTTTCGCGGTACCCTGCGAGGTGCCCGCCAAACCGAGGAGATTGTTGTCAAAATAAATATTTTGGTTGGTATAGCCGCTTTTTGGGTTTCGGGCTGTGAACGGATTCATCGAGGGGTTGAAACTGACATTGGTGCCCGCGACGAGGATGTTCTCACCTGTGACGGAGCCTTGGCCGCTGCCCGAGCCGACGGCGATATACGTCGCCGTCGAGCCGCCGGATTTGACATCGCCCGCAACATAGGCGTTGCGAACGAGCAGGCCTCCCGATATCGGCTGGCAGTTTGCCCGGCCGACGAGGACGCCCGCGTTGTTGTAGCCGGAATACACGCTGCCGGTGGCGAAGCAACTGTCGATGGTGACGCTCAAACCGCCGGTTTTCAGATTTTCCACACGGCCAACCAAGCCGCCGGCTTCACCGGGAACCGCGCCGATGCTGGTGCCGACTGCTAAAACATCGGTGGCCGTGAAGCATTGGAGCAAATCCGAGGCGCAGTAGCCAATAAGGCCGCCGACAATAAACCGGCCCGCGACATTGCCTTTGGCTACCGAGCAGTTTTCCACAACGCTTGCCGACGCGCAGTAACCCGCGAGGCCACCGACATATTCGAGGCCGGCGATGCCGCCGAGGGTGCCCGAACCGTTTTCGGTTAACTCCAGGTGAATGTTTTTGAGCCTGCCGCCGGCGGCGACATTGCCGAAAAAGCCGACATAGCTTGCGGTTTTATTGACGCTGGTCAAGCCGGTGATTGTATGGTTTTGGCCGTCATAACTGCCGGTAAACGGTTTCGCCTGTGTGCCGATGGGCATAAAGCCGAGACCCTGGAAGGCGGTGCCCTCATTGTAAAGCACGCCGCCGGCCTGGTAATCCGCCGGTAAAATATCAATGTCCGCGGTCTGTATGTAATACACATTGGGCAGATAATACAGCAACGTAATATGCTCGGCACTCTCAATTTCAAAGGGGTGGAGCGAGGTGCCGTTGCCGGAGATTTCAAAGGTAACCAACGGTACGGCGATCTGAATGCCATAACTCAGGGTCAACTCAATCTGGCCGGCCTGTTTTGATGTCGGTGTGACGCCGAAATGAAGCCGTCTTTCGGCGCCCTCGCCGACGAACGAATCCGTGAGGAGGGCCGTTGTGGTCACATTGACATCCTCGATTGCCAGCGAGTGGTAGGCACTGATGGTGAACGGCTCATTGGCCGCGAGCTCGACGGGCGCGGAGCCGTTCCAAACCTGCAGAGAGGCTCTGAAGTGGGTGGTGACGGCTTGCTGGGCGTCATAAGTGGCTATCGCGACGGGGCGGTAATCCCCTTCGGGCTGGCCGTCGATGACATACTGCACCGTGAACGAGTCGGTATACGTATCGCCGGGCTGGCGGCACTGCATCAGGTCGGTGACACACAGCGGAATTTGCTGGCTCGCGCACATCACCGCGTCGCCAAACACATTCACCTGCGCGTAATTCTGCGGGTAAGAACTCGTGTAGTTCTTATAGAACACCGCCGGGTAGTCGTTTTCGGCAATAAAACCGTTGGAGATATCGGCGCAGTTGCCGATAAACTTGCCGCGGTTGCCCGTCGCGGTGACTATAAATACGCTGGAGAAGCAGTCTTTGATAAACGCCTGGCTCGTGGTAATGAAGCTGCTCCCGTCGACGATGCCGATAATCCCGCCGACATTGTTGACGGCGTTGGTCGCCTTGAGTTCGCCGCCGGCCGCGCAGCCGTCGATCAAAATATTGGCAAGCGGAATATTCTGGCCTTTGATGCCGCCGAGGATACCGCCGATGTCGCTGTACGCGGTGATGTTGGCGAAAGACCGGCAGTTGGTGACCGTCAGGGTGAGGGAGTCGTTCGTGCCGGTGGGTCCCATAAGAACGCCGAACAAGCCGGCCGCGGTTCCACGGTTGCTTTTGATGGTTGTTTGAGGCGAAACGCGGCAGTTTGTCAAAGACGCCTGCACCCTTTTATTGATAAAGCACATCGCGCCGGCGGCGATGGAGCCGGCCAAGGTCGTCGAGGTTGACGTTATCTTTGAAGCGCCGCCGATATCGCAGTCTTCGATTACAATGGGATACCCGGCCCCGCCATACACTGAGGCGATGCTGCTTCTAACCATAATGCCCGACGCGTAATAGGAGGCGTTGACGGTCACATTATTGATATCACAGTTCGTGAGGTAATGGGCTGTGCCCGCGATACCCGCCGCGTACCCGTAGTTGGCAGCCGTGGCGGTCACCGTCGTGGATACGACCGAGCAATTTGCCAGACCGGGCGCGGCCGGGGCGTTCACGCCGCCATACTCCCGGCCTGTAATGCCGCCGGCGATAACCGGGTTGAGGGCGGAGCTGGTGGCGTAGGCGGCCGTCACCGTCGAGCCGGTGACCGTGACGGAGCTGACGGTTGTTTCCGTCCCGTTGCCGAGAACTTCGCCGGCGAGAGCGCCGACAAAGTTTTTGCCCGTGACCGCCGCGCCGGCAATTGTCAGGTTATACACTTTCGAGCCGGCGCCGAGTTTTTTAAACAGGCCGACATATTCCTCGCCGGGGCGGTCGACCTTCAGGCCGGTGATGGTGTGGTTGAGGCCGTTGTACTCGCCGGTGAAGAAGACCAGGCCGCCGGTTTTGGCTATGGGCTCCCACAGCAGACCGCCGTTGTAATAGGCGCCCCCCGCCTGGAAATCCGAGGCGGCAAAGGTTAAATCGGCTGTCTGTTCGTAATACTTCGTCGGAAGGAGTCTCGGCAAAGCCAAGAGGCTGACGCGGCTGATTTGATATGGATGTTCCTCGGTGCCATCCCCCTCGAGGCCGTCAAAGGCGACGACCATAAGCGCGAGCTCCAGCCCGTTTTCGTAGCGGAAAATCAGGTCGCCGGCGTTGTCGGAGCCGGGGACTTTGCTTAAAGTGTTCGTGGCTTTGTCGTAGGTGACCAGGTCCGGTATGTCGGAGGTGACGGTGTCGAGCACAAACGACAAACCCCGCGAATCGGTGAAGGAAGTAAAGTCACCGGAATTGACCGGGAAAGATTCAAGCTCCGGCAGACGCATGTTGTTTGAATCGAGAACGACGGGGTCGCTGCCGAGGACGAGGGTCATGGTTTCTTCCTCGCCGTTGTGGTGGCGCAGGCCTTTGTAGGTGGAAGTCCAATTGTCCGAGTGGCCTTTGTTCAGGTCAAGAACGGTGGCAATCAGCGCCGTTCCGCCATATTCCGTGTAATTGTTGACCGCGCTGCCAACCATCGCCCCCGACTTATACGGAGCCGTCCCGGTTTTCGCGTAATGCTGATAACTCGAATACTTGACATTGCTGAAAGGCGGATAGTTATAGTAACCGCCGTTCGAAAACAGGTTCGTGTCCGCGTAGCCTAGAATTAAGCCCATGTTGGCGGCGGCCTCGTCGGAAAAGACATCGGCCGAGACGACGAAATCGGCGACAAGGCTGTTGATGGCCTGAATGAAGTCGGAGCCGGCGTAGTGGTCGAAGAGGGAGTACTTGGTGTCGTTGCCTTCGATGAAGCCGATGACGCCGCCGGCATACTTATCGGAACTGACGGAACCGCCCGCGGCGCCGCCTGCTATTTTGACAATCAGGGCGTTGGTCACGCGGCCGACGATGCCGCCCGCGGCGGCCTCGGGGAGCGTCGAGCCGCCCGTCGCCGTTACCGTGGCGTAACTTTCGCAACCGTCAATATTGAGCAGGTTGACCGGTAAGACCGACGACGAGGTGACGGCCATTTTGCCCAAAATACCGCCCGCGGCGCGAACCGCGCTGACCGCGGTGGAGTCGACCTTGCTGTGAAGGATGTTGAAATTGTAATCGCCGGGGCCGGTGGCGTAACCGAGAATGCCGCCCGCGCCATGTATGATGTCATCAATGGCCGAGGTGACCGAACCGCCGGACACCAGCGCGTAGTTGACGCTGAGGTTGACACTGTTGCCGAGGCCGACGACGCCGCCGGCGTAACCGCCCGATATGATACAATCGGTGACCTCCATGTCGGTTTGGGTGGCCGAAGGCGCGCCCACGGTGCCGCCGAACGAACCGGCGACGCCGCCCGCGGCGCTGCCGCTTTGCCCCGTGACCGTCGTGCCTTCGACGCTTGAGGCGGCCACATCGGTGCCGGTCGCGTGGCCGACGATACCGCCCGCGAAAAGCAGCACGCGGTCGAGGGCGCTGTTTTCGATATGAATGCCGGTGAAATCGGTATTGACCGCTTGCGCGACGAGGACGCCGCCGTAGTTGCAATAAACCGTGTCGCCGAGGATGACGGCGTTATCGATGGTTAAATTCTTAAATTCGGCGCCGTCCGCCTGTTCAAACAGGCCGGTATAAACACCGCCCGTGTTGACAATGTTGAGGCCGGTGACGGTTTTATAGTTGCCGTCAAGGTGGCCGGTGAAAGTAACCGGTATCGGAAGGAAGCCTTTGCCGGTGTTGTAGAAATCACCGCCGACCGCATAGTCCGCCTCGGTGAATTCAATGTCGTCCATAATTTTATAATAGGCCGACGGGTCGGTGACGAGTTTCGAGCGCAACTCATCAAGGTCGTATTTGGTGATAATCTGGTATGGGTCGCCTTGTGTGCCGGTGCCCGGCCAGATTCTTGTAACCGTGCAGGAAACGGGAATGCGCGCCTGGAAGGCGATGTTGACTTCGGTGCCGTCCGGGTTAATCGTAAACCCGGAGTTTTCATACCAAGCCACGACGCCCGTGTCGGTGGTGGTGGTGCGCACCGCCTCGACATCAACGGTGGTGGCTGTGTAGCCGGTGACGAGCACCTTGGCCTCGCTTTCGGAAACCCAGCCGGAGCCGGAGACATAGGTGAAGCCCGACGGCAGGTTGGTCACGTTGATGGTCGCCGTTCTTTCGTTTTCCGGGGTACCCGGGTCATCATCAAGCAGCGCCACCGGCGTCGCCGAACCATGCTGGTAATTGGCGTGCGCCGCGTCGGGCTTGTTGATGTCGTCGTAGTGGTAATCGTAATTGTTAATCGCGGTTCTGCCGAAATTCGCCAGGTTCTGCGGGTAGGTAGAAATAACAACCCCGTTAATCGCATCCGCGGTGACAGTATTGCTTAAAGCCTGAGTGAACGGAGGAAACGGGACCGTCGAATTGTGCCCCCAAATCTTTCCGTTGTTTGTGGCGCCGCCGACCGTGGCGGTCACATAACAGCCGGTGATGTGCGCGGTGAGGGCGGTATCAATGTTAAACACAGTATTGTTGTTGTGATACCCGACGATGCCGCCCGCCGAGTTCGCGCTCGAAACGCTGCCTCCGGCGACACAGCCGTGAATTTTTACATAGTTGATGTTGGAGTATTCGCTGCCGACGATGGCGGCGGCGTAGCTGTTTGCCACGGAGGTCGTTATGGCCGCGAAGCTTTGGCAGTTTGTGATGTTGATTCGCGCGAACGCGGACATGGTGCCGGTGTGGGACGCCGTGCCCAATATGCCGCCGGTGGACCTGCCGTTGTTGATGGCCACGCTGTTTTGCACATAACAGTGGTTGATGTCCAGAATGACACTGACGCTCGAACTGCCTGAGTTGACGAAATCGCCGAATATGCCGCCGGCGACGGCGGCGCTTTCCGTCGCGGTAGCGGTTATGACCGTGCCGCCGCCGACGGTGCAGTATTGCACGGTGACGCCGCGGTTGCCCGCTGTCGTGTCCGCCCGGCCGACGACGCCGCCGACGGCCATGCCGGTGATATCACAACCGGTGACGAAACACTCGGCCGAGGCGTCGCCTATCGTGCCGCTGAACCAGCCGGCGATGCCGCCGGTGGCGGCCGTCGATGTCAGCGCCGTGCCGGTGTTGGCCAGCGTGCAGCCGTTCACCGTCGCGCCGGTAATCGCGCAGCCCGTCCCCTGCGATTGGCCGACGACGCCGCCGACGTAGCCGGTGCCCGTGATTTCGGAACCGGTTACCTCAACGCCGTCGATATCCACATCGCCGACCTGCTGGCCGACGACGCCGCCGAGGCCCCAGGTGCCCAATATCGTCAGGTCATTGACGGCGATATCGCCGAATGTGACCGCCGTCGCTAACACCTTGCCCGCGACGCCGCCGATGTAGCCGCTCGAGGCGGCGGTGATGTCGAGATTGTCAACCGTAATGTTGGTGACGGCGGCCGCCGTACCGTGGGCGATAAACGCCCCCACGACACCGCCGGTGCAGGATTCGTTGTTCGTGCCGTAGGTGACTGTAATTGAACTGTTGGTGACGGTAATGCCCGCGTCGGTGTTCTTGCCGATGATGCCGCCTTTGGCGACCGCGACAAGAATGCCGTTGTATTGGTTGGAGGAGGTAATCGAGGCGTTGTCGAGGGTGATGTTGCTGATGGTGGCGCCCTCGGTGTAGCCGAACAAGGCGACGTCGCCCGCGCCGGTCATCGTCAGGTTGCTGATGGTTTTCTCGTTCCCGTCGAAAACGCCCATAAAGGGTTTTTGGTTGGCGGGGTTGGACTCGTAGTGGCCGATGGGGTCAATGGTGCAGCCCGTCATATCGAGGTCGTTGACGATTTTTACCTTCAGGGAACTGCCCTCGGCAAAATAATTCGTCTGGTTGTCGCTGAAATACTGCAGGTCGCCCGGCGTGCGGATTTGGTAATACCCGTCGATATCCTTGCTGATACCGCTTTGGATATTAATGCGCGCTTTGAGGCCCGTCACATGTGTCAGCGTCAGGGAGGTGCTGATGTCGCCGACGGCGGCGGGGTCGCGCGACATTTGAATCTGAAGCTCACGGACGGGGTTGCCGCCGACTGACCTGTTAACGATGTTGAGCTGGTCGATGACAACCTTGTCGGCGTCGGCGACGGCAATGGAAAAGTCGGTCGTGGCGGAATCGGCGAGGGCCGAAATCCCCAGAGGCAGAACGATATTGAGGTAACTGACATCATTGGAAATATAGCCCGTGCCTTCGTTGAACGCCCATTGAAAGAATGAATCGTCGCCGGTGATGAAGTTGGAGGGCAGAATCGTCGACTGGTTGAGGGGGTTGAGGTCGTTGATGCTCCAATAGAGGTTCTCGACCTTGTGCGCCGGCATTTTTGTGCCGATGGCGATATGGCCGCCCCTTTGGACCAAGCCGCCGACATAACTGTTGCGCACCGTGCCGGTGTTTTCTGTGATGCCGCCGATGAAACTGCCGATGGCGGAGTTGTTGTTGGCGCTGTAAACAAAGGAGTTGGAGCCGCAGTTGTCGACGACGGTTTTCACCGCGTCGACGAGGCCGATAAGGCCGGCGATGTTGCCGATGGCGGCGTTATTGATGTTGACTCTTATATCGGTAAAGCAGCCGTAAATGTAGCTGCTGCCGCGGACGGAGTTGATGAACGCGCCCGTATTGCTGGCGGTGGCGGAGGTCAGGTTGAGCGCGGCGCTTGTGTTGCCGGTAAGGCGGACATTTTTGATTGTCGCCCCGACGACCGTACCGAGGACACCCGTCGTCACAGCCCCGGTGAGGTACAAGTTGAGGTCGTGTATGTAACCGGCGGCGAGGTTGGAGGCTTTGTCGGGCTGGCCGTTTTCGGGGACGGTGTCGTCACGCGAGCCGTATATTTTCGAGAACAGGTCCTTGCCGATGGTCAGCTGTTTGCCGTTGCCGTCGAGCGTGCCGTAAAACAGCGACGGAGTCCCCCAGTCCCCGGTGGTGAGTGTCAGGTCGCCGGCCAGCCGGTAGTCCGCGGAGTTGACCGTTCTCATCAGCTCAGCCTCCAGAACGGTGGTGATGACGATCGGATTGGCCCGCGAGACAACGGGCTCGGTCACGGTTGTGGAGGTGATGACCGTGTCAAAAAACAACCCCTGTGCGATGGCCCCCTGCCTCGAAGCGCCGACACCGGCGGGCAATTGAACCGCGAGAGTGTACAGAACCCGGCCGCTGAAGCCGCCGAGAATGGTGTTGACCCCGGTAACTTCGAGCGTGCTTGAGGTTTCGGCTATGGCTAAATACTCACTGTTTTCGCTGAACGCGGTGGCGGTGGTGATGCCCGATACGGCTAACGAGGCTGTTCCCCAGGAATGGGCGAACACCGATTTGTTCAGTTCCACGGGAGCATTCGGGTTGACATTGATCGTGTCGATGGAACGCGTGAGGTCATTGTTGTCGGCGCCGTTTAAGGCGCACTGGGTCGGCCAGCCGCTGATCGCGCTCGACCAGTAGCTTGAGGTCAGCATGGCCATGGAGCCGCCGTTGCCGAGCAAGGCGCCGGCCGTTAAAGACCTCGGAGACAGGGAGACAAGGGCATAGCAACCGGAGACCGCCGTGCCCGCCGAAGCGTTGCCGACGATGCCGCCGGTGTAATACCCCGCGGCCGCAAGGACAAAACCGTCGCTCTGCTTTCCCGACGCGTAGCAGTTGGTGATTTGATAGGAGTTGTTGCCGGCGATGCCGCCGTAGACGACATTTGAAATCGCCTCGGCGAACGCGCCGACATTTTCGGCGCTTGTGGCGCTGATGGTGCCGGAGTTGGTGCCGGCAATGCCGCCGAACACGGCGCCCGAGAAGCTGCCGTACGCTTTGAGGTCACAGGTCGACGCGCTGATGGTGTCCGTATTCTTTGTTTTACCGAGAACATAACAGTCGGTTATCGCGCCCGCGTTGCCGCCGGCAATGCCGCCGACGAAGGTGCCGTAGGAAATACGGCTCGCGGCGGCCGCAAGGCTGACCGTGCAATTGTCGAGGACGCCGCCGGAGTAGTTGCGGCCGGTGATGCCGCCCATATATTGCGTTACCGCGGTGCTCGACGCGGTCATGGTGAGGTTCGCCACGCCATACGAGGCGACACCGGAGCCGTCGATGTCGATGATGTCGCCGTTGTTTTGCGCCGCGACGACGCCGACATAGTTTCTTCTGTTGACAGAAATGCTGACGCCGTCGTACCGGCAGTTGCTGACGGTGCCCTGGTTGTCGCCGACAGTCGCGCTGTAACCGATATGGATGGTATGGACGGGCGTTGTGCTGAAATCGAATGTGGCGGAGGCGTATGTGTCGCCCTGGGTGCCGCTCATGTTCAGGCTGATGCCGGCGAAGGAGCAGCCGTCGATGACACCGAGGTTCTGCACCGCGACGAGCGCGATGGATTTCGCCGACGAGTAGTTGACGGTCATCGCGCAGTCTTCAAACCGGATATCGTATATTTCGGAATACGGGTTCAAATAGCCGAAGAGGGCGCAGGTGACCTTTGAGCCTGTGTCAAGGCTCAGGTTTTTGATTTTGAAACCGTTGCCGTCGAGGTTGACAAAAATGTTCGGCGAGCTCGATTTCCAGTCCGTGCTGACGAGAAAGGCGTCGAAGCCGAAACCCGGCTCGTCGACGCGGACGCGGTCTTTAAAATCGTTAATATCGATACCCGTGAGGTCGATATCGGCTGTAAGGCGAAAATACTTGTCACCGTTCGCGATGTCGTTGATAATCGCGTTCATCTCAAGGAAGTGGTCGACATCGCTGACGTCGTAGGGGTTCGTGGCCTTGCCCATGTCCGCTGTGGTGCCGTCGACGCCGAGCCAGGTGACATCCGCCATGGGCTGCGCGCCTCTGAGCGCTCCGCCGCCGGCGCTGACGGAGGGGCCGGCCTGCGCGGGTTTGCCGCCTTCGGCAGTCACTTCGGGGGCGGTGGTTTCTTCGACGGGATTCGACACGGCCGGGGCGGATGTATCGGTAACCTCCGCGGAAGCAAGCATAGCAGAAAGACCTGTTGAAGACAGCAAAACCGCTGCGGTCAACAGCATCACGAGCAGCCTGAATGTGATCTTTCTCTTCATTGCGCATCCTCCGGTAGTCGATGTTCCCAACAGGGGCAGGGTCGCGTATATCGCCACAAACTGAATTGTAACATAAAATCGAAAGGACCTGGGGTGGTAATATCAGGGGTATTCGTCCGTTCGTGTATTTGCGTTTATTGGTTACGGTTTCATGCGGTGGTTTTCGTCCGTTCGTGTAGGGCGGGGGCTTGCTCCCGCCGTTACGTTTGTATGAGATTCGCGTTAATTGGTATCGGGTTTGCGTGGTGGTTTTCGTCCGTTCGTGTAGGGCGGGGGCTTGCTCCCGCCGTTGCGTTTGCATGAGATTCGCGTTAATTGGTATCGGGTTTGCGTGGTGGTTTTCGTCCGTTCGTGTAGGGCGGGGGCTTGCTCCCGCCGTTGCGTTTGCATGAGATTCGCGTTAATGTGTATCGGGTTTGCGTGGTGCTGTGGTTTTCCTTGCGGCGGGAGCAAGCCCCCGCCCTACATTTATATTGTCAGCCCGATGTATCGTTGCGGGTCGTGCTGTGGTTTGTGTTCCATATTGCGGTGGTTTTCGTCCGTTCGTGTAGGGCGGGGGCTTGCTCCCGCCGTTACGTTTGTATGAGATTCGCGTTAATTGGTATCGGGTTTGCGTCGTGCTGTGGTTTTCCTTGCGGCGGGAGCGAGCCCCCGCCCTACATTTATATTGTC
>DAITOC010000021.1:0-16856 GCA_036834305.1 Clostridiales bacterium
CTACAATTCACGAGCGGTTAATCATACCGCGAGAGCTGCGTGAAAAAGAATCCCCCGGCGGCCTGTGGCCGCCACCCCCTTTGGAAAAGAGGGCTTTATGGCGGAACGGCGATGGCGTCGTTCCCGGCGCGGGCCGGCATGGTAACCGGCCCCTACAATTCACGAGCGGTTAATCATACCGCGAGAGCTGCGTGAAAAAGAATCCCCGGCGGCCTGTGGCCGCCACCCCCTTTGGAAAAGAGGGCTTTAGGCGGAACGGCGATGGCGTCGTTCCCGGCGCGGGCCGGCGTGGTAACCGGCCCCAACAACAACCGCCGGTTTTGAAATTCAATCGAAGGAGCGCCGACAATGAAAAAAATCCTGATATCCCCGTCCAAATATGTCCAGGGCGAAGGCGAGTTTTTCAAGCTCGCCGATTACTTCGCCGCCTATGGCCAAAAGGTCTTCCTCATCGCCCACAAAGACGACCGCGGGCGGTGCGAAGCGTATCTGAAGGAAGCGGAGAAAACAATCGGCATCGTCTACGGCGATTTCGGCGGCGAGACGACGCGGAAAGAAATCGAGCGGTTCGCCGCGGCTGTCCGTGAAACGGGCTGCGATGTCATCGCGGGTTTAGGCGGAGGCAAGGCGCTCGATACGGCGAAGGCCGTCGCGAATTCCGAAAACAAGCCGGTCATTGTCCTGCCGACCATCGCCTCCACCGACGCGCCGTGCAGCTCGCTGTCGGTGCTGTACACGGAAGAAGGGCAGTTCGAGGAATACCTGTTTTTCAAGAAAAACCCCGATCTGGTGCTGGTCGACACGAAGGTCATCGCCGAAGCGCCGGTCCGCTTTTTGATTTCGGGTATCGGCGACGCGCTGGCGACCTGGTTCGAGGCGCGGGCCTGCCAGCGGTCGTTCGCGAAGAACATTCCGGGCGGCAACAGCACCAACGCCGCGCTGGCCGTCGCGAGGCAGTGCTGCGAGACCCTGTTTGAGGATTCGCTCAAAGCGATTGCCGCCTGTTCGTGCAAGGCGGTGACGCCCGCGCTCGAGAATATCGTCGAGGCCAACATCCTGCTGAGCGGCCTGGGCTTCGAAAGCAGCGGCCTCGCGGCGGCGCACGCCGTCCACAACGGCCTGACGGCCCTTGAGGAAACGCACCGGTTCTACCACGGCGAAAAGGTGGCGTTCGGCGTCATCGTCCAGCTCGTTTTAGAAAACGCGCCGAAGGCCGAGCTCGAAGAGGTCGTCGGCTTCTGCAAGTCGGTCGGCCTGCCGACGACCCTGGCCGGCATCGGGGTGGCGCAGATTACCCGGGAAAAGATTCAAAAAGCGGCCGCGGCGGCCGCCGCCGAGGGCGAAACGATTCACAACATGCCCTTCCCGGTCACGGCGGACAATGTGTGCGCCGCCATCCTCGCGGCGGACCGGCTCGGCCGGGCTTGACCGCGCAACGCAATACGGGAAGTCCGAGCCGCTCCGGCCGCGCGCCGGGGCGGTTTTTTTGTTTATATTTTCAATATCCCCTGTCCCGCATAACACCTGACGGGCTATGTTTGAATACACTTAGATATAGGAGTTCGGATCGGGGGGGTTCGGCATGGAAGACAGGGATATCCGCTTCTATTTCGGAGCGAACACACCAAGCGGGTTTTATTCGCTTTTTGACGAGCTGTATGACGCCCGCGACGGCTGGAGGGCGTACATTATCAAGGGCGGCCCCGGCACGGGGAAGTCGAGCCTGATGAGGGCCGTGGCGGGGCAGCTGAAAGAAAAGGGCATCGGGGCGGAAAAGGTTCCGTGCTCTTCGGACCCGTATTCGCTCGACGCCGTGATTTTCCCGGAGCTGAAGGTCTGCCTGGCCGACGGCACGGCGCCGCACACCATGGAGCCGAAATTTCCGGGGGCCGTCGAAAAGATCGTCAACCTCGGAGAGTGCTGGAACGACGGGCTTTTGCGGGAACACGCGCCGGAAATCATCAGCCTTACCCTGAAAAACTCGATGTCTCACCGGAAGTGCGTCCGCTTTTTAGCCGCCGCGGCGTCCCTGCGCGGGGATGTCTGCCGGCTGACCAAAAACTGCGTGCTCACCGAAAAAGTCGAGCGCTACGCCGCCCGGTTCGCGTCGCGGGAATTCGGTTCGCCCAACGGCGGCATCGGCCGGGAGAGCCGGCGTTTTTTAAGCGCGGTGACGCCGATAGGCGTCGACGCCAACCCCGGTACCGCGGTGAGCCTTTGCGACAGGATTTTCGTCATACAGGACGAATACGGCGCCGCCTCGTCCCTGTTTCTGTCGCAGCTGCGTGCCTACGCCATCGGCAACGGGCTGAATGTCATCAGCTGCCGCTGCCCGATGGGGCCCGCCGACCGGACGGAGCATTTGATTGTGCCGGAGAAAAAACTCGGCATATTCACCGGCAACTGCTACCACCCTTACCGCATCGAAGGCGCGAAGGTCATTCACGCGGGCCGGTTCATGGATACGAAGTGCCTGAGCTGCCTGCGCAACCGCGTCAGTTTCAGCCGCAAGGCGCAAAAGGAGCTTTTGGATGAGGCGGTGGCGGCGCTGAAACAGGCCAAGGCGACGCACGATGAACTCGAGAAGTACTACATTGCCGCGATGGATTTCGACCGGGTGCGGGAAAAGGGGCGGGAAATCGCCGAGGAAATCCTGGCGATTCGTTAGCGCCTCTCTTCACCGCCGCCTTTTTTCTCGGGCGGCGGTTTTTTTCTGCCCTTCTTGTATAATGAAGCGTTTGTGATATAATGAAACCATACATGAAGAACGGAGGGTTCGTATGGAAGCGTTGACGTTCGTTTCAAAAGCGTTGAGAAAATACCTGACCTTTTCGGGGGATAACAAACTGAAAAGAGGGGAAGCGCCGCCCCTGCCGCGCGGTGATTTCGATAAAACACGCGCGCCGAAAGCGGACCGGTTTACCGCCGGCTTTGCCAGGGCCGAAATCATGCCCGGCGACATCACCAAGAAAAAATATTATATCGCGGGCTATAACATCAACAACCCCGCCAAGGGGATTCTTGACAAAACCTATGTCCACGCCCTGTGGCTTGACGACAACTCGGGCCGCGGCGGCATGGTGTTTGTGTCGCTCGACGCCGTGGGGCTTCTCAATTCGGACGCGAACGCCATCAAGGCGTCTCTGTCCGGCTTTATGAAACAGTCCGGCTGCCGCGCCATCCATATCTTCTGCACCCACAACCACGCCGGTATCGACACCATGGGCCTTTGGGGGCCGCTGCCCTTGTCGGGCAAGGACCCGGGCTTTATGAAAACGGTGTTCGCCGCCACAAAGGACGCGGTCAACCGCGCGTATGAGGACCGACGCGACGGCGACCTGTTCCACGGCAGCGTCGAGGTTCCCGATATGCAGAAGGACATCCGCACGCCCGTGGTGTTTTCCAAAACGCTCACTCGCCTGCGCTTCGTTCCGAGCGACGGCAGCCGCGAGATTTATTGGATTAATTTCGCGTCCCACTCCGAATCACTCGGCGGGGAAAACTCGTTTATCAGCGCCGATTTCCCCGGCTACATGCGCGATGAAATCCGCGCGAAGACGGGGGCGGAAACCTTCTATTGCGTCGGCGCCATCGGCGGCATGATCACTATGGAGATCATCGACAAATACAAAATCGAGTCCACAAAAAAAATCGGCAAAAACCTTGCCGGTTACGCCCTGTCGGTCGACGGCGAAACGAAACTGTCACCGGTCATCAATTCTGTCCGGCAGGAGTTTTACGCCGATTCGGATAATTCCGTGCTGATGATCGCCGCGAAGGCGGGCATCCTGAAAGCGAAAAAATACGCCATTTCTTGGGCGAGGTTCGGCTTCGCGCTGAAAACCGAAATGACATACCTCGAAATTGACACGCTCAAAATGCTGCTGCTTCCGTGTGAGATTTTCCCGGAACTCGTCTACGGCGGCTACCTCAGCGCGGAGGAATCCGCCACCGGCCTGGGGCCGGAGGTCAACCCCGTGCCGCTGACGCAAATCGCCGGCGACGATAAACTGATGATCATCGGCCTGGCCAACGACGAACTCGGCTATGTCCTGCCGCCGAACGACTTCCTTCTCGACGAAGACGTGCCGTATTTCAACCGGGCGAAAGACAGGCACGGCCGCAACCATTATGAGGAGACGAACTCCATGGGCCCGGGCACGGCCGCGAAAATTGCCGAGGTGTTCGGGGATATCATGGAGACCGTCAAAAAAAGCCGATAACGGCTTGCCGGGAGGGTCCGTATGATAATCAACCACCCCATCGAGCCCGTCTTCGACACGGACTCAAAAGTCCTGATTCTCGGCACGATGCCGTCCCCGAAATCGAGGGAGAACGGCTTTTTCTACACCCATCCGCAAAACCGCTTCTGGCCGGTATTGGCCACCGTCCTCGGGGAACCCCTGCCTCTCGACAACGCGCAGAGGAAAGCCCTGCTCTTGAAGCACCGAATCGCCATGTGGGATGTGCTGCGAAGCTGTGAGATCAAAGGGGCAAGCGACGGGAGCATCCGGCAGCCCGTCGCCAACGACCTGAACATCATTCTGAAACGCTCCCGGGTCCGGTCGGTGTTTACGACCGGCGGCAAGGCGACGGCGCTTTACCGGAAACACTGCCTGCCGTCGACGCGAATCGAACCCGTCGCGCTGCCGTCGACGAGCCCCGCGAACCAAGGCCGGTTTGATATGGCCGCCCTGATTAAGGAATACGCCGTCATCGCCGAAGCGCTGAAGGAAGGATAAGCATGGCCCTATGGAACCCCTGGCACGGCTGCCGCAAACTCAGCGAGGGCTGCGCGAACTGCTATGTCTACCGGTCCGACGCGCGCTATGAGCGCGACAGTTCCCGCGTTTATAAAACCGGGGACTTCGGCCTGCCGCTAAAGCGCAACCGCGCCGGGGAATACAAACTCAGCCCGGACGGAGGCGTCGTCTACACCTGTTTCACCTCGGACTTTTTTCTCGAGGACGCCGACGAATGGCGCTGCGAAGCCTGGGATATGATCCGCCTTCGGCGCGACCTGCGCTTTTTGATGATTACCAAACGCATCCACCGCTTCGCGCAATGCGTGCCGGAGGATTGGGGCGGCGGCTGGGACCATGTCGCCGTCTGCTGCACGACGGAAAACCAGGACCGGGCGGATTACCGCCTTCCGATATACCTCGAAGCGCCCATAAAACACAAAATCATTATCTGCGAGCCGCTTCTCGGCCCGGTCGACCTGTCGCCGTTCTTAAATGAGTCCATTGAAGAGGTGGTCGCGGGCGGTGAGTCCGGCCCGTTCGCGCGCGTATGCGACTATGACTGGGTGCTCGATTTGCGCGCGCAATGCGTCCGCGCGGGCGTCGCGTTCACTTTTAAACAAACGGGCGCCCGATTTCGCAAGGACGGCCGGCTTTACCGCGTCGAGAGGCGGTTTCAGCACCGGCAGGCGCGCAAAGCCGGCATCAACTTTACAAGTAAAAAAGCCCTGAATAAAAATTAATAAAACAAATAGGAATAAGAATTGTATTTGACTGTTATTTATATAACAGTCATTTAATTTATGACAGGTTTCGCGGTCTAATCCCGCGTGCACAAAGGCGATAAGCCGGTTTTTTCGAGGCCGTTTACGACCTGTTGGTGGCTCACCGGCTTCGTGTTTCGGGATTATTGCCAGCCCGAGGAGTTGACAATGAACGCTTCCATCGTTTTTCCGGATGTCTCGATGAGGGATGAGTTCACGCAAGCCCTTGACAAGATGACCGCCGAAGGAATCACTTACTCTGCGGACGGCACAGAGGTCAGCTTTATCTGGTAACCGGCCGGTATTAATAATCGGAGCTGCCCGAAACGGGGGCAGCTCCGTTTTTATAAAGCCGGTGAAATTTCGTTTATTGTACTTGACGGCAACCCATGCTATAATAAAATCACCAAAAGGTAAGGAGCGCTGTGTATGAAAAGCAAACCGAGAAAGTTTTTAATATGGATAACGGTATTGACGCTGGCGGCGGTTTCTCTGCCGGCCTGCGGCGGCAACGGCGGCAAGGAGGGAACGACCCTCGAAACCATGGCCCCCGTCGACGATGTGTGGAAAAACCCGCTGCCGACCGCGGGCACGACCAAAGCGCCGCCCACCGCCGCCAAGCAGGATAAAATCATCCGCGACGCGTTGGGTAAGGATGTGAAATGGGACGGCGACTTTAAAAAACTGACCGATGAGCAGAAACAGCAGATTAAAGACGCGTTTAAAGACGAGGGGTTCATCGTCGACGTGACCGACGACGGCGTCAAAATCAAAGACGGCAACACCGGCGTCACGGTCACCGAGGTTTACGAAACGCAGAAGCCCGTCCCCGTGAAAACAAAACTGTCCGGCATAACCCCGGGATTTATAAAAACCTTCGGCAGCACGGGCAACGATATGTTTGCCCGCGTGAAGGCGACGGCCGACGGCGGGTTTGCCGCTGTGGGGCTTTACGCCGCCGCCAACGGCGACTGCGCGGAGGCCGACGAGGGCTGGATAGGCACCAAAAGCATGATCGTCAAATACAACGCCAAAGGGGAGGTCGAATGGAAATCCTTCCTCGGCGGCGACAATTCCGTCACTTTCGCCTCGTTCACGCAGCTCGCCGACGGCAGTTTTATCGCCGCGGGGCAGACGCAGTCTTCCGACCTCGGGGTCAAGGAGGGGCGGAAAATCGAGATGCTGCTCGTCAAATACAACGCCAAAGGCGAAAAGCAATGGCACAAAGTGGTGGGCGGCACCAAATATGAGTATTTCAGCTCCGTCACCGCGACACCGGACGGCGGCTTCATCGCCGGCGGCAAGGCGGAATCCTCCGACGGCGACTTCGAGGGCCTGAAAGACAACATGATTAAAGCCGTCCTTATCAAATACGACGCCGACGGCAATGTGCGCTGGAAACGGGCGATGGGCGGCAGCAAGCACAACGATGTGGAAGGCCTGGCCGTCAACGCCGCCGGCGATATTTTCGCCGCCTATGTGACCAATTCGGACGACGGGGATTTCGCTTCGATCGCGGGCCGCGGCGAAGCGGACACCGTCATCGTCAAATACGATAAAAACGGAACCTTTCAATGGGTTAACTCGTTTTCCGGCAGCGGCGACGACGAAATGACCTTCGTCGCGCCCTCGCCGGACGGCGGTTGTGTCATCGGCGGCCGGTTCAACATCGACGCGAAGTCCGACGGCAGCTTCGACCCTTACCACAACGCCGGCGGGTACGACGGTTTTTTGGTGAAGTATAACAAGAACGGCACCATCGGCTGGGTGAAGTCGATCGCCGGCTTCCTCAACGACCGGATTTCCGGCATTGAGCCGATTACCGGCGGCTACGCGGTGGTCGGCGCGACCGAGTCGAAGAACCGGGATTTCGCCGCGATCGGCAACAAGGGTGAACAGGACGGCTTCCTCGCGCTTATCAGCGAACAAGGCGAACTCATGGTGATGCGGCCCATCGCGGGCTCCGCGGACGACCTGCCCAGAGCGGCCACTTCGCGGGACGGAAAAACAATCTTTGTCGTCGGCGGCACGAAATCGAACGATTTCGACTTCAAAGGGCTCAATAAAAATTTCGACGGAACTTCCTATGAGTGTTTCGCCGCCACGTTTACGGCTGTGTCGTCGCCCGTCTCCTGACACGAGCCGGTCCCCCTGAAATATTTTGCAGGTTGACAAAACCGAAGCGGCTGTTGTATAATTCAAACACGCGCAAATCTGCCCCTGCCAAAGCGGAGGGAGGGAATAACATTGAGTCAGGTAAAAGTGAAGGATAACGAATCCCTTGACAGCGCTCTCAGGCGTTTTAAGAAGCAGACTTCAAGGGACGGCGTCATTCAGGAAGTTCGCAAAAGGGAGCACTACGAGAAGCCCTCGGTGAAAAGAAAGAAAAAGTCCGAAGCGGCTCGCAAGCGTAAGTTTAAGAAATAAGCAAAGGCGGGCGTTTGCCCGCTTTTTCTTTTTTATGGGAAAACGGTGATAGGATGAATTTGGAGTTGCTTGCGGAGGCCTTTCCCGCCGGGCTCGACGGGGCGCTGATTGATTCCGCGGTCAACAGGCGGTATTTTACCGGCTTTTCTTCAAGCGCGGGGCTGCTCGTCGCCACAAAGAAAGGCAGCGTCTTCCTGACCGACAGCCGCTATATCGAGGCGGCAAGAGACCGTGTGGACTGCTGTGAAGTCACGGAACTGAAAAACCTCGAGGAACAGCTGCCCGAAATCGCCCGCCGATTCGGATGCCGGCGCCTGGCCTTGGAAAGCGAACGGCTTTCCTGCGCGCAGGCGCGCCGTTTCGCGAAATACCTCGGCGGCGTTGAAATCGTCGACGACGGCTCCCTTGACAAAAGCATCGACGGCCTGCGCGCCGTTAAAAGCGAGGAGGAAATCGCCCTTGTCAAAGCCGCGCAGCGTATCGCCGAAAAAGCGTTCGACCACATTTTGGGCTTCATTAAAGAAGGCGTGACCGAGCGCGAAACAGCGTTGGAGCTTGACTTTTTCATGCTGAAAAACGGCGCGGACGCGGTATCTTTCCAAACCATCGTGGCCGGCGGCCCGAATTCCTCGGTGCCGCACTGGGTCGCGTCGGACAGGGCCTTTGAGAGAGGGGACTTCATCACGATGGATTTCGGCGCCGAAACCGGCGGCTGCCGCAGCGATATGACCCGCACCGTGGCGCTGGGCTGCGCCGACGGCAGGCAGGCCAAGGTATACCAAACCGTTCTGGAGGCGCAAACAGCCTGCCTCAACGCGCTCGCGCCGGGCCTTGCCTGCAAAGACGCGGACAAAGCCGCCAGGGATGTCATCGCCGCGGCGGGCTACGGCGCCTTTTTCGGCCATGGAACGGGCCACGGCGTCGGCCTTGAAATTCACGAGGAGCCAACCCTTTCCCCTCGCGGAGAGGGCGCCCTCGCGCAGGGCAGCGTCGTGACGGTTGAGCCGGGCATCTATATTCCCGGCGTGTTCGGTGTTCGAATCGAGGACATGGCGCTTATCACCGCCGGCGGGTGCGAAAATTTAACGCGCAGCGCGAAAGATTTTCTGGTGATCTAACGGGATAAAAAATACGAAACATGAACCGATAATTCGCGGTTAAAATAACACTTGATAAATGACCGGTCATGGTATAAAATGACTGTGTAAGATCGAAACGACGGAGGAATAATACTATGGTATCGGCCGGCGACTTCAGAAACGGCGTCACCTTTGAGATGGAAGGCAACGTTTATCAAATCATCGAGTTCCAGCATGTCAAACCGGGCAAGGGCGCGGCGTTTGTGCGCACAAAAATCCGCAACATCATCGCGGGCTCGGTTGTCGAGCGAACGTTCAACCCGAACGATAAATTCCCGGCCGCGTATATCGAGCGAAGGGATATGGAATATTCCTACAGCGACGGCGATTTGTATTATTTCATGGACCCGGAAAGCTATGAACTCGTTCCCATTAACGCGGGGCTGCTGCCGGACAATTTTAAGTTTGTCAAAGAAAACACCGCCTGCAAGGTGCTATCTTACAAAGGCAATGTTTTCGGCGTTGAGCCGCCGACGACCGTCACGCTGCAAATAACGAAGACCGACCCCGGTTTCAAGGGCGACACGGCCACCAACGCGACGAAGCCCGCGACGCTTGAGACGGGCGCGACGATTAAAGTGCCGCTGTTTATTGACGAGGGTGAAACGATTATCGTCGACACCCGCACGGGCGATTATCTCAGCCGGGCATAAAATACAAAACGGAGGATTAAAAGATGACTGTTACCGAGAAAGCCGCGTACTTGAAAGGTTTGGCCGAAGGCCTCAATCTCGACCCCGCCAAGCCCGAGACCAAAATACTCAACGCGATGATGGATTTGCTCGACGACCTCTCTTTGTCGGTTGCCGACCTGGAGGACAGCGTCGCCGTCGTCAGCGAACAGGTTGACGCCGTTGACGAGGACCTTGACGACCTTGAAAGCTATGTGTATGAGGAACTCGACGACGAGGACTTTTACGACGATGAAGACTATTGCGATGTCAAATGCCCCAACTGCGGCGAAATCATTTGTGTCGACGCGGGTATTCTTGACGAAGGCAGCATCAACTGCCCCAACTGCGGTGAAACTCTCGATTTTGATTTTGACTGCGACTGCGAAGACTGTGAAGAAGACGACGATTGAGCCCCGTCCTTTCAGCATGGAATAACGAACACAGGCAGGCTTTTTGCCTGCCTGTGTCTTTCACCGGAGGAACGGTCACCATATCGCCGCCAAGACGAGGGTCTTTTCCAGCGCGGCATAGATGTTTTCAAAGTCGCCCAACGGCAGAGGGTTCTTTCCTTTGCCGATTTCAAACGTAAACGCCGGGCGGTTGAATTCCTCGATAAACCAGTCTTTAAACCCTCCGTGCGAGGCCAGGCCGTCGTTTTCGATGAGCGTGTAGCCGCTTGTCGCCGCGAAGACTTTTGCCATTTCCTCGGCACCCGGCGGATTGTTTTCGCCGTACTGCCAGTAGATTTCCTCCCCCTGGCTGTGAAACGCGATAGCGTGGCGCGGCCGGCGTATGCGGCAAAGCCTGGTAATGGCTTTTGTCTCCGGCTCGCTTTCCGGCGAGGTTCCGCCGTATTGGCGGGGCGCGGGCCCCGTGATGCCCGCCTCGCGTTCCAAGCGCTGCAGAGTATCCCAACCGGCGTCAAAGTTGTGGTTGATGTCAACGCCTCTCGCGTTCGCGTTCCAGCCGGAAAGGTCGCCGCCGCTGATTTTTTGCACCACGCTGCCGCAGCAGCCGGCGCCCGCTAAACCGCGAATGGCGATTTGGGCCCCGTCGGGGTTGACGCAGGGCACGACGATGAGTTCCCGGCCGGCAAGAGCCCCGGCCGCGTTGATGGAACCGATTTCCGCTTTTTTCACAACGCTCGCGCAAAGCCGTTCAAAAAAACGCAACGCGATAAGCGAGGTCATCCATTCCTGGCCGTGGAAGCCAGCCGCGAACAAAACCGGCCAGGCAGCTTGGCCAAGGGAGAGCCCGAACAGCGCGCGGCCCGTCAGGCTTCGGCCGACGGCTTGGCAGCCGACGAACGGATAGTTCCTCTTTATGCGGTAAATAACGGAGCGGCAGGCCTCATAGTCCAACAGTTGAGGGCGGGAAATGGTTTCCATGCGATCACTCCAAAACGGTTGTTGTCATAGTAATAAACATATTCAGAGGGTTTGGCCGTTAATACACCGCGGGCCCGGCCAAACGGAGGGTTTTATGGAGCTTTTTGAAAAAACTTTGGAAAGCCGGATTGTGTACAAGGGAAGGGTTGTCACACTTCTCGTGGACAAGGCAGAGCTGCCCGGCGGGCAGGTTTGCGTCCGGGAGGTCGTCAGCCACGCCGGCGCGGTGGCGATAGCACCCCTGACGCCCGACGGCTCGCTGTTGTTCGTGCGGCAGTTCCGCTACCCGTATAAAGAAACGGTGCTTGAGCTCCCGGCGGGCAAACTCGAGCCGGGCGAGGACCCCCTCGAGGCGGGCCGGCGCGAACTGCTTGAGGAAACCGGCGCGGCGGCTTCGTCGTTTCACAGCCTCGGCATATTTTATCCCTCACCGGGCTACTGCGCCGAGGTTATTCACCTGTACGCCGCGGAGGGCTTGAGCTTCACACAGCAAAACCTGGATGAGGACGAGTTTCTCAATGTTGAAAAAATCCCGCTCGGTCGGGCGATGGAGATGGTCCTCAACAATGAAATTCCCGACGGCAAAACGCAGACGGCCGTCCTGAAGCTGTGCCTTTTGCTTCAGAACGGCGAAATCGGGAGGGAATCGGTTTGATCGTTCTCGCGTCCGCCTCCCCGAGGCGGAAGGACATTTTAACAACGGCCGGGGTGGAATTCAAAACGGCGGTGTCCCAAGCCGAGGAGCGCCTCGACCCGGCCCTGCCGCCCGGTGAGGCGGCGGCGCAGGCCGCCCGCGTCAAAGCCGGGGATGTGGCGAAAACCTACCCGGACGACTGCGTCGTCGGGGCGGACACCATCGTCGTCCTCGACGGCGAAATTCTCGGCAAGCCGAAGGACAAAGCCGACGCCGTCGCGATGCTCAAAAAACTTTCCGGCCGGGAGCACACGGTTTATACCGGCGTCTGCATTATCAAAGACGGAGCGGAGAGTTGTTTTTCCGAGGCCACGAACGTGGAGTTCTACCCGCTGACGGAGACGGAAATCGAAGAGTATGTCGAAACCGGCGAACCGATGGACAAAGCGGGCGCCTACGGTATTCAGGGCATCGGATGCGCGCTTGTCCGCGGCATCACCGGCGACTATTTCAACGTCATGGGCTTTCCCATCGCGAGGGTCCTGCGGGCGATTCGGGAAATGGCGTAGACCCCGCCGCTATTTCACCGAATACTTCACCCGGCTGCCGTATTTTTGCGCGTGAAGCAGCCCGAGTTTTTCAAATTTCAAGACAAAGCCGCGGATTGTCGCGTACGCCGCGTTTTGAAACTCCTTCTCCAACTGCTTGGTGGAAAACTCGCCGGTGCCGTAAAACGACAGAACAAACCGCCACAGTTCGGTTTCTTTTTGGGTAACCGAACCGTTTTTCAGCGCGTTTTCATAATCTTCCGCCGCCGGCGTGCCCGGCGCTTCGGCCGGTATTTTGTTGTAGACATACCGCGTGAAATAATCCAGAAACGGCGTTACATCGAGAACGTCGCTTATTTTTTTATTCTGCTCAATGAGCGTGAACGCGTTGTAATACTGTTTGCGCGAACGCTCGACGAAACCGGAAAACGGTACGAACATCGAACCCGGGAAGCCCCGCCTGACGAAGTACCACAGCTGCAGGAGCCTGGCCATTCGGCCGTTGCCGTCAAAGTACGGGTGCAGGTAGGAAAGATAGAAGTGTATAACCGCTCCCTTTAAGAGTTCGTCCGTATCGTCCTCGGTGTTGATATAGTCAACAAGCGCGGCCATATAAGCCGGGAGCTTCTCGTACGGCAGGCCGCTGTGTTCGACCGCCTCGCCGACGACGAATACTTCGCCGTGCCGGTAGAGCCGGCCGGGCTGCAACCGGTCGTCCTCGTCGAGATACTCCCCGATAGCCGTCCGGTAAAGTGTGTGAATCGTGTCTTCGGTGATTGCCGTTTGCTTGTCCGCGATGAATTCCAATCCCTTTTTCATCCCGAAAATGCGGTTTTCGCTTTCGTCAGCCGGCGCGTAGCCCCTCATAATTTTTCTGACGCTTTCTCTTGTAAAGTCAATGCTCTCAATCGTGAAGGTGCCGGCGATCTCCTTTTCCATGGCGTTTATCCCGAAGGTTCCGCCGGCATCCCGGTTTTTCATCAGCCGTTTGACTGCGGCGGTGACCGGCGGCTTTACGGTGCTCATATAGACAAGCCCGTTACCGTCGAAATCGTGAAGCGGAATATCCCGATAAATACCTTTTTTTAACAAAGCGACATAATCGGCTATACCGGCCTTCGGGTATTTATAGCCGAGTTTTTTCAGGTCGTAAGCGTCCTTGTCGCTTAACATGCTCGCAAACAGCGCGGTATCCATTTTATCACCCATTGATAGTTTTTGGTATCAGTTTGTATCAGTATACGCCGTTTTATCCTCAAACACAAGCTTTTTATAGAATACGCCCCGGCATCGCGCGGATACCGGGGCCGTGTTATCGTTGCCGCCTATAGCGCCTTTCGTTTGATTTTTCCCGCCGCGGTGAACAGCAAAAACACGAGCAGGTTCACCGCCACGACGCTCGCGCCGGCGGGCGTCGAAAATTCAAACGATATTAAAAGCCCGATAAAAAAGCAGACCGCGGAGACAATCGCCGAGGTAATGACGACGCTTCGGAAACTCCGGCAGACGCGCATGGAGGTCAGAGCCGGAAAGATGATCAAACTCGAAATCAGCATGGCCCCCATAATCCGCATGCCGACGACGATGGTCACGGCGGTCAGCAACGCGAGCAGTGTGTTATAAACGCCGGCTTTGGTGCCCGAAGCCTTCGCGAAACTCTCGTCAAAGGTGACGGCGAAAATTTTATGGTAGAAGAAGGCGAAAAGAAACAGCACGGCGGCCGAAAGCGCGAGCCCCAACCGCACGTCGCCTCGACTCATGGCCAAAACGCTGCCGAACAAATAGGAATAGACGTCCATATTCATCCCGCCCGACAGCGACACAACCAGCACGCCGATAGCCAGCGAACTGCTCGATATGACGGCAATAGCGGCGTCCCCTTTGATTTTGCCCGACTCGCTCAGGCGCAACAGGAAAAACGCGGCGAGCATCACCACCGGCACCGACACGCGCAGCGGTGAAGCGTTCATCACCAGCGCGACGCAAAGCGAGCCGAAGCCGACGTGGGAAAGCCCGTCCCCGATCATCGAAAACCGTTTAAGAACCAGCGGCACACCCAGCAGCGCCGCGCAAACGGAAACCGGCAGGCCGACGGCGACAGCCCGCGTGATAAAATCCAATTCAAAGAAGTCTCTTAACAGGTTAAGCGTGCCAATCACCCCCGGTGAACCGCTTGCCAACGGCGCTCGCCAAATAGTCGGCGGTTGTGCCGAAAAACTCGACGCCGGCGTCGAGATGCAAAATCTTATTCGCGTGTTTGAGGGCGCCTCGTACATCGTGCGTCACCATGATGACGGTGACGCCCCGGTCGGCGTGAAGGCGGCTGATGACGGAGTACAGTTCGGCTGACACGAGCGGGTCGAGGCCCGCGCCCGGTTCGTCGAGCAGCAGCAGGGAGCCGCCCGCGCACAGCGCCCTGGCCAGCAGCACGCGCTGTTGCTGCCCGCCGGAAAGTTCCCGGAACGAGCGGCGGCCGATACCGCGGACATGAAGCGTGTCCATATTCTGCCGCGCGAGTTCCTTTTCCGCCTTTGTGTAAAACGGGCGCAGCCCTCTTTTAGCCCGGCACCCCGAAAGCACCACTTCAAACACCGAGGCGGGAAAATCCTTTTGGGCCTGCGTCTGCTGCGGCAAATAGCCGATGCCGTTTTTTCGCAAGCCGGCGTTGACGGTAATGCCGCCGCCTCGCGCGGGCATCAGCCCGAGGATGCCTTTGAGCAGCGTGCTTTTGCCCGAACCGTTTTCGCCGACAATGCAGACATAGTCCCCCTCGTACACATCGAAGTTGACATCCTCGAGCGCGGCGCGGTTTTCATAGCTCATGGAGAGCTCTTTGCAGGATATCAGGAGTTTTGCCATCAGCCCAGCGCCTCCCGCAGACAGGCAAGGTTTTTTTCCATCAGTGTCAGGTAGCCCTCACCCTGTTTGAATTCGTCGGCGGAGACATTGTGGCAGGAATGGAATAAACGGATTTTCGCGCCCGTTTCCGCCGAGACAACCCGGGCGGTTTTCGGGTCGGTGAGTTCCGCGTAAAAGACGACCGGGATTTGTTTCGTCTTTACGGTCTTCATAATGCGCGCCATGACCTCCGCGCTCGGCTCCGTTTCCGTCGAGCAGGAGTCGAAGGCCGCGAGGTACCCCAAGCCGTATTCCTTGACAAAATAATGCAGCGCGAACTTGTCGGCGAACACGATGGTTTTGCGTTTGCCGCCGGCGGCCGCCGCGCGGAAATCCTCATCGAGGGCGTTGAGTTTGATGATAAATGCCTGCTCGTTTTTCGCGTATGCCGCGGCGTTGGCCGGGTCGAGCCGCCGAAGCTCGGCGGATATGCTCTGAGCCATTTTCACCGCGTTGAGCGGGTTTGTCCAAATGTGCGGGTCAAAGGGATGCTCATGCTCTTGTTCATGCTCTTGTTCATGCTCTCCTTCTTCCCCGCCGTTTTCCCCGTGGTCCTCATGAACCGGATCAAGGGCAATCCCCTTCGAAACATCGAGAACGGTGGTCTTTGACTTGTCGACCATGTCGATAATCGCCGATGCCCACGCTTCCATCTTCTCACCCGTATAGATGAACAGGCCGCATTTGCGGGCCTTCTTGATATCTTTCGCGGACGGGTCGAAGGAATGGCTCTCCACCCCGGGGGGCAAAAGCAGTGTCAGGTCGACGAGATCCCCCGCGATTTCCCGCGTGAAATCGTATTGCGGAAACAGGGTGCAAACGACCTTGAGTTTACCCGAGTCGTCTTCCGGCTGATCGCCCGCGCAGCCGCTTAACGCGAACATAACGCCGAGCAGCAGCGCCGCCGCGGCTGCCAATCTTTTTCTAATCATGGGTTCCTCCCTGTCCGCGGCCCTCAACGCATTCGCGGCACAAACCGTAAAGAATTGTTTTTTCTTCACTTAAAACAAACCCGTGGTGCTCGAGCACATGCGCGCCGACTTCATCGAGGAACTCACATTCCACATGCAGCAGACGGCCGCAGGCCGAGCACTTCAGGTGATAGTGGTTTTTGCAAGGCGCGGCGCCCGTGTATTGGTAGCAGGCGCTTTTGCCCTCTTCGGCGATGTATTTGCGGACAGCGCCTTGGGAAACGAGTTTGTCGAGGTAGCGGTAAACCGTCGATTTGCCGACAGGCTTGCCGCCGCGGCGCGTCATGGTTTCGATTTCTTCCGCCGTCAGGTGCCGGCCGGCGTTTTCTTTCAGCAGCCCTAAGATGAGTTCCCGCTGCTGCGTGTTATACCCCATGGGGACGTCTCCTTTATCAATGAAAGCATTGTCCGTTTCCCTGCGCTTCATACAATCGGAATATGAAAATGAAAACCAATTTCATATTATAGAGGCTCAAAACAGAAATGTCAATAAAAAAAAGACCCTCCGGTTAAAGAAGGCCTTTTGCCGTCATATGGTTTTTTATTTCCCCGTGCCGAATTGCGGAAAACGGTCCGGTTCGGGAACGCACATCTTTGATGCCGTCATGCAGGAGAATCTCGTTGACCAACGCGATGATATCGCCGTTTTCCCCGGTCAGCTCATGGTTCTG
>DAITOC010000022.1:0-16555 GCA_036834305.1 Clostridiales bacterium
GGGAAGAAAACATCGACATTGAAAACAACTTTCTGGCGCTGATGAACGCCGTCAACGCCATGGCGGAAACCTACGGCATGCCCATTATTTACAGCACCCACCCGAGAAGCGCGAAATTCATCAAACTCAGGGACTTTCGGTTTCATCCGCTCGTCTGCAGCCTGGAGCCGTTCGGCTTTTCCGATTACAACTGCCTGCAGATGAACGCCTTTTGCGTTGTTTCCGACAGCGGCACCATTCCCGAAGAGGCCTCATATTTCAAGTTCCCCGCCGTTTCCGTGCGGACAAGCACCGAGCGCCCGGAATCGCTCGACAAAGGCAACTTCATCATCGGCAGCATTACATCCGAACAGGTGCTGCAGGCTGTGGATTTGGCCGTCGCGATGCACGGCAACGGAGACACCGGCCTGACCGTTCCGGATTATGCTGACGAAAACGTAAGCGTCAAAGTGGTTAAGATAATTCAAAGCTATACCGGTATCGTTAACAGAATGGTTTGGAGAAAGTAAAATGCCGTTATCGGGCAGGCAAACGAAAAAACATCTTGCAATAAAGGCGTTGCGTGTGTACAATTATAATGTTATACCGTTTCACTGTAACGGAATACTGACAGCAGAGGTAGTTTATGGACATTAGAAGAATTATCGCCTTATTGATGAAAAACTGGCTGCTCATAGCCGTTTTAACCGTGATCGGCGGTATCGCGCTGTATGTTTACAGCAGTATAGGTATGACGGAAATATATCAGGCCCAGGCGACGATGATCGTCAACAAAAGCCAGTATCAGGTCTCCGAACAGAACCAGTACAGTTACAACGACATACTGCTGACGCAAAAGTTGGTGAAATCCTATGGCATCATCATGACCAGTGACACCAATGTGCAGCTGGTCAGGGATGAACTCGAGGCAAAAGGCCGGCTGAAGGGGAATGTCAGCGTCGCCGAGCTCAAGTCGTACATCAGTGTCGCCGGCATCGGTGAAACCGAGGTCCTGCGTATAACCGTTCAGCATAAGGACCCGGAATTCGCCATGGATGTCGCCAACGCGATATTGGAAGTTTCCCCCGAAACGATTATTCGTATCATCAAAGCCGGCAGCGCGGAAGTTATTGATACCGCCAAGATGCCGGGAAGTCCGGTGAAACCGGTGGTCTGGCAGTTCGGCCTGCTTGGGGTTATGCTCGGCCTGATAGCTTCCCTTATCATCGTCTTTATTAAAGATTTCTTCGACAACACCTTTAAGACCGAAGAAGATATCCGCAACGGCCTCGACCTTCCGGTCATAACCAGCCTGCCGGAGCTTCAAACCGGCAAAGCCGTCAACCTTGTCGACGACGCGCCGTTCGATTACAAAGAAGCGTTTAAGGTTTTGCGGACTAAAATTCAATACGCGGGCATCGGCGGCAAGACAAAAAAGATTTGCGTAACGAGCTCCGGCCCGTTTGAAGGCAAGACGACCATTTCGGTCAACCTCGCCATCACCATCGCCGAAACCGGGGCGAAGGTTCTGCTCATTGACGGTGACCTGAGAAAACCGAAAATCCATAAAATGCTTTCGCTCCCCGAAACGCCAGGCCTCACAACTGTTCTCGCCGGCGAGGATGAGTTCCGTTTTGTCGTCAACAACATCGAGAACCACGACACGCTCGATGTCGTCACCTGCGGCGCCATACCCAAAAACCCCGCGGAACTCCTCGGTTCCCAGCAGATGGCCGACTTTATCGACAGCGTCTCGGATTCCTACGATTACATTATTTTTGATACGCCTCCCGTCGGCCTCGTCGCCGACACGGCGGTCCTGTCGAAATATTTGGACGGCATCATTTGGGTTGTCAGTTACGGCAGAACCGTCATCGAGTCTGCCCAGTTCGCCAAACAGACCCTTGACAGCGTTGACGCGAAAATACTCGGTACTGTGTTCAACAGCGTCAAGTCCGACAGCTACGGCAACCGGACATATTACCGGAAATACGGTTATAAATACGGCTACAAGCGCCGCGGCTACGGCTACAAATACGGCTACGGCAGCAAAGGCTACGGCTACGGCGGCTACGGCAAGGGCTACGGCTACGGTTACGGCAAGAGCGGCGACGAAAGCAAAAGGAAATAACGCAAAAAAATCCAATCGGGATACCCGCCGCGGCGGGTATCTTTTTTATAACAAAATTACGATACTAAAAAAATTGAGAAAAAAAACAGCAAAATTTCCTATTTTTAAACATACTTGAAAAGCCGCCGTATATTATAGAATTGGTTACAAGTGTACCTATGCAAATTATGATAAAACAGAAAGCTCCGGAGGGTTTTTATGTCCATAAAAAAACGAGTCACCGGTCTGGTTTTGGCGCTGGCTTTGCTTGCGTCAATATTGCCCTTATCGAACATCATCTCGTTCGCGTCGTTCACGGGCGCGTTGCAGTTTGACCAAAACGGAAAGTTCACCGTGATGCAGGTGGCGGATATACAGGACGACCAAAGCGTCGAATCGCGTGTTATTCAAGTTCTGACGAAGGCAATACAGCGCTACAGCCCCGACCTTGTCGTGTTCACCGGCGACAATGTCATTGAAACAATCAGTTCCAATGCCAACTTTCGAAGTTCGGTCAACGGCTTTCTCGCCCCCTTGCTGAACACAAACACAAAATTCGCCGTCACGTTCGGCAACCACGATGACGAAGGCTCCGGAGCCCCAAGCAAAACGGACCAATACAATTATTACAAATCGGTCGGCGGCAATAATTTCGTCGACCACGACGTCGCAGCCCTCAGCGGTGTCGGCAGCGGCGCTATTCCGATTTATCCGTATGGCCAGACTTCCGGAACACCGGCGTTTCAGGTTTATGTGATGGACTCCGGCAGCGACCCGTCCTCCGGCTCGTACGACTGCTGTTATACAAACCAGATTGACTATTACATACAGCGCAGCCAAACCTATCCCGACGTTCCGTCTCTGTGGTTCCAGCACGTTATCGTTCCGGATATCTATACCAGAACGATGACGACATCGACGACCGGCGTATCATTTACCGGCAAAGGTTCTCCCTTCAGCGGCAATTCCTGGTCGCTTGACCCGGCAAAAATCAATTGGGCCCGCAGTTCATCCACTGTGTTATCGGACATATATTGCGAGGCGCCTTGTCCCCCAAACCAGTCCTTGTACGAATCGGCCGCTCACCGGTCATCCTCAACCTACGGCAGCAAGACCCTTTATGAATCCTGGGTGGCTTACGGCAATTTATTGGGCGCGTATTTCGGCCACGACCACCTCAACGAGTTTGTCATGACGACGAGCGACGGCATCGATCTTGGCTACGGCGAATCCACGGGGCTTTACAGCACCCTCGGCCTTATTGATTATAACGACGACAACCCCGGCGTGAGCATCTACACGCTTGACGCCGGCGGTACCTACGCATCCGAGTTTGTTGACGAAAGCGACCTCAACGCGCCGCCCGTTGATCCGTCCATCCCATCCGGCCAGTGGAGGGTTTACGCCGCCACCACGGACAATGGCACGGAATACGGCGTTGATAACGGAACCTATGACAATGTGTACCTTCGGATTTATTCGGGGGATAACGCCACGGGAACGATGCTGTACCAGTCGGCACCTTTGGTCGGCGTGAACACGGGAGGGGCCAACGGCAACATAACGCCGATTGTGCCGACGACCAATCAAATACGAAGTTTGCAGATTATTCTGCCTTCGGGGGATGACCAATGGGGCTGCGCGCAGGTGCAGGTGTTTTACACGCCGGCCGGCGGAACCGAACAGCTTATCTGGAATTTTGACCCCGATGAAAAAAGCTTTGATTCCGGAACCTCGGTTACGCAAAATGTGAGTTGGTTCCAGACAAACAACCATACCATCACCTTTAACGGAAACGGAGCGACCGGCGGCTCCACGGAAGGCATGAACCTTGTTTGGGGAACCTCCGACACATTGACGCCCAACGGTTTTTACAAGACCGGCTATAAATTTGCCGGCTGGGCAACGTCATCGAGCGGCGCGGTCGCGTACGCGAACGAAGCAACCTACACCATGGGAACAAGCAATGTGACGCTCTACGCGAAGTGGACACCGAATACCTATACTGTCATGTATGACGGCAACGACGCGGTTGGCGGAACGACCGCGAGTTCATCGCATACATACGATACGGCAAAAGCGCTGACCGCCAACGGCTTTTATAAAACAGGGTATTCGTTTGCGGGCTGGGCGGTGTCCTCGGCAGGCCCCGCCGTTTACACCAACGGCCAAAGCGTAACCAACCTGACGGCCACGGACGGCGTAACCGTCACGCTCTATGCCAAGTGGACCCCCAACAACTATACGGTCATTTACGGCGGCAACGGGAGCACAGGCGGAACAACGGCCAATTCGCTGCACACATATGATTTGGCCTCTAATCTGACATTAAACGGCTTTACCAGAACAGGTCATAGCTTTTTGGGCTGGTCTACTGTTCAAAGCGCCTCATCGCCAAGCTATACGAACGGCCAGAGCGTCCAGAACCTGACGACCGCGCCTGGCGGTACCGTGAACTTCTACGCGGTTTGGTCGGTGAACACCTATCAAATCACGTTCGACGCCAGCGGCGGCACGGGCGGTTACTCCGCACCGATGCTTTACGGCGCGGCGCTGTCCGCTCCGGCGGTCACAAAAACCGGTTGCACGCTGACCGGTTGGCAACCGGCGGTTCCCTCATCCGTGGGGGCGGCCAACGCCACATATACGGCGCAGTGGTCTGTCAACAGCTACACGGTGTCGTTTAACGGCAACGGTGGAACGGGTTCGCCGTCGAGTGTCACGCAGGCATACGGCTCGACTGTAACCCTGCCAATGGGCTTTGCAAAGACCGGCTACACTCTTTTGGGCTGGAACACGACGGCCGGCGCCACGACGGCGCTGAGCAGCTATACCGTTCCGCTCGGAGATTCCACGCTGTACGCGATTTATGTGATTAACCAGTACACGGTCAGTTTTGACGCCAACGGCGGCACGGGCTTCACCCCGCCGGTGACACAGCCTTACGGAACTTCCGTCGCTTTGCCGACGACGGGCTTCTCGAAGACCGGGTACACTTTCCTCGGCTGGAACACGACGGCTTACGCGACAACCGCCCTGACCGAATGCACGGTGCCCGACGGCAATGTAACTCTGTACGCTATATATGAAGCCGATGACTACACGATAACGTTTGATGCCAATGGCGGCACGGCTGTCAACCCGATAACCGGCGAATACGGCAACGCGGTTTCCGAACCGGCCGCCCCCGCGAAGACAGGTTATACGTTTAACGGTTGGTATGCCGACCCCGGCCTGCTGACTCCCGTCGCCTGGCCTTATACCATCGGCGCGTCAAACTCCACTTTCTATGCCAAATGGACGGCGAACACCTACACGGTCAGTTATGACGCGAATAACGGCGACGCGGGCAATACACCGGCCTCGTCCCACACATACGGCATCGCCGCCAACCTGACAACCAACGGCTTCACAAAGACCGGCCACAGCTTCCTCGGCTGGTCAACGGCAGCCGGCGGACCGGCGGAATACAGCGACAACCAAAGTGTGCTGAACCTGACGCCGGTCAACAACGCGATGGTGACATTTTATGCCGTTTGGGCGGTCAACCAATACACGGTCACTTTTGACGCGAACGGCGGAACGGGAAGCGCCTCTCCGGTTACGCTCGGCTACGGTGCGCCGGTCGTTCTTCCCCAAACGGGATTCGGCAAAACCGGCCACAGCCTGGCCGGCTGGAACACAAGCCCCGAAGCTTCGGTTGCTTTAAACGCCTACGATGTTCCGGATTATGATTCGGTTTTATATGCGGTTTACACACCCAATCAATATACGATCGGTTTCGACGCCAACGGCGGAACGGGTTCGGTTTCACCGGTAACGCAACTTTTCGGCTCGCCGGTAGCGCTGCCGACGGAGGGCTTCGCAAAAACGGGCTATACATTTATCGGTTGGAATACCGTGCCCGGCGCTGCCGAAGCGTTGAGCGGTTTTTCGGTACCGGCGGCGGACACGACGCTCTACGCCGTGTATACCATCAATCAATATACCGTCAGCTTTGACGCGAACGGCGGAACGGGCTCGGCCGCGCCGGTCACGCAAAACTTCGGCACGGCGGTTTCTCTGCCCGCCGCGGGCTTCGCCAAGACGGGCTATACCTTCATCGGGTGGAACACCGAGCCCGGCGCTGCGCAGGCGTTAAGCGGATACACCATGCCCGCTCAAAACGAAACGCTTTACGCGGTTTATGCCATCACACAAAACACGGTCAGTTTTGACGCGAACGGCGGCGAAGGCTACGCGCCCGTTGTTTCGCTCGATTACGGCTCGCCCGTCGAGCTGCCGGCAACCGGTTTCAGCAAAACCGGCCACACCTTTATCGGGTGGAACACCGATCCCGCTGCCGTCACCGCCATTGCAAGCTACACCGTTCCGGAAGGGGACAGTGTCCTTTACGCGATTTACACCATCAATCAATACACCGTTACCTTCAACGCCAACGGCGGCTCGGGCCCGGTTCTTCAGGTAACGCAGGATTACGGCACGGCGGTCGAACTGCCCGCGTTGGGCTACGCGAAGGAGGGGTATACATTCCTCGGCTGGAACACCGATCCCGGCGCGACGGCAACACTTGGCTCTTTCAGCGTACCGGCGGAGGACACGGCGCTTTACGCGGTGTACGCAATCGCCGCTTACACCATCACCTTTGACGCCAACGGCGGCGAGGGCGGCGCAAGCGCTCTGATGACATACGGCGAGCCTCTGGCCGCGCCGGAAGTCACAAGAGCCGGCTACACCTTCACCGGCTGGCTGCCCGCGGTGCCGGCAACCGTACCGGCAGGAAACGCGACATACACCGCTCAATGGAGCCAAAATGTGGTTGACCTTGCCGTCGGACTTGAGAAAACCGAAAGCGGCTTCAAGGTGAACATAACCGGCCAGAACGAAAGCCACAGGTACCAGATCTGGAGCTGGCAGAAAGTGACGGGCGACCTCGTCCTCGATGAGGAATCGAATGTGCCGGCGAACCAGTGGATCTTATCGAAGGCCTACACACCCGTCAGCGGCGCGGTGGCGGAACCCGACGGCAGCATCAGCTTCAACATAGAGCCGTTTACATCGCCCGACAGCACTTACACCATCGCGGTGAGAATCATCGACGAAGACAACGCGTTTGTCGTGGAGTTAAGAGACAGTTTCACGCCCGCGGAAGTGCAGGAAGTAAAGATAACGAAAGTGCTCGTCGACGGCGAATACTGTAAGGGCGAAGCGATAAAAGAAATAACAGCGGAAGCCTCCGTTCTCATTGAAGCGGTGGGCAACGGCCTGGAAAACACCGTTTACACCGCGGAGATAAAAGAGACGGCCGAGGTGTTGACCGCCGTCAACACCAACGAGTTCGTGTGGGATGTTTCGGCCCTGATGCCCGGCAGGTACACGGTTGCGCTTGAGGCGTCCAACGGCGTGTCTTCCGACACGCGCAGCATCGCCATCCGGCTTTACGCGGTGGACGCGGGCGTACAATACGGAATTATTGACGACATGGGCATAGAGGCAAACGCGCAGGCGGGGCTGCCGGCGGCGGCGGAAATAACACCCGCGTTTGCCAACGGTGAGTTTGTGTATAAAATCCGTGAGCCGGGCGGAAGTTTTCTGTTTGAGTCCGCGAAATTCACACAAACGGGCGTTCCGATTACCCATGAATTCACGCAGTACGGCATATACGATGTCTATGGCTATGTCAACCGGTCGGCCGCGGATATCGAAGGCGCGTATGACGACGGCGTCATCAAGACGATAAAGATAGCGAGAAGCGGCGTCGCGAGCTCCTATATGAACCTGACCGCGTCACCGTCGGTGAACGACCCGATTGACAAGGGGACGCCCGTTTTGTTCACGGCGCAGGCGCACATCGGCGGTATCGGCGGCACGGCGGTGCAGTATTCGTTCTGGCGTCACGACGCGAGGGGCTACGCGCTTGTGAGGGACTGGAGCGCGGACAACACGCTGAACTGGACGCCGGCTCGTATCGGCAACTATACGATTGAGGCCAGGGCAAAGGGCGCGGACGCCGGGTCCTACGAGGCAATCGCCCGCGTCAATGTCACTGTCACGGATGATATTGAGCAAATCGCGCGGGATGTGACCATCGGCATCAACGAAGTGTATCTCAACGCGAACGCGAGGGCGAGGATACCCATAGCGATACGGGCGTCGGCCGTCAGTTCCAACTCGGAGGACCTGCTGTACAAATTCTATACCTACGACGATTCGATGCGGGTCATTATGCTGCAAAACTATTCCGCGAACCAGGAGTGCATTTGGACACCTCGCAAAGCGGGGGACTACGAAATCCATGTTCTGGTCAAAAACAAAGCCTCTTTCGGCAAATGTGACGCCGAAGCGGCGTTTAATGTAGCGGTGGATTAACATTCATACTTCGCCGGGCCGTTCAGAGTAAAACTCGAACGGCCCGGTTTGTTTTTTTGTAAAAAAAATACAATAATTCTAAATATGTGATAACAATAAGAAAAATACATTATATAATAAAATAAATATATCCAAAAATTTCAAGCAGAAGGCTATAAATTTGTGTTTGATTATGCATGGAGGGCAGAATTATGAGTAACAAAAAACGCGTTTTAAGCTTGTTTTTGGTTTTAATGATCGCCGCGACAGCGGTGCCGTGGTCTTGCGTGACAGTATCTTCCTCTTACAACGGCGTGCTGCAATTCGACACGCAGGGCAAGTTTACGGTCATGCAGGTAACGGACATTCAGGATGATGAAAGCGTGGCGACCGGAACAATCGAATTGCTCAACCGGGCGCTTGCGCGCTACTCGCCCGATTTGGTCGTGCTCACCGGCGACAATGTCAGCGGAAACACATCAAAAAGTGAGTTTCTGCAATCTCTCGACCAATTCCTCGCCCCCTTTAACAACACTGGCACAAAGTTCGCCGTCACATTCGGCAACCATGATGACGAGGGCAATCTGGTTATCAGCCCGTATTCAAAAACCGAACAGTACAACTACTATAGGTCAAAGGGCGGCGACAACTTTATCGACCACGACGTGGAAGCCCTCGACGGCGTCGGCAACGGCTCGATACCAATCTATCCAAACGGCCAGACAAGCGGGACGCCCGCGTTTCAAGTCTTTTTGATGGACTCGGGAACTTACGAGGACAACGGTTACAGCCATCCGGCGACAAACCAGATTGATTACTACATAACAACCAATCCGTCGGTTCCCTCCCTCTGGTTCCAACACATCTGCGTGCCGGAGACATATGACCTGCTGACACAGGTGCCGGCCGGAACCCCGTATTCTTTTACGGGCAGCTCAAATCCCTGGAACGGTTTTACTTACGCGCTGAACTCCTCGCTGATTGACTGGGAATCCTCCGGAGGGACGACTCCACCGCAGGTTTTCAAAGAACCGCCATGCCCGCCCGACCTGTCTACATACCAAAAAGCGAGCCACCGGTCTTCTCCCGCTTACGGAAGTAAAACGCTGTATGAGAGCTGGCGCGATTACGGCGAGTTGAAAGGCGCCTTTTTCGGGCATGACCATAAAAACAGTTTTGTCGGTACCACCGCGGACGGCGTTACACTCGGCTACTGCAAAGCCGCGACGCTCAACTCTTATAACGACGGAGACCCCGGCGTCCGCGTTTTTGAAATCGACGACGGCGGAACCTATACGACGAAATCCGTCACACTCTCCGGGCTGATGAAAGAAGAAGGCGTTTTCAACACCGATGACGACATCGAAGGCACATTGAATGTGCCGCAGGTTATCTATGTCGGGGCGGCAGGCAACAGCATTTCCAAGCAGGAAGCCGGCAACACCATTCAGTTGCAAACCCTGAATTATACGACATGCGCCATGCGGGAGGCCGATCTCCTGATTGACTTCGACCTGCCCGGCGCGGCCAATGTTTCGCTTTCGGCGCAAGGCGGCGCGGTTTTAACGCAGACATCCGCCTCCAACCCGTACCAATGGAAAATTACGGGCGGAACGGGGACAGCCGGCTCGGTGATGAGCTATACCCTGACATACACGCTCGGCGGGAATACGCATACGCGCAAAGCGTATTCGTATATTGACAACATCATTTCTCCTGCCGGCTATATGGTCTATACGAGAAACTACAGGGGCGCCAGCAGCAACTCGGACTCTTACACCGATGTTAACTACACGCTGTCGGTCATCGGGGAGCAAAACGGGGTTTATAACATTTACGGCCGCTCACGTGAGCATACGGTGGACTATTACGAGGTCGCCACAAGCAGTTATACCCCTTACAATGAGCTTAACCCCGTTGACAAATACGGGTATTACAACTGGGCCGGTACAAGCGACAGCGCGTTTGTCGACAAGTCGGGCGACACCAACCACCTGTTTTACGGCATGAACTATTATTCGCCGAGCAGGGCGAGGCTCAGCTGCGACTGGACCAGAAATGTGGCCGCGGGCAAGTCGCCCGTCGCGACCGTTTATGTCGATACGAGCAGGGTCAACTCGATCAATGATTTGGGCATAACGCTTGCTTTTTACTCACACCGCGACACCCAGAACGACAATGTTATGCACATCGGCGTCGGCTTGAAACCGGGCGACGCCTCGTATTCCGCCGCGAACTGGAACACCGCTTATCAGGCGAATGAGGTTCGAACCTCCATCGGCAGCGGTGAGGTTACCCTTGGCAGAACAAGAGGGGCTATGCGCAACATCACCCTTGTCGGCAACAAACTGCCCACAACCGGTGACGGCTTGACGGTTATCCCGAGAGTTTGGGCGTTCAACGACGATTCGGGCGACAATTACAATTATACATACACGCCGGTTTATATGGAGTTTTTCACCTACTCCAAAGCGTTTCTTCGCGCGAAAGTCAATGAGGTGCGCCTGTCAAACATCGAGACCCAATACGCGTCGCATGTCGCTTTTCCGGCGTTTGAGGTCGCGTACCGGGAAGCCTTTAAGCAATTGTTCAAACAGAACACGACGCAGCCGGATATTGACGCGGCGCTGCAGGGCTTGGAAAACGCCATCGATCAGTTGTATTACCAGATGGACAACATTTCCGACAATTCGGCCGCGGCGGGCAATATAACCGTTCCCGAGGTGCTGTATGTCGGCGCCGCGGACAACAGCGCCGACAAGCAGGAGAAGGGAACAACCATTCAGACGCAAATGCTCAATTACGACACAAAAACCATGGCCGCCGCGAACCGCACGGTCACGTTTAACTTGCCGGGCGCTTCGGGCGTGTCTCTTTCGGCGGTCCGGTCGACAGGCACTCCGGTTACCGCGACACAAACCTCTTCGACAAATCCGTACTCTTGGGAAATCAGCGGAACGGCGGTGGAAGGGGAGTATATCCGCTACACCGTAACCTATACCTTGGGCGGCAGGCAATACACAGCATACGGCGCGAGCTACGTCGACCGGATCCCGACGCCATCGGGGTATTTTACGTTCACCAGAACAAGAAGAAACCTCGTCGACGCGGGCAACACCAAATATTGGGCCGAGAGTAAAACCGTTACCACTGTGACTGGTAAAGGCGTTTACGGCGGTTGGGGCAAATGGAGCTGCCCGGACAACGGCGGCAACGCCAATGGAGCCATTGGCTATTACCGGTACGCGAGCGGCACCGAGGACGCCGGCTTCGCCACCATGGTGACGACGGAGTCCGACATCGCCAACCAATACGGCCTTTTCTACTGGAGCCCGAGCCGATACAACACGGATAGCTGGGTCCAGGGGCTCGGCAATAACGATTCGCCTTATGACGACCCCGTCAACCGCCGCGCCGCGTCCCATGTGTATATCGACACCAGAAAAGCCTCCAACCTCAGCGCAATCAACATGAAACTCAACATATGGCAGCACAGCGGACACACTTACAACATGCCCGAATACTTCCGTTCCATCGGCATGTACAGCGGCGACGCGACATACAGCCTATGGGGGACCGGCACGGTGCCGAATACCGCGGGTTGGTCATACGCGCTGGCCAGCGGCTCGCCGACCATGGCCTATCGTGGCGAGTACGCGAACTATCAGTTTTCCGGCGCGGTGCCGGCCGACGGCTCCACATACACGCTGGCGCTTCAAATGTATTCCGAATCCTATGAGAATAATCGCCGTGCCTCCACATATACGGGTTATCGGCTGCACTTCCATGTTTTTGACACCACGGCTTTGAACAGCCTTGTTCAGGAAGAACTGGCCATGTTCCGGCAGCTCAGCGATGGTTACAGCAACGCGAACGGCAAGTGGACGGCTTATGTCAACGCGCTGGTGGCCGCTATGGCGGAGCTTAACCGGCCGAATACCTCGGCGACGGAAGTCGAAACGGTAAGAGCCAACTTGTTGACGGCCATCTCCCAGTTGGAGTACGCGCCGGCGGATTATACCGCGGTCAACAACGCCATCGCCGCCGCGAGAGTCATCCATACCGGTCTGACCTATTACCGGGCTAACAACATCAATGACCCGGCGTATTATAATCCGTCAAGCACGACCGTCGGGGACGGGGTCTATGTGCCCGAGGCGTTCATCGGCAATGCCAATGAACTCATGAACGCGATCAGCTCCGTGGTATTCGGGCTGGATATCCGATACCAGAGCGCCATCAACGCTTACGCCGCCACCATTATGAACGAGTGGCAGTCTTTAAACCTTCGGAACGCCGACTATACGCAGGTCAATCAGAACATGAGTTACACGGACGGAGCAACGATTCTCGCGCCGCCGTTCTATGTCGCCACGCACGCCGGTCGCTGGCTAACGAGGGAGTATTATACCTCCGCGACGCTTGCCGCCTGGGACGCCGCTTGCGCGGCGGTCGTTTACGGCCTTAAAATACCCAGCCAGGGAACGGTCGACACCTACGCGTCTTCCCTGCTTACCGCCTATCAGGCCTTAAGGGTTAAGTCCGACATCAGCTACACAGTCGAGTATAAAAGCGGCGGAGTGAGCATCGCCGCGGATAAGGTGGTCGGTGGCAACTTGGCGGGAACCAAGGTTATTGAATCTTATCTTTCGATACCCGGCTATACCTATATACCCGAGACCGGAGACGAAGAAGGCAAACGGAGTATGCTGCTGGCACTCACCGGCAATGTCATGACCTTTCATTACTCTGTGAACACCGACGTCGCTTACAGGGTAGAGCATTACCGTCAAACACCGGCACTGAATGACTATGCGCTGTTTGAAACCGAAAACTATACGGGTACGACGGGTTCTTTTGTATCCGCCGCACCGAAAGCGTATACCGGGTTTACATATAATCCGGGCATCAGCGGCACCGTGACAAGCGGAGTTATCGCCGGAGACGGCAGCTTGGTGTTGAAACTCTATTATTTACGCAACAGCTATACGCTGACCCTGAACCCTCAGGGCGGTACGGTCGCGCCTTCGACCATGACAATCACTTATGGCACACCCTACGGCAATCTGCCGACACCGGTCAAAGCCGGCTACACCTTCGGCGGGTGGTACACCGGCATCGGCGGAACGGGAACGCTGATTGAAAACACGACGACCGTTACGGTCACCGCCCCGCAGGCGCTTTACGCGAAATGGAACGCGAATAACTATACGGTTGTGTATGACGGTAACGGCAGCACACAGGGCAGCACCGCCAACTCCGCGCATGTATATGACCAGGCCGCCAATATAACCGGCAACGGCTACTCAAGAGCGGGGCACAGCTTCTTAGGCTGGTCGACGATCAAAACGGCAGCCTCGCCGGAATACAACGACGGCCAAAGCGTCATGAACCTGACAACGGCCCCGGGCGGAGTGGTTACCTTCTACGCCGTGTGGAGCGCGAATACCTATCAGCTTGTTTTCAACGCCAATGGCGCGGGCGGCACTATGGCGCCGCAAAGCATCGTGTTCGGCAAAACCGCCGCGCTCAACGCGAACACCTTCACCATTCCCGGCCATACTTTCCAGGGCTGGGCGACATCCCAGGCCAACGCGGACGCCGGAACCGTGTCTTACGCGGACGGCCAGAATTATACCATGAACACAACGGGTGCCGCCTTATACGCGGTTTTTGCCATCAACAGTTACTCAGTCACCTTTAACGCGAACGGCGGTACGGGTTCGGCGCCACCGGTCACACAAGACTACGGCACGGCGATTGCTTTGCCTTCAACGGGCTTTTCAAAGGAGGGGCACACCTTCATCGGGTGGAACACCTCGGCGTCGGCTTCGACGGCTTTCACGAACTTCACAATACCGGCGGGCAACACGGTGCTGTACGCCATTTACAGCGTCAATCAATACACCATAACCTTTGACGCCAACGGCGGCGACGGGGGCACAAGCGGTTTGATGGATTACGGGGTGTCTCTCATCCCTCCGGCCGTCACCCGCGCCGGTTATACATTTGCCGGCTGGTCGCCGATGGTCCCCGGCATTGTCCCGGCGCAGAACGCGACCTATACCGCGCAATGGATACTCAACAGTTATACAATCACCTTTGATCCCAACGGCGGCAATGGCGGAGCGACGATTTATGCCGCGTATGGTTCGCCTCTCAACGCGCCGGCGGTTGTCAGAAACGGGTACACCTTTGCCGGCTGGCTGCCGGAATTGCCGGCCACTGTCCCTCCGGCCAACACGACATATGTCGCGCAATGGACGGCCAACCAATACACCGTCACTTTTGACGCGAATGGCGGCGACGGGTACGCTCTGCCGATAACGCAGGCCTTCGAAACTGTTGTGACGCTGCCGACGGCAGGCTTCACAAAAACTGGCCACACATTCATCGGATGGAACACCGCGCCGGACGCGCACACAGCGATGGAAACCTTTGTTATGCCGGCTGCGGACACGGAGTTATACGCTGTATACCGGATTAACCAATACACGGTTACCTTCAACGCCAACGGCGGGAGCGGCTCGGCGGCGCCGATAACCGGGGATTTCGGCACCGTAGTCACCCTTCCCGGCGGGTTTACGAAGACGGGCTTCAATTTCCTCGGCTTCAGTAAAAATCCGGACGCTTCGGCGCCGGCTTACACTACCTCGTATACGATGGAAGCGGCCAATGTTACGCTTTACGCCGTCTGGGTAGCGTCGGACGCGGATTATTCCGCCGTCGTGGCGGCTATCACCCTTGCGCAGTCAGCGACGCTGCCCGCAAATGCCGCGCACGACCCGGATTATCTGCCCGGCGGGTCTTTGTACGAACCGGCTGAGTTTACCAACGGCGGTTACTACCCGCGAGCCATGTTCACCCCGGCGAGCCTCACGGCCATGGATAACGCCGTCAACGCCGTTGTCTGGGGGCTTGACAGCTCCCGGCAAAGCATGGTTGACAGTTTCGCCGCGGCAATTATGAGCCGGTACAACGACCTCGAGCTTGCCGTCGCCGACTATTCCCGGCTCAACTCGCTGATGGATACGGTTGACAATCTTGACAGAAACCTCTACACCTCCGACAGTCTGGATTATGTGGACCAAACAATGGGGTATGCTTACGATACGGTGGCCGCCCAATACAAGAAACCGGTCGAGGAGTGGGTAGAGGGCGTGGCGGATATTCTCGAAAGCGCCTTAGCGAGCCTGGTTTACAAACCCGCGGATTACACCATCGTCTACAACGCCTGGAACAGTAAACCCGCCAACCTCTATTCCGACTTCACTCCGGCGTCCGTGGCGGCTCTTGTCAGCTTCTATGAGCAGCAAATACAATGGAACCTGACACTTGAGAACGACGGCCAGCAGACGGTGAACGGTTACGCGGCAACGATATACGAACTCATCGGCGAACTCGAACTCAAGCCGGCCGATTACACCGCGGTTGACAACGCGCTCAAGTCAATACCCGACAATGACGGCGGCCAAATCGATTTGGATTACACCTATTTGTATTTGCTTTACTCCAACAGCTCGGTCGCCGACCTCGCGAGCGCCGTCAATACCGTTGTCCGCGGGAAGGATATAACGGAGCAATCCATTGTCAACGGTTACGCGGCCGGCATAACGGCGGCTGTCAACGCCCTGGTTCCGCTTTTGGCGGACTACTCGGCCTTGAGCGCGGTTCTTGAAATCGAACCGGAATGGCCGGACTCGTATTATACAGCCGCAAGTTTGACAGCCTACCAAAACGCTTGCGCGGCCGGGCAACTTCTGATTGAAGCGCACAACCTGGGTATCTTGCAGCAGCAGATTGTTGACGACGCGGTGGCGCTGATTCAAACAACCCTCTCAGCCTTAACACTCAAAGCGGTGACATACACCGTGAAGTATAGGGACACCGGCGGTAGCCTTCTGCTTGCCGATGAAACCTTCAACGCGACCGCGGCGGATTTGGTGACACGCAACGCGGTTCCGGTCACGGGGTATACGCCGTTGGACGAAAGCCTTCAAAGAAGACTGAGCGGAAGCAACAGCGAGAACATTTTCGTCTTTGTTTACAGCATCAACAGCTACACAATCAGTTTTGATTTAAACGGCGGAACAGGCACCGCGCCGGAGAGCCAACTCT
>DAITOC010000023.1:0-16503 GCA_036834305.1 Clostridiales bacterium
GTTGCCGGGGAAGTTTCGATAGCACGGGGTGTCTTCAAGGCGCAGGGGGTAGGTTTCCGCGAGTTTTCCGCCGGGATTGGTATTGCCCGAAAGGATATCTGCCACGGCGCCCGCGCCGGCCTGCCCGCCGAGGTACGCGTTAAGCAGGGCGCCGGTTTTATCGAGCCACGGCAGTTCCACCGGGGCGCCGCCCGACAGAACCGTGACTGTCCGCGTGTTCGCCGCGCAGACGGCTTCGATAAGCGCGTTGTGCGAATCCGGCAGTTTCAAGTGCGTGCGGTCGAACCCTTCCGACTCATAGTCCTCCGTCAGGCCGATGAAGACGACCGCCGCGTCCGCGCCGGCGGCCGCCGAAACGGCCTCGGCAATGAGTTTTTCGTCGGGCTTGGCGGTTTCTTTCTCGTATCCCGCGGCGTAAACCGTCTCAAAACCGGTCTGTTGCAGGCACTCCAGGGCGTTGTCAAGCCGTGTGGGGTTAATCAGCGAACTGCCCGCGCCCTGGTAACGCGGCTTTTTCGCCATTTCACCGATCACCGCGATTTTCATGCCCTTTTTCAGCGGCAGAAGGCCGCTCTCGTTTTTCAGAAGCACGGCCGACTGCCCGGCTATACGCCGCGCGAGCGCGTGATGTTTCTCTTCGTCAAACCGGACCGCCGGGCCGAACGCCTCAACGGACTTGCCGATCAACCGCAGAATGGTTTCCACTCTTTTATCCAAAATCCGCTCGTCGAGCTCTCCGTTCTTCACGGCATCCAAAATGCGCTGCGTACCGTAGCCTTTGGAAGAGGGCATTTCCAAATCGTTGCCGGCTTTGACACCTTTTGCCCTGTCGTTCACCGCGCCCCAGTCGCTGACGACGAGCCCCTCAAAACCCCACTCATCACGCAGAACCCCGCTCTGAAGCCATTCGTTTTCCGAGCAGTATTCCCCGTTGAGGCGGTTGTACGCGTTCATAACCGTCCAGGGCTTCCCTTTTTTCACGGCTGTTTCAAAAGCGGGGAAGTATATTTCACGAAGCGCGCGCTCGTCGACGACGGAACTGACCGTCATGCGGCGCGTCTCCTGGCTGTTCGCCGCGAAGTGTTTCAGGGATGTGCCCACGCCTTTTGACTGGACGCCGCGGATAAAGGCGGCCCCCATTTCACCCGCCAAAAGCGGGTCTTCCGAAAAATACTCGAAATTTCTGCCGCACAGGGGAGAGCGTTTGATATTGACGCCCGGTCCGAGCAGGACGGACACCTTCTCTTTCAGGCATTCGCCGCCGAGCGCTTCGCCCATTTCATAAAGCAGTTCCCTGTCCCAGGAGCACGCCGTCGCCGCGGCGGTTGGGTAGCAGATGGCGGGTACGCTGTTGGAGATGCCGATTTTTTCCCGGTTTGGGTTTTGCTTTCTCAGCCCGTGCGGGCCGTCGCAAACCATAATGGAGGGAATGCCAAGCCTCTCAATGCTTTTCAAATGCCAGAAATCCTCGCCGTCGCACAGCGACGCTTTTTCCTCAAGCGTCATCCTGCCGATAAGCGAGGCGATTCCCTCTTTGTCGAACGAAACCGATGCCGTTTTTTCAGCCATTTCTATTCTCCCGTTATATATGTTGTGTTACCGCTCCGCCGCGGTGGAAAGCGTAATTAAAAGCCGTAGTATTTCAGCCATCTTGTGCACAGGCCGCTCCAGGCGATGGTGAGGGCGTCAAAAGAGGATTCCTCGGGCTTTTCGTACTTGATTCTATCCGCCAGATTTTGCCCGTGCTCGCCATAGGGGAAAATGTGCAGTTCGACGGGAACCTTTTTCTTTCGCAGCAGTTCCACAAGAGAGAAGGTGGATTTGTAACTGATGAGCATATCCTCAAAGGACTGCCAGATAAAAGCCGGCGGAAAACGCATGTCGCCGGTCGGCTTGTAATTAAAATACTTGAACAGGTCGAACTCCCCGTCGTCTTCCTCCTCCTCTTCCACCAAAACCACGGCGGCGTAAGCGAGCACAGCCGCGTCCGGCCGGCAGGAAAAACGCTCGACAGGGTCCGGGGAATCCGGGTCACCGTCGTCGCCTTCAAAGCAGGTTGACGCCGCAAGGTTGCCGCCGGCAGAAAAACCCATCACGCCGATTTTACCGGGGTTTATCTCCAACTCTTCGGCGTGGCATCGCAGGTAGCGCACGCAGCGCTTCGCGTCGGCGAGAATGGTGTTTTTGGGGTAGGGGATCATCCGGTAATCAAGCAGGGCGGCGTTAATGCCGTCGATGTTGAGCCTGCGGCAGATGTTGACGCCTTCGCCGGTCGATTTGAACGAGTACCCGCCCCCGGCCATGACGATAACGCAGCCTTTGCCGGCGCCCCCGGGCGCCTTAAACATTGTGACGGACGGTTTTGGCTGACCGAGCGTCGTGTCAAAACCGGGCACATCGCCGTCCCATAACAGAAGTTGTTTGTAACGCGAAAGCTGCTCGTACCACGGTTCGTTCGGGTTGACTCTGTCCATCAAATCCAGAATTTCAGCCATCGTTCATTCTGCCTTTCGTTTTTATTCGGCTTGCGCCGTTGCAAGGGCTTCCTCCTCCGCGCCGGAGGAGATGCCCAGGATGTCGTCGGCGGCGCCGTAATCAATCCGGTCGACGCTCTTCAGTTTGCCTTGAATGATCCGGTTTCTGTTCTGCGCTTCCGACAGGGAGCGTCCGGCGTCTTCCACCTTCTGTTTCGCTTTGTCAAGCAGCACGCCGAATTTGTCGTACTGCGCTTTCGCGGCGGAAAGCAACTCGCGCACCTCGTTGGCTTTGTCGTTGATGGCGACGGCTTTAAACCCCATTGACAGGGAATTGAGCAGCGCCGTTATCGTTGACGGACCCGCTGTCATGACGCCGAACTCGCTTTGCAGGCGTTCGGGCAGCCCGGACCTTGAGGAGGCGATTTCGGCATAAAGGCCTTCCGTCGCCAGATACATGATCGCGAAAGGCGTCGTCACGGGAACATTGATGTACTTGGATATGGTTTTTGCCTCATTAAGAATGTCCGTTTCGAGTGTTTTGCGCGCGCTTTGAAGCGCGGTCTGATCGGCGTTATCCGCGGCGTCACACAGGCGTATGTAATTCTCCATCGGGAATTTCGAGTCGATGGGCAGATAGAGGGTTTCCTTGTTGTCGGCCCCCGACGGAATTTTGACGGCAAACTCAACGCGTTCCCCCGACCCGGCCTTTGTCGCGAAGTTGCGTTCATACATATTCGGAATCGTCTGGTCGAGAATGCTTTCGAGTTGAACCTCCGCCCAGGTGCCCCTCGCTTTGACATTTGTCAAAACCCGGTTCAAAGCCGTCACATTCGCGGTAACTCCGCCGGAAAGCTCCTTCATTTCACCGAGGGATTTATTGACGCTTTCAAGCTGCGCCGATACCGCCGTGAACGACGAATCGAGCCTTGTGGAAAGCGTGGTTGTCAGTTTTTCATCGACCGTCGCCCTCATTTGCTCGAGCTTTTTTTCGTTGCTGTCCTGCATACGGGCGATCGCTTCCGAAATCGTGCGGTTTTGCCGCTCGTTTTGTTCCATGTTGTTGGTTTGTATGGCGTTGAGCGATGCGCCGACTGTTTCGGTCAGCTGCCGGCGGTGTTCGATGTTGTCTATCCGCATTTCCGACAGTTTTTCCGCCATCGTTTTGAGGCTTTGCGCCGTCTCTTCGCGGATGTCTTTCTGAAACTGGCCGCTTTCCCTGCGCCCTCGCTCAAATTCGGCGGATACATTGCCGGCAAGAGCCGCCAGCTGCCTGTCAATGAGCGCCAGGCGCGTTTCCAAATCCCCGCCGTTTCCCGACGCGCCCGCGCCGGTTTTGCCTTGCCGGATGAGCAATATAACGGCAAGCGCCAAAAGAACAACATCCAAAGCCGCGATAATGTACAGCATCGGCAAATCCACCGGCAAACCCCCATCCTTGCGCATACGATATTAATTATAGCAGAGGAAATATAAACATACAACTTGTTTTATCAATAAATCCGTGCCACAAGGCTTTAAAATAGGAGAAAAAGTCCGCGTCCATTGCTATATTCAACAAATTATGCCAGCGATTTTGTACAAAACTATCAAAAGTATAAATGTGAAATTAATGGCAAAAATATATGGATATCGAACCCGAATTCTGTTATAATGCAGTTTGGCTGTTCGGAAGTTAACTGCCCGGCGACAAAAACGCCGCGAATATACGGTTAAAAAAGATGGAGGTTGATAACAATGGAACACAAATATGTGTATCTGTTCCAAGAGGGCGACGGCTCAATGAAAGAGCTGCTCGGCGGCAAAGGGGCCAATTTGGCCGAAATGGCAAGGCTCAACATGCCGGTTCCCCTGGGCTTCACCGTTACCACGGAAGCCTGCACGCGCTATTACGATGACGGTAAAATAATCGCCGCCGATATCGAAAAACAAATCTATGAAGCGCTCGCGAAAGTCGAGGAAATTAACGGCAAAAAGTTTGGCGACGCGAAGAATCCGCTGTTGGTTTCCGTCCGCTCCGGCGCGCGCGCGTCCATGCCCGGCATGATGGACACCATCCTGAACCTCGGTATGAATGACGATGTGGCCGCGGGCCTCATCGCCGTCAACCCCGACCCGAAGTTCGAGCGCTTTGTGTATGACTCTTACCGCCGCTTCATCCAGATGTTTTCGGATGTCGTTATGGAACTTTCCAAGAAAGAATTCGAAGTCATCATCGACGAGATGAAAGAAGAACGCGGAATTAAGCAGGATACCGAATTCACAGCCGCCGACATGAAAGAAATGGTCGCTAAATTTAAGGCTTTCTATAAGAAGAATAAAAATGTTGATTTCCCGAGCGACCCCAAGGCGCAGATGATGGAATCCGTGAAAGCCGTTTTCCGTTCGTGGGACAACCCCCGCGCGAACACCTACCGCTTCATGAACGACATCCCATACTCCTGGGGCACGGCCGTCAATGTGCAGCCGATGGTGTTCGGCAACCTCAACGACAATTCCGGAACCGGCGTGGCGTTTACTCGTGACCCGGCGACCGGCGAGAAGGCTTTGTTCGGCGAATACCTGATTAACGCGCAGGGCGAGGATGTCGTGGCAGGCATCCGCACCCCCAATAAGATTTCGAAACTTCAAGAGGATATGCCCGCGGTTTACAAGCAGTTTACCGAAATCGCCGACCGGCTTGAAAAACACTACAAAGATATGCAGGATATGGAGTTCACCATCGAAAACGGCACACTCTATATGCTCCAGACGAGAAACGGCAAACGCACCGCCGCCGCCGCGCTGAAAATCGCGGTTGACCTTGTCAAAGAAGGCATGATCACCGAGCAAGAAGCTGTTTTACGCGTTGAACCCAAACAGCTTGATTCACTGCTCCATCCGCAATTCGACGCCAAGGCCCTTAAAGAGGCGGCCGTCATCGGCACAGGCCTTGCCGCTTCGCCGGGCGCCGCTTGCGGCCGCGTTGTTTTCACCGCCGAAGACGCCAAAGAATGGGCTGAAAAAGGCGAAAAGGTCATTCTTGTCCGGCTCGAAACTTCTCCCGAAGATATCGAAGGCATGGTCGCCGCCCAGGGTATCCTTACCGTTCGCGGCGGCATGACCTCACACGCCGCCGTCGTCGCTCGCGGCATGGGCACCTGCTGCGTTTCCGGCTGCGGTGAAATCCAGATGCACGCCGAAGACAAATATTTTGAGCTTGGCGGCAAACGCTACAACGAAGGCGACTATATTTCTTTGGACGGCTCGACCGGCAAGATTTACGGTGAAGCCGTGCCGACCGTGGCAGCGACCATCACCGGTAACTTTGACACGTTTATGAAATGGGCGGACGAAAGAAGAACGCTGAAGGTCCGCACCAATGCCGACAATCCGCGCGACACCATTCAAGCCGTGAAATTCGGCGCGGAAGGCATCGGCCTTTGCCGCACCGAGCACATGTTCTTTGAGGGTACCCGCGTCAAGGCTATGCGTGAGATGATCGTTGCGCGCACCGTCGAGGCCCGCAAGGCCGCTCTCGCGAAGATTCTGCCCTATCAGCAGGGTGACTTTGAAGAAATGTATACCGCTCTGGAAGGGCGTCCGATGACGGTCCGCTTCCTTGACCCGCCCCTTCACGAGTTCCTGCCGACGAAAGCCGAAGATATCGAAGAAATTGCCAAAGAGCTTAACATGACCGCCGAGGCGCTTTCCGGCGTCGTTTCGTCGTTGCACGAGTTCAACCCGATGATGGGCCACCGCGGATGCCGTTTGACGGTTTCCTACCCCGAAATCGCCGAGATGCAGACCACGGCTGTCATCAGCGCGGCCATCAATGTCAACAAAGCGCACCCGGACTATAAAATCGTTCCGGAAATCATGATTCCGCTCGTTGGCGAAGTCAAAGAACTCAAGTTTGTCAAGGATGTCGTCACCGCCACAGCTGACAAACTCATCGCGGACGCCGGCGTCGACATGAAGTATATGGTCGGTACCATGATCGAAATTCCGCGCGCCGCCGTTACGGCCGATGAAATCGCGAAGGAAGCCGAGTTCTTCAGCTTCGGCACCAACGACCTGACCCAGATGACCTTCGGTTTCAGCCGCGACGACGCGGGCTCCTTCCTCGGCGCGTATTATGAAAAGAAGATCTTTGAGTCCGACCCGTTCGCCAAGCTTGACCAGGCAGGTGTCGGCAAACTCGTCAAGATGGCCGCCGACCTTGGCCGCAAGACCAGGCCCGACATCAAGCTGGGCATCTGCGGCGAGCACGGCGGTGACCCGAGCTCCGTCGAGTTCTGTCACAATGTCGGCCTCAACTATGTGTCCTGCTCGCCGTTCCGCGTGCCTATCGCGCGACTCGCGGCTGCCCAGGCGGCGATTAAAAGCAAGAAGGCTTAAAAGCGTAAACCGAAAATAAATAAAGGCGTATCACTCGCAGCGAGTGGTACGCCTGGTTTTATACCGTGCGGATACTGCATCGGAAAGCAGCGTTGTACTGCATCGGAAAGCAGCGTTCTCTTGTAAAGTTTTCCATTGTTTGTTATACTTTCTTCACAAACAAACCGAAGCGAGGTTGCCATGAACATCGGCTACGCCTGCATTGCCTTGGGGGTTCCCGGCGCGCAGCTGCGAAGCTGTGCGCTGAAAAACGCCGACAGGGAAACCATCGCGAACATCGTATCCTCAAACCTCAACGCGCTGGCGAATATCGCGCGATACAATGCCGCCAACGGCATCAAATTGTTTCGAATCAGCTCCGGCCTCATCCCGTTCGGCAGCCTTCCTTCCAATCCCGTGAATTGGGGCGGTATGGTTTCGGGCGAATTTGCCGCCGTCGGCCAAACAATCGCGGCGTCGGGCATGCGGGTGTCGATGCACCCGGGCCAGTATACGGTGCTCAATTCGCCCGACCCCGCCGTCGTTGAAAAATCGATTGACGATTTGAATTACCACGCGAAGGTTCTCCGGCTTCTCGGCACCGGCCCGAGCCATAAAATCGTTCTTCATATCGGGGGCGTTTACGGCGATAAGACCGCTTCTGTAAAACGATTCATCAAAAATTTCCGCCTGCTGGATGACGAGGTGAAATCCAGGCTTGTCCTGGAAAACGACGACCGGCTGTTTACCGTTGCCGATGTCCTGTCAACCGCGGGGGAACTTGGCTTGCCCGTCGTGTTCGACACCCTGCACAACGAGGTTAACCCGGCCGGCGAACGAGATGCGTTCGAATGGATTGAACAATGCCGCAAAACCTGGGAAGTCCGCGACGGTGTTCAAAAAATCCATTATTCCCAACACAATCCGCTTAAAAAACCGGGCTCCCATTCCGACACGGTGGACGCCTCGCGATTTGCTGCGTTTGCTCAAAAACTGCAACGTGACGATGTGGACATCATGCTCGAAGTCAAAGACAAAAATCTATCCGCCGTAAAATGCGCCAACACCGTCCGTTCCGACCGTCACATCAAACATCTCGAGCGGGAATGGGCTCGTTACAAATACCTGGTTTTGGAAAAGTCGGCCGCCGGCTACGGAGCAATCCGGGAACTGCTGAAGGATAAAACCGGCTATCCCGTCGAACCGTTCTATTCCCTCCTTGACACGGCTATGCGAAAAGAATGGGAAGCCGGGGACAAAATCAACGCAGCCATGCATGTCTGGGGTTATTTTAAAGAGAAGGCCGACGCGAAAGAGAAAACGGAGTTTTTAAACAAACTCAAGCGGTTGGAACGGGGATTCTCTTCTGCGGCGCCCGTTAAGAAAATCTTGTGGAGCTTAACGCAGAAATACGGACCCGATTACCTGAAAGAATCGTATTATTTCCATTTCTGAAAGGCGAAAAGAGCGGGGTTATGCTTGGATGACTATATACGAAACGGCGCTGTTTATCGTTGGATTTCTTTTGGGGTTGTCGTTGTTTTTTAAAAGGCCGTCTCTTTGCCATAACAATGGAAATCACGACGGGCAAAGCCTGTCCGTCATCATACCGGCCAGGAACGAGGAACGCAACCTGCCCGGTATCCTTGGGGATTTGCTTCAACAGACGCGCAAAGCCGAGGAGATTATCTGCGTCGACGACGGTTCTTCCGACCGAACCGCCGATATTGCCCGAAGCTTCGGGGTTACGGTCGTTACGGTTAGCGATAAGCCGGAGGGCTGGACGGGCAAATCCTTTGCCTGCCAAACCGGCGCGGACCGGGCGCGCGGGGAGCTTCTCCTGTTTCTCGACGCCGATGTCCGTTTAACTCCCGACGCGCTTGAAAAACTCATCGCGACACGGTCAAAAAACGCCTGCGCCGTCTCGGTGCAGCCCCACCACCGCGTCGAAAGGCCGTATGAGCAAATGTCTCTTTTCTTCAACCTCCTCATGATCGCCGCCAACGGGGTTTGCCTGCCTTTCCGCCGTCGCCACATCGGCCTGTTCGGGCCGGTGATTCTCATCGGGCAAAGCGAATACGACCGCGTCGGCGGCCACGCCTCCGTCAGGCAAAGCATCGCCGACGATCTGGCCCTCGGTGAACGGCTGAAGGCAGAAGGCTTGCCGTTCAAGCTCTTTCTGGGCGGGAAGGACATTTCCTTCCGCATGTATGGGGAAAACTTCCGGCAACTGCTGCAGGGTTGGACCAAAAATTTTGCCACCGGCGCTTTAAAGACGCCCCTTGCGCTGCTCGCCGCCGCCTTTTGGTGGATTACCGCGGTCACCGCGGCGCCTTTGAACATCGTTTTGGCAGCCACAGGCGGACAACTTGTGAAAATTTTACTGTTCGCCGGTATTTATCTGGCTTTCGCGCTTGAGGTGGCTTTCGCGGTAAGAGTGGCGGGGAATTTCTCAAAACTCTCCGTTTTGCTGTATCCCGTCGCGCTTTCCGTGTTTTTCTTTGTATTTATAAGTTCTCTTTATAAAAAGATTCTTCACCGAAGCGTGAAATGGAAGGGAAGAAATGTGGCGTTAAGGAAGTGAAGTATGCCTGTTTTCGTTTTAAATAAATACGAAATGCTCGCCCTGATTTTTATTCTTTGCCCGGTTATACAAGTATCCGCGTCGCTGCTTTGCCAAAAAGCGGATGACAGGCATTTTGTCCGCGATTCGTTTCTGTATAAGATACGCCGGTGGGAAAAAAACGGTGAGTTTTATGACACCGTTTTTAAAGTCCGCCGTTGGAAGGGGCTTCTGCCCGACGGCGGCGCGCTGCTGAAAGGCGGCTACAGCAAAAAGCATGTCGACGCCTCCTCGCCGGAAAGCCTGGAGGAGTTTATTCTGGAATCGCGGCGCGGCGAACTCGCTCACTGGCTGGCGATTCCGCCGTTCCTGGTGTTCGTCTTATTCACGCCACCTTTGGTCTTTGTTTTGCTGCTTGTCTACGCCATCGCCGTCAACTTACCCTGTGTTATCGCGCAACGGTACAACCGGCCGAGGGCCGCGAAGACGCTTGACGGGCTGAAAAGGCGCGAAGCGGCTAAAAGTAAAAAACAGGGGGAAACGAAATGAGTATAAAAATTGCCGTGGCGGGCCTGGCCCACAGCCACGGAACGGGGTATTTAAAGGCGACGGTTATCCAAGAAGGCGCCGAAGCCGTCGGCTTCTTCGACGCCGACAACCCGCGTATTGCGGCGGACACCGCGGAGGTTTTTAATGCGCCGGTTTATGAGAATTTGGATTCGCTTTTGAAAAACTCCGGCGCCGGCGCGGTGCTGACCGCCGCGGTCAACGCGAAGAAGGCCGATATCATCGTCAAAGCGGTGGAAGCGGGGCTCCATATCATTTCCGACAAACCGCTGGTGACTTCGCTCGAAGACCTTGACCGGGTCGCCGCCGCGCTTGAGCGCCATAAAAGCGTCAAACTCTATCTGATGCTCACCGAGCGCTACAACCCCGTCCTTGTCACCGCAAAAGCCCTTATCGAAGCGGGCGAAATCGGCGAACCGGTCAACATCATCGCCATGCGGCCGCACAGGCTGCGCCCCGAAGGGAGGCCGGCCTGGATGTTCGACCGTTCCCTGTACGGCGGCATCCTCAACGATTTAAGCGTCCACGATATTGACATCGTCTCCTGGCTCGGCGGCGCTCCTGTCGACAAAATCCTCGCCGCTTGCGTTTCCAACAAGCGGTTTACCCAATACGCGGACTTTCGCGACAACGGCGAGGCGCTGCTGCGGCTCGAAAACGGCTGCGCCGCCTTTGTGTTGGCGTCCTGGCTGACACCCGAACAATATCCCCATCATGGAGAGATGAAGTTCATCGTCCACGGCACGCGCGGCCAGATACTCGCCGACCCTCAAAACAATGTCGTCACGCTGTATTCCGACACGAAAAAGGAGCATAACGCGAAGATTATCAAGCCGTCCGAGAACTATGTTACCGACTCGATCCGGTATTTAACCGAGGATGGTTATACGCCGGCGATGGACACCGAGCGTGCTCTGCACGCCACCCGCGCCGCGCTGATGTGCCAACAGCTCGCGGAAAACGGCTGTTGAAGCGATAATGAGAAACAGGCCGCCCCGACCCGGGGCGGCCTGCTTTTCTGCCAACAGCAGTATTCTATTCGCTCCCGGCGCCGCCGGATAGAATCGAAAAAATGCGAGTCAACAGCTCGAGCTGTCCATCGCCTTTTTCCGTCCGGACGGCGATATGCGGTTTGCCCTTCGCGCTGACGGTGATGCGGCCCCGCATGCGCTGGGCGAGGCGGTTAATCCGGTTCATGTCCAAATCCTCAATATAAAGCATTAGTTTGCCCTCGCGGTAACCGATTTCATAAATGCCGTTGGCGACGGCGGCGCTGCGAAGCCGCGCCACGGTAACGAGCCCCAAGACGCAGTCCGGCGGTTCGCCAAAACGGTCTTGCAACTCGTCAATCACATCGTCCGCGTCCGCGTCGGAGCGGATGTCGGCAATGCGCCGGTACATCGCCAGCTTCTGCGGAACGCTTTCGATATACTCCTCGGGGATGTACGCGTCAATCTGCAGGTCGATGAGGCATTCCTTTTCCGGCACGGCGGGCGTTTCGCCGCGCTCCTCGCTGACGGCCTGCGAGAGCAGGCGAAGATACATGTCGTAACCGACGGCTTCCAAATGGCCGTGCTGCTGGGCTCCCAGGATATTGCCCGCCCCGCGCAGCTCCAAATCGCGCATGGCGATTTTGAAGCCCGAGCCGAACTCCGTAAACTCGCGGATCGCGCTCAAACGCCTTGACGCGATTTCGGTCAACTGCTTGCCCCTCGTGAAGGTGAGATAAGCGCTCGCGCGCCGCGAGGAGCGGCCGACCCGCCCGCGAATCTGGTGAAGCTGAGCGAGCCCCATGCGCTCGGCGTCCTCGATAATCAGCGTATTGACGTTCGGCACATCAATGCCGGTTTCGATGATCGTGGTGCAGACGAGAATGTCGATTTCCCCTTCGAGCAGACTGCGCCAAATGTCGCTGAGTTCATCCTCGTTCATTTTTCCGTGAGCGACACCGACTCTCGCGTCGGGCAGGGCTGTTTTGATTTTCGCCGCGGTTTTGTCGATGGTCTCAACGCGGTTGTGCAGGTAATACACCTGGCCGCCGCGCCGCAGCTCGACGGAAATGGCCTGTGCAATCACATCCATGTTGTGCTCAATGACATAGGTCTGCACCGGGTAGCGGTCCGAAGGCGCCTCTTCAAGCACGGACATATCGCGTATGCCGGTCATGGCCATGTTCAGCGTGCGCGGTATCGGCGTCGCCGTCAGCGTCAGCACGTCGACGGTCGGAAAAAGCTCCTTGAGCCGTTCTTTTTGCGCCACGCCGAAGCGCTGCTCCTCGTCGACGATGATTAACCCCAAATCTTTAAACACGACATCCTTGGAGATGAGCCGGTGCGTGCCCACCACCATGTCGATATTGCCGCGCTTGAGGCCTGTGAGTGTTTTGCTGATTTGTTTCGGCGTGCAGAAACGCGAGAGCATCTGCGTTTCGATGGGAAAACCCTCGAACCGTTTTTTTATCGTCTGGTAGTGCTGCAAAGCCAGAATTGTCGTAGGCACCAGAATGGCGCACTGCTTCCCGTCCGCGATGCATTTAAACGCCCCGCGAAGCGCCACTTCCGTTTTGCCGAAACCGACGTCGCCGCACAGCAGGCGGTCCATCGGGTAAGGGCGCTCCATATCGCCCTTCATTTCGTCGATGCAGCGCAGCTGGTCCGCGGTTTCCTCATACTCAAAGCGAAGCTCAAAATCGTTTTGCATATCGATATCCGGTGAAAACGCGTAGCCCTTTATCTGCATGCGTTTGGAGTAGAGGCTGATGAGCTCGCGCGCCATGTCTTTGACCGCGGCGCGCACCTTCGAGCGGGCTTTCTGCCATTCCTTGCCGCCGAGTTTGTTGAGCTTGACGGGTTTTTCGTCGCTTCTGGGGCCGATGTATTTTGAGACCTGGTCTAACTGAGTCACGGGAACATACAGAATATCGCCTTTGTCATAACGGATTTTAATGTAGTCCTTGACGGTGCCGTTGGCCTCGAGCTTGGCAATCCCTTCGTAAAGGCCGATGCCGTGCACCGTGTGGACAATATAGTCGCCCTTGACAAGTTCCTCAAGGCTGTGGAACATAGCCGCCCGGTTTTCTTTATGAACCCGCGCTTGTGTTGCGGGCGCCGCCGCGCGGCTGCCGTAGGTGACCAATGTGAACTTTGAAGACGGGTAGTCCGTTCCTCCCGAAAGGCCGCCGGTGAGAACGCTGACGATTCCTTTTGGAAACGCGGCGGGCCGTTCGGCAAAAAAGGCGTTGCGAATGCCTTCACGCTCCAAGTCCCCGCTTAAGGAACGCGCGGATTTTTCCGTACCGGCCATGACGACGCAGGCGTGGTCGGGTCTTTCCGCGAGCGGGCGAATGTCGTCGAGCAAAACGGAAAGCGAACCGTTCCACGGCGGCAGCTGCCGCGCGTTCATCGTCACGAGCTCGCGGACAGGCGTGTCAAAGCTGCCCCTGGGCAAATTGTCCAAATACACGGCGCCGCTTTTTTCGTATCGTTGCAGCAGTTCGTTCCATGTCAGGGCGAAACGGTCAAGACCCTTGCCGAGCGCCCCTTCTTCCAGAAGAGCCTTGATTTCCTCGAGTAAAAACTGCTCGAATCCGGTTGCCCTCTCCTTGACGGCGAAGCTTTCGCACACAAAGAGCTGCCGGTTGCCCGCGTAGTCAAAGATCCCCCCGCCGTCTTTATAAATCAACGGCAAATACCGGTCAAGCGAGGGCAGGCGCAAGCCGGATTCCAGAGCGTCGATGTCTTCACGCAAAGACGCTTTTATTTTCGCGGTGCCTTTGCCTTTCAGGGTCTCTTCGTAGTCGCGAAGAATGCCGATGAGATTTTCCGGAGCGCACAGAATTTCATTGGCGGGCGTAATCTTGATTTTGTCCGGGCTTTCCGTTCGCCTCTGCGTTTCGGGGTCAAAAAAGAACAGCGATTCGACGCTGTCGCCCCAGAATTCGGCCCGGCACGGCTGCGCGGCGGATGTGGGGAAAAAGTCTACAATCCCGCCCCGGACGGAATACTGCCCGAGCCCTTCGACCATTTCCGAACGGGTGTAGCCCGCCAGATGCAGAAAATCGGCGAGGCCCTCGAGCTTGACGCGGTCGCCTTTTCGGATGACGCTGCTTCTCGCGGCAAGTATCTTTGGAGGAACCGTCAGTTGCATGGCGGCTTCCGCCGAGCAGGTTACGACGTCGTAGTCCCCTTCGAGCAACCCGCACAAAACCCGGATGCGTATATGCTCGTAATCGCGCGAGCGGCCTTCACTCGACCGAAAAGAGAAGTCCCCGGCAGGGTACATGACCGCGTTGCGGCCCATTTCGTTCATATCGCGCGCGAGACGGGTTGCCTGCGCTTCGTCGGGCGTGACAACCAGCGCTTTGCGGCCCAAATCCTCCGTCAAAGCGGCGATCAAATGCGCCTTATGGATAGGAGAAAGCCCCAGCACACCCATAGGCAGCCGGTGCCGGTTGAATCCCGCGAGAATACCCGCGTACTCGGGATTTTCATTGAAAACATTTGAAAAGCAGGACATAAACTCTCCGTTAAAACCCGGCCCGGCCGGGTATCAGACAGTTTCGGGCTGCATGAGGCTGACGCGGATACCGGCGGCCGCGAGCGCTTCGCGAAGTTTATTCACATCGCCATGGTCAAAACAATGCCCCGGCATGCCGGCCGCCGCCGCGCCGGCGATGTTTTCTGCCATGTCGTCAACAAAGAAACACTCCCGCGGGTTCAGTGAAAATTGTTCGAAAAGCACTTCGTAAATCCGGGGCTCCGGCTTTACGCACAGCCAGTCCGAAGAAACCACAAACCCGTCGAAAAATTCCACGCCGGGAATGTTCCCGCGGTAGGTATGAAAATTCAAAGGCGCGTTCGATAACAAGTATATGCCGTATCCGTTGCTTTTAAGCTCTTTGACCAAAGGAAACATTTCCGTTATCGGGGGCATTTCGTCGGCCCAGTTCGCCAAAAGCCGCCTTAAGAGGTCGTGCAGCCGTTCGGGCAGGCGGCCGCAGGCGCTCTCGACAGCCTCTTCGACGGTTAGGGTGCCCCGGTCGAGTTTTGCCCAGTCCGGGTGGCGGAATATTTCCTTCAGGATAAGATCAACGTCGTTTTCGTCGGTAATAAATTTCCGCAAAGAAAAACGAGGGTTAAAGTCAATCAGGACTCCACCCATGTCAAAAATGATGTTTTTTATCAAAGCAATCTTTCCCCGATTCTTTCATCAGAGTAGTCCGGCGATTCGCCGATTTATAATTATAAGTCGCGGCGGCGGTTAATTCAATGCTTTTTCGGAATATTAATTATTTTATTAAATGTTTGCCAAAGCCATTCATTCAATTGACATTGAATTCGCCGATATAGTATAATACGAATCGGGCATTGACCAAAAAGCAAATATTTTATATTTATATAAGTCATAGGGGAATGTAAAAATGAGTTTTGTCGAATTTGAGTCCGTTTACAAACGGTACAAAATGGGCGAGGTCGTTATCAACGCCGCCGATAATGTCAGTTTTCAGATTGAGCAGGGCGAATTCTGCGCGGTCGTCGGCCCGAGCGGCGCCGGCAAGACGACGGTCTTGAACATATTGGGCGGCATGGACGACTGCGACGACGGCAAGGTTCGCGTGGCGGGGGGCATCGTCAGCGAGTATGACCGCAAGCGCCTCATCGAGTACCGCCGGCACGACGTCGGTTTTGTCTTCCAATTCTACAACCTTGTGCAGAACTTGACCGCGCTCGAAAATGTCGAGCTGTCCACACAAATCAGCCGGCAGGCCTTGAACGCGCAGAAGGTTCTCGAGCGCGTCGGCCTCGGCGAGCGGCTGCACAACTTTCCGTCCCAGCTCTCCGGCGGCGAGCAGCAGCGTGTTTCCATCGCCAGGGCTTTGGCGAAAAACCCGAAGCTCCTGCTGTGCGACGAGCCGACAGGCGCGCTCGACTACAACACGGGCAAACAGATACTCAAGCTGCTTCAAAACACGAGCCGCGAGACGGGCATGACCGTTATTGTCATCACCCATAACCAGGCCATCACCCCGATGGCCAACCGCATTATCACCATGCGCAGCGGCCGGGTTCACCGTATCGCGGTCAACGACAGCCCGATGCCCGTCGAAAGGATTGAGTGGTAAACCATGAGCAAAGCGCTTATAAAAGACGTTTTCCGCTCAATTGTCCGGACGAAAACCAGATTCCTCTCGATTATCGCGATTGTGGCTCTGGGTATCAGCGTGTTCGCGGGCATTAAGGCCACGGCGCCGGATTTGAAGGAAACTGCCGAAAAATACTTTAGCGACAACAACCTGATGGACCTGAAAGTACTTTCGACCATCGGGCTGACGGATGCCGATGTCTACGAAATCAGCCAAATCAGCGGTGTCGAGTCCGTTATGCCCTCGAAGTTCGCGGACGCCCTGATTGAAATGGACGGCAAAGGCCTCGTCGACATTGAGGGAGCGCCGTTCAGCTGCCGCGCCTATTCGCTCGACATGAACATGGCGCGCGAGCGCGAAACCGGGGTCGACGACTCCGCTTATATGAACAGGGTCAG
>DAITOC010000024.1:0-16068 GCA_036834305.1 Clostridiales bacterium
AAAGAGGATCTGCTGAGGTTACTGCCGCTCATTCGCTCGGGCGACAGCACAAACGTTGAAGGGCGGGCTGCAGCGAGATATTTTAAAGCCTTGTTCGGCAAGGATTTTTCGCGTGACGGTGAGCACCCCGTCAACGGCGCACTCAATTACGGCTACGCCATTTTCAGGGGTCTTGTCGCCCGGACACTCACCGTCTACGGCTTTGAGCCATGCCTTGGCATTCACCACGAAAGCGAGCTGAACAATTTTAACCTCGCGGACGACCTGATTGAGCCCTTCCGGCCGGTGGTCGATATGTATGCTGCCCAAAACCTTATCGATATCACACAGCTCGGCACGGCCGAAAAAGCCGCTCTTCTCAATTTGCTCAACACGGAGATGCTTTCCGGCGGCGAAAAGCACGGCGCCGCTTACGCCGCAGAGCGGCTCGTCATGAGCCTCGCAGCCTGTTTCTCCGGCCATAAAAATAGTATAATCCTGCCAAAACTGACAGGGCTGCGGCGCCACGACTATGAATAAGTTTATGAGAATGCTTGTGTTTTTCGACCTGCCGGTCAAGGAAAAGGCGGAGCAAAAAGCCGCGACAAGGTTCCGTAATTTTTTAATCAAAGACGGCTATTATATGGTCCAGTATTCCATTTACGCCAGAGTCTGCCTCGGGTATGACACGGTCGCTGTTCACCGGGCAAGGCTCCATAACAATCTGCCCGACAACGGCTCCATCCGGCTCTTGGTGATTACCGAAAAGCAGTACGAGTCTATTGAGCTTTTATTAGGCCGTTATAAACAGGAGGATTCACACGCCGAATGCGAGCAGTTAAGAATCTACTAAAAAACGGCGGATTATAGATTAAACTCACATCACTTTTGCTCATTTTTTTACACCGAAAAGCCCCGGTCGCTTAGCGCGCCGGGGCTTTTCGGCTGATAGATTATACCATACCAAGAACTATCAGGGGGCTACAACGTTGGCGGCTCCCCAGTCACCGGCGTTGGCATTATACCATACCAAGAACTATCAGGGGGCTACAACTCGATACCAAAGATAACTTTAAAAGCTGCGATTATACCATACCAAGAACTATCAGGGGGCTACAACCCACTACCGGCGATGGGGCCAATGCCGCCAATTATACCATACCAAGAACTATCAGGGGGCTACAACATCACTTTTCAACGCCTCCTCGATTCGCTCGATTATACCATACCAAGAACTATCAGGGGGCTACAACTGAATCGATTGGATGCCGTCCTTGTTCAGCATTATACCATACCAAGAACTATCAGGGGGCTACAACTCGGCTGCCGTCAATGCGTTGACCGTCAACATTATACCATACCAAGAACTATCAGGGGGCTACAACTCTAAAGTAACCACTTATACGCCCTTTATTATAACATATTATAACCTGTTAGGGAATACAATCCGCGGCGCGTCAGGGATGCCGCGCCCTACAAAATACCACGCAAAACGGAAACCGCCCGGCGTTAAGGAACGCGCCGGGCGGTTTTTTCATACTTATACCGTTTGTCTCGCTTTGAACTGAAAATAAAAAACCACTTGACATTTCAGCAAATATACTTCATAATCGATTTATCGCTTTAACGGTTTTTGATTTTAAAGTGATAAACTGCAATTGTGAAAGGATGAAAAGAGATGAAGAAACTGCGTAAACTGTCGGCTTTGTTGGCGTGCGCGGCGATTCTACTTTCCATGGCCGCCTGCGCCGATGCGGGAACCGAAGGAAAAGAGACGACAACCGGCAAACCAAGCGAAACCTATTTGGTCGGAATTTCCCAGCTGGTTCAGCATGTGGCCCTTGACGCCGCGACAAAAGGGTTTAAAGAGGCCCTCACCGCTAAGCTCGGCGACAATGTAACTTTCATTGAAAAGAACGCCCAGAACGATTCGAACACAGCCGCGTCCATCGCCAACGGCTTTGTGGCGGAGAAGGTCGATTTGATTATGGCGAACGCGACGCCGGCCCTGCAGGCTGCGGCCGCCGCGACCGCGGACATCCCCATCCTCGGCACATCCATCACCGAATACGGCGTAGCGCTTGACATCAAAGACTTCAAAGGAACCGTCGGCGGCAATGTGTCCGGCACATCCGACCTCGCGCCGCTCGACGAACAGGCGGCCATGGTAAAAGCGCTGTTCCCGGAAGCAAAAAAAGTGGGTCTCCTGTATTGCTCGGCCGAGGCAAATTCCCTTTATCAGGTGAACACCATCAAAGCGATGCTGGAAGGCCTAGGCTTTGAATGCAGGCTGTTCCCCTTCGCGGATTCGAACGATTTGGCAGCCGTTACAACGACCACGGCGGCCTACAGCGATGTCGTTTATGTTCCGACGGATAACACCGTCGCCTCCAACACCGGCATCATCGACGGCATCTGCCGCCCCGCGAAAAAACCGGTCATCGCCGGCGAACAGGGCATTTGCGAGGGGTGCGGCGTCGCGACACTTTCCATTGATTATTACGATTTGGGGTACGCAACGGGCGAAATGGCTTACAAAGTTCTGACCGGCGAGAGCGATATTTCGACGATGCCCGTCGAATACGCGCCGAAATTCACAAAAATGTACAATCCGGCCATTTGTGAGGCGCTCGGCATCACTCCTCCGGCGGGCTACACCGCAATAACCAAATAGCAAACCCGTTTACATTATCTGCCGCCTGCCTTTACGGTTAAGGCAGGCGGCAATATTCGGGACACAATACTTACAATACGCGCTTTTTCGCGCATTTGGAGAAAACGATATGCCTCTTAATCCGGTCGAACTGTTGGGCCAGCTGCCCGGCGCCCTGTCGCAGGGCCTAATCTGGGGTATCATGGCTATTGGCGTCTATATAACCTTCAAGATTCTGAATATTGCCGATTTGACCGTCGACGGTTCCTTAGCAACGGGCGGAGCCGTCTGCGCGATGATGATCCTCGGCGGCCACAATGTCGGGTTCTCGATGCTCTGCGCATTTCTCGCGGGGCTTGTGACGGGTTTCGCCACCGGCGTGTTTCACATTCATTTCGGGATTTCCGCGATACTTTCCGGCATCCTCACCCAGCTTGGGCTTTGGTCGGTAAACCTTGCCATTATGGGCAGGGCGAACATTTCCATCAATGTCAACAACTATCGTCTTTTGGTGTCGCTTCGCTATTTGCAGGAAGCGCTCAAGGGTAACCGCCCGTTCTACTGGTCGCCGATTGTGGTGGTCAGTGTTTTTGCCGTCGCTATCATCGCGCTGCTTTACTGGTTTTTCGGCACGGAGCTCGGCTCCTCGGTACGGGCCACCGGCGCGAACATTGACATGGCCAGAGCGCAGGGCATCAACACGGATTGGAAAAAAATGCTCGGGCTTATGCTCTCAAACGGTTTGGTCGCCCTTTCGGGCGCGCTGCTCGCTCAATACCAGGGGTTTTCGGACATCAGCATGGGGCGCGGCGCGATTGTCATCGGGTTGGCGGCGGTCATCATAGGCGAAGTCATTTTCGGTAAAATATTTAAAAATTTCGCGTTGCGGCTCCTCGGCGTTGTTTTCGGCGCGATCATTTACTTTGCGGTCATTCAGACGGTGCTTTGGATGCGGCTGGAGCCGAATTATCTGAAACTGCTTTCCGCCGTGGTCGTCGGGGTATTCCTCGCGTTCCCCTATTGGAAGGGCAAATTAGCCTCTTTCGCGTCCGTTCGAAAAGGGGGCGCCCGCCGTGCTTGAAATCCGCTGCATCAGCAAGACCTTCAATAAAAACACGGTCAATGAAAAGACCGCCCTTGACAAACTCTCACTGACTCTGAAAGACGGTGAGTTTGTCACGGTTATCGGCGGCAACGGAGCAGGCAAATCGACTATGCTCAACGCCGTCGCGGGCGTCTACCCGGTGGACGAGGGGCGCATTGCCATTGACGGAAACGACGTCACCCGCCTGCCCGAACACAAACGCGCGAGGTTCATCGGCCGCGTGTTTCAGGACCCGATGATGGGCACGGCGGCGAGCATGGAGATTGAGGAAAACCTGGCTTTGGCGTTACGCCGCGGGCAGTTCCGCGGGCTTGGCTGGGGCATAAAAAAAGCCGAACGCAAGCATTACGCGGACCTGCTCGGGGAACTGGAGCTCGGTCTTGAACAGCGCCTGACGACGAGAGTCGGGCTTTTATCCGGCGGGCAGCGCCAGGCGCTGACGCTGCTGATGGCGACGCTGAAAAAACCGAAGCTTCTTCTTCTCGACGAACATACGGCTGCCCTTGACCCAAAGACAGCCGTCAAAGTGCTTGAAATCACCGAGAGGTTCATCCGGCGCGACAACCTGACCACACTGATGATTACCCATAACATGAAGGACGCTATCACGCACGGCAACCGCCTGATTATGTTGTATGAGGGGCGGATCGTTATTGACCTGGAAGGCGAACAGAAAAAAAACCTCACCGTTGAGAAACTGCTGGAGATGTTCTGCAGTATCAGCGGTTCGGATGAAGCGGACGACAAACTGCTGCTTTCCTGACCTCGGCAAAAAAACACAACGACCGGACGGAACCAGCCGAACGGTCGTTGTTTTATTGCGCTTGTTGTCAATAAATAAACCGGATGTCGCTGTCTTTGAGAAACGGCGCGTTGCGGTCTTTTTCGGAAAGGACGGGGTCCGTAACGCCCCACTCGATGCCGAAATCGGGGTCGTCGAAGCGGATGCTGCGGTCGTGCTCCGGGGAATAGTAGTTGTCGACTTTGTATTCCGCCTCCACATCGGCGGTCAAAGTCAGGAAGGAATGCAGAAAGCCGCGCGGCACATAGAGCATCCGCTTGTTTTCGGCCGTCAGTTCAACCCGGAACCATCGCAGGAAGGTCGGCGAGCCTTCGCGGATGTCGACGATGACGTCGGCAATCGCGCCCCTAACGCACGACACGAGCTTCGCCTGGGCCATCGGTTCGGTCTGGCAGTGCAGGCCGCGCAGCGTGCCTTTTTGGGCGGAATACGAGCGGTTCGTCTGCACAACCGGCATATCGATGCCCAGCCGCGCGAGCTCCCGGTACGAGTAGGCTTCAAAAAACCAGCCGCGGTTGTCACCGAACACCCGCGGTTCGATGACACAAGCGTCTTTGAGCGGTGTATCGATTCGGTCCACAGTTACTCCCCGTCCTCACGGCCCCAGTGCGGCCTTTGGTTCGGCGAGTCGGCCGAGTAAAGGATTTTGCCCTCGACGACGCGGCGAAGATGCTGACCGTAAGAGGATTTGCCGTATTTTTCCGCCGATTCGAGCAGGGCTTTTTTGGATATCCAGCGCATATTGTAGGCGATCTCCTCCGGCGCGGATATCTTGATGCCCTGCAGTTTTTCCACGGTATGTATGAAGTTTGAGGCGTCTATCAGGTTGTCGACGGTTCCCGTGTCGAGCCAGGCGAAGCCGCGGCCCATGAATTTGATATCGAGGTCGCCCTGCTCAAGATAGCGCAGGTTGATGTCGGTGATTTCGAGCTCGTTTCGTTTGGAGGGTTTGAGCGCCTTCGCGTACTCGACGACGCGGTTGTCGTAGAAATACAAGCCCGTGACGGCGTAGTTGGATTTCGGCTCGTCGGGCTTTTCCTCAATGGAAACGGGAACGCCGTTTTCGTCGAGCTCGACGACACCGAACTGTTTGGGATTGTCCACATAATAACCGAAGATGGTCGCCCTGCCGGTGTTTTTGGCGGCCTGCCGGAGCATATGGCCCAAACCGCTCCCATAAAAAATATTGTCGCCGAGCACCATTGCGACGCTGTCTTCGCCGATGAATTCCTCACCGATAATAAAAGCCTGCGCGAGCCCGTCGGGCGAGGGCTGCACGGCGTAGGAAAGTTTAAGGCCGAACTGTTTGCCGCAACCCAGCAGGGTCTCGAACTTTGGGGTGTCGTCGGGCGTGGAAATTATTAAGATTTCTTTGATACCGGCAAGCATGAGTGTTGAAAGCGGATAATATATCATAGGTTTGTCATAGACAGGCAGAAGCTGTTTGCTCGTGACCATGGTGAGCGGATAAAGCCGGGTTCCGGAGCCGCCGGCAAGAATAATTCCTTTCAATAGGGTCGCTCCTTTTCAAATTTTTTATATTTGAACAATCGTATTTATGTACGCAGGCTGCCGTTTACCGGCTGCTTTTCTATATAATACCACCCGAGGAAAAAACAGTCAACTATCCGCCTTATCCCACATTGTCCCGGCGACGCCGGCAAAGCCCGTCGACGAGCGCAGCCGGGTCTGAAAGGTTTGGGTTTTTATGCTGAAAACCGTTGATAAACTGAAGCCGGGCGAACGGGGCACGGTCACCGCGCTCGGGTCCTCCGGCGCGCTGCGGCGGCATATTATCGACATGGGAATCACGCCGGGGGCCGTGATTATTATGCGCAAGGCCGCGCCTCTGGGTGACCCGCTCGAAATCAATATCCGCGGCTACGAGCTGAGCCTTCGTAAAAGCGAGGCGATGACCATCACGGTCGATACGGGAACCGGAATCCGACGGCGCTGAACAGAGGGATGTTATGGGATTAACATACGCGTTAGCCGGCAACCCCAACTGCGGGAAGACGACGCTTTTCAACGCCCTGACGGGTTCGAACCAGTATGTCGGCAACTGGCCCGGCGTTACGGTTGAGAAGAAGGAAGGACGGGTCACGCACAGCTCGCAGGACATTCGGATAATCGACCTGCCGGGCATCTATTCGCTTTCGCCTTACTCCATGGAGGAAATTGTCACCCGCAACTGTATTATTGACGAAAAACCCGATGTAATCATCAACATCGTCGACGCCACAAACCTCGAGCGCAATTTGTATTTGAGCCTGCAGCTCGCGGAACTCGGGCTGCCGACGGTCATCGCGCTGAACATGATGGATGTCGTGGAAAAGCAGGGCGACAGCCTCGACGCTTCGCTGCTCGCGGGGCTGCTCGGGATGCGGGTTGTCCCTATCAGCGCGTCAAAAGGCACGGGGATTGACAACCTCCTGCGCGCGGCGGAACAGGAGCTCGCGCACGGCGTGGAACCCTGGCGTGCCGGCCGCCGGAACGGCCGGGGTGAGCCGCCGGACATTTATACAGGCCATGTGAAAAAAACAGTTTCCATCATTGAGTCCGCGATAATCGGCGCGTGCGAAAAGGCCGGCACGCCGCTTCGCTGGTCGGCCGTCAAGATGATAGAAGGCGACAGCCTGACCAAAGAGAAGCTCAATCTTCCGGGCGATACATACCGGTTCATTGAAGACGCTGTCAGGCAGCTCGAAACCGGCAGCCTCGACCGGGAAATGGTCATCGCGGACCAAAAGTACAAAGCCATCTGTGAAATTCGCAACAAGGTGCTGAAAAAGGCTCTTCAGGAAGGGACTTTGACCGTATCGGATAGAATTGACGCCGTTGTTACGGGGAAGTATTTCGCGCTGCCGCTGTTCGCGTGCGTCATGGGGATGGTCTTTTACCTGACATTCGGCTCTATGGGCGCGAAAATGGTGAACTTTGTCGATTGGCTCATCAACACCCGCCTTTTGGAAGCCGCGCGAAGCTTCCTCGAGGGAATTGGGGCAGCGGACTGGGTGGCCGGCCTTCTTTGTGACGGGATTATCGCGGGCATCGGCGCCGTTTTGGCGTTTTTTCCGCAAATCGCGCTGCTGTTTTTCTTTCTTTCGATTCTTGAGGACAGCGGTTATATGGCCCGCGCGGCGTTCATTATGGACAGAATCCTGCATGGTATCGGCCTGTCGGGGAAATCGTTCGTGCCGATGCTGATGGGGTTCGGCTGCTCCGTGCCGGCGATTATGGCGACGCGCACGCTCGCGAACGACCGGGACCGCCGGCTGACGATTATGCTCGTGCCGTTTATGTCCTGCAGCGCCAAAATGCCCGTTTATATGCTGTTTGTAAGCGTGTTCTTCCCGGGCAAAGCGTGGCTGGCCGTCGGTTCGCTGTATTTTCTCGGCACGGCTGTCGCGGTTTTTTACGCGCTGCTGCTGCGCAAGACCGTTTTGAAGGGCGGGAAATCGCCCTTCGTCATGGAACTCCCCCCCTATCGCCTGCCGACGGCGAAAACTCTCGGACTTCACCTTTGGGAAAAAATCAAGGATTTTCTCAGCAAAGCCGGTACGGTTTTGCTCGGGGCGAGCGTTCTCATCTGGTTTTGCCGGTATTTTGACTTTTCGTTCGCGCGCGCGGCCTCGGGCGAGGCGAGCATACTCGGCGTTGTCGGAACCAAAATCGCCCCGCTGTTCTCGCCGCTTGGATTCGGCGACTGGAGAAGCTCCGTTTCGCTGTTGAGCGGGCTGGTAGCGAGGGAATCTATTGTAAGCACAATGGCAATACTGTATAATGAAGGAGAACAGAGCATGACAGCGGTTCTCCGCGCCGCGCTCAATCCCGCGGCAGCGTACTCGATGATGACCTTCGCGCTGTTGTTTATCCCGTGCGCGGCAACCGTCGGGGCTATCCGTCGGGAAATGCGCTCGGTGAGATGGACGCTTTTCGCGCTTGGCCTGCAGGCGGTTACCGCCTGGGCTGTCACATTTATCGTGTACCGGGCGGCAAGACTGATAGTGTAATCGGGGCACCACGCCACAGCAGAGGTTGATGGAATGAAAAAGTACTCTCTTATTGTTATCGGCGGCAGCGCGGCGGGGCTTTGCGCGGCGATTAACGCGGCAAGGCTTCACAACGGCTTCTCCGTCGCTGTGCTCGAAAAACTGCCGAGGGCGGGCAAAAAAATCCTCGCGACGGGCAACGGCAGGTGCAACCTTTCCAACACCGGCGCCCTCAACCATCCCTACCGGAACGCCGTTTTCGCGAAGACGGCGCTTGAGCGCTACCCGGTCGAGCGGACGCTTTCTTTTTTCCGTTCCATCGGCCTGCTGACATATACGGACGCCGAAGGCCGCGTCTACCCATTGAGCAACACCGCCGCCTCGGTGGCCGACGCGCTGCGGTTTGAGGCGGAGCGGTTGGGCGTCGATATTCTGTGCGGGCGGAAAGCGCAAACCATTCGCATTTTGGCCGACGGCGCGTTTGAGGTTGGCTGTGAAGCGGCCGACGGCGCCGGGAGGGAGATTCTCCGCGCGGACAAGCTCATCGTCGCGGCGGGAGGGAAAGCGTCCCCCGTCCACGGTTCGGACGGCAGCGGTTACGGGCTTCTTAAGCAGTTTGGCCACTCTGTCACGCCGGTATATCCTTCTCTGGCGCCGATGGAAACGGACAGCCCGTACCCGAAACAACTCAAAGGCATACGGGCCAACGCCCGTGTTTCGATACGGCGAGGCGGCGAAACGCTCGGCGAGGCGAAGGGCGAGGTTTTATTCACGGATTACGGTCTTTCGGGAATCGCGGCGATGGAAGCGGGCCGCGCGGTGCCCTTCGCGCAAGGCGCTTTGACCGCCGTGCTTGACCTCGTCCCGGAAAAAAGCGAAGAGGAGCTTGCCGTGTTTTTGACGGAATTCGCCGGGAATCACCCGGCGCTGCGCTTAGAACATTTCCTGTTTGGAATTTTACACAATAAACTCGGTCAGGTTGTTTGTAAAGTATCCGGGCTTTACAATTTCGCAAAAACAGCCGGTAGCCTGACAGACAAGGAAATCCGCCGGATTGTCCGCGCGATGAAAGCGTTTTCCCTTTCTGTCAAAGGAACAAAGGGCTTTGCCGACGCCCAGGTTACCGCGGGCGGCGCCGCTGTCGACGAGTTTAACCCGGCTACTTTGGAATCTTGTAAAGTAAATTCACTTTACTGCTGCGGAGAGATATTGGACATTGACGGAGGCTGCGGCGGTTACAACCTGCAGTGGGCGTGGTCCTCCGGTTTGCTCGCGGGGGAACTTGGCGGGGTCTGAAACGTGTCATACAGAAGGATTGTTGAAAGGGAGAGGTTATGTTTCGGGATTATTTTACGAATGACGCCGTTCGGGCAATACTGTTGTCGCTGGTTGCCGGGTTTTCGACCATGCTTGGCGCCGTCGGCATTTTTTCCAAAAACGGCAGCAGCAAGAAAGTCGTCACCTTTTCACTCGGGTTCGCAGCCGGTGTGCTTATCAGCATCACTTTCACGGAACTGATTCCGCAATCCCAGGCTTTGATCGGGGGCACTTTCGGAAAAAGGCCATCCGTCCTGCTGGTGGTCGGCTGCCTGGTCGCCGGTATGCTGATGACTTACGCGATCGACCGGCTTATCCCTCACCACGAGAGCCTCGAGAGCGGGGATAAGGTGCACGAGAACCTCTTCCGGACGGGGGTCGTTTCCATGCTTGCCATCGCGATGCACAACCTGCCGGAGGGTATCGCCACCTTCATGGCCGGGTACAAAGACGCGTCGCTCGGCGTTTCCATTGCTATCGCTATCTCCCTGCACAACATCCCGGAAGGGATATCCGTCGCCATACCGATATACGCCGCGACCGGATCGAAGAAGCGGGCGCTGTATTACACATTTTTATCGGGTATCGCCGAACCCGCGGGAGCGATACTCGCTTTCCTTATCTTACGGCCTATTATCAACGATTTGTTTTTGGGCGTCGTGTTTTCGCTGATATCGGGCGTCATGCTGTATGTGGCGATCGAGGAGATGATTCCTTCCTCAAGGCAATACGGCCACACAAGGCTGGCTTTGTTTTCTTCTTTCGCGGGCATCTGCCTGATGCCGATTACCACAATCATTTACTGACAGTCGACCGGAGCCGCGATGTTAAGAGTAAACGAACTGAAAATACCGCTCGACGGCGGCGAAGCGGAACTTCTCGCCGCGGCGGCGAAAGCTCTAAAATGCCCGCCCGCGCTCATCGAGTCCGTTACTGTCACAAGAAAAGCGGTCGATTCGCGGGACAAGGACAATATTTTTTTCGTCTGCAACGCCGAAGTAAAAGTCAACGGGGACGAAGGTCGGTTTTTGAAAAAGCCGTCTTCGCCGCGTGTCGGGCTTGCCGAGCCGTTCGAGTATTCCCCTCCCCCGCTCAAACGCGACAGCCTTTTCCGGCCGGTTATCGCGGGTTTTGGGCCCGCGGGAATGTTCGTGGCTCTGACATTGGCGCAGGCGGGTTTGAGGCCCATCGTCCTCGAGCGCGGGAAAGACGCGGACACGCGGCGCGCCGACATTCAACGCTTTTGGACGAAACGAGAACTTGACGAAAACTCCAATGTGCAATTCGGCGAGGGCGGCGCGGGGACCTTTTCGGACGGCAAACTGACGACGGGCATCAAAGACAAGCTGTGCCGGCAAGTGTTTCTCACATTGGCCGAAAACGGCGCGCCGGAAGAGATTTTGTATTCCGCTAAGCCGCATATCGGCACGGATAAACTCGTCCATGTCGTGAAATCGATACGAAAAAAAATAATCGCTCTGGGCGGCGAGATTGTATTCGAAAGCAGACTGACGGGGATTATCGCCGCCAACGGTGTCATATACGGCGCCGCGTACGCCGCGAAAAACGGCGCCGTAACGGAGATTGAGACCGATACGCTGGTTTTAGCGACAGGCCATTCGGCAAGGGACACGATCGAAACGCTGCATCACGCCGGCGTGGCCATGGCGCAGAAGCCCTTTTCTGTCGGGGCGAGAATCGAGCACCCGCGGGAAATGATCGACGCCGCGCAGTATGGCGCTTACGCGGGTCATCGAGCGCTCGGCGCGGCGGATTACAAACTTTCCTGCCACCCGGAGCACGGGCGGGGCGCCTACACATTTTGTATGTGTCCGGGCGGAACCGTCATCGCGGCGGCCTCGGAACGCGGCGGACTCGTCGTCAACGGCATGAGCGAATACGCGCGGGACGGCGATAACTCAAACGCGGCGCTTCTGGTCGGCATCGAGCCGGCCGATTTCCCCGACAGCCACCCTTTGGCGGGTATGCGCATGCAACGGGAAATCGAGGAAAAGGCGTTCGCGCTCGGCGGCTCGGATTATACGGCGCCGGCCCAGCTCGTCGGCGACTTTTTAAAAGGAGTACCCTCCATGAAAGCGGGGGCCGTCCGCCCGAGCTGCCCGACGGGCGCGCGAATGGGCGACCTGCGCGGCCTGTTCCCCGCTCGGGTAACCGACACGATGGCCGCGGCGCTCATACAAATGGACAGGCAGCTACACGGTTTCGCGATGCCCGAGGCGGTGCTGACCGCGCCCGAGACAAGAAGCTCCTCGCCGGTGAGAATCCTGCGCGACGAATTTTACCAGTCCAACATACGGGGGCTCTACCCTTGCGGCGAAGGCGCCGGGTACGCGGGGGGAATCGTTTCGGCCGCCGTCGACGGGATACGGTGCGCGTTCGCGGTGATGAGTGACGAAAGATGACGGGGGCGCACCGGCGGTCGCCCGCAAGACCTCTCCGGCCGCTGAGCGGCCACCTCTCCTTACCAAGGAGAGGCAAGACGGAGGAACCGCAGAGGCGCACCATGGTCGCCCGTAATCGCAGGGGTGCGGTCGCCCGCCAAATATGGAGTGAAACAATTGAAGGTTAAAATACGAATCCATAAGGCCGACAGGCGCCGCAGGCGCCGACGGGTAAGAAGCATGATAACCATCGAAGAAACCGAAAAAATGCTCGACGACATCGCCAACGGATTCCCCAATGAACTCTACCGGGAGCTCAACGGGGGCATACTCCTTTTGCCCCAAGCCAAACGCAACCCGGCCGGAAGAAATCTGTATATTTTAGGCGAGTACAACAAAGGCGGCAGCCTGGGCCGCTACATAGCCGTCTATTACGGCTCGATGATACGGGTTTTCGGGCATCTCGATAAAGAGAGGTTCCGGGAAGAGCTCGTCCGTGTCCTCAAACACGAGTTCACGCACCACGTCGAGTCGCTCGCGGGCGAAAAAGGGCTCGAAATCAAGGACGCGCAATTCCTCGCGGATTATCTTAACAAAAACAAATAAGGGTTCGCCGCAATTATTTGCTTTCGAGGCTATGCTTTTTACCGCGCGGTATGCTATACTGACGGTGAAAATGCGGAAAAGGAGAATCGCTATGTTGAAAACAGTCAAAAGGCCTTTAGCTGTTTTGTTGTCGCTGGTTTTGTTTTTTTCCGTCGCTGCCGGCGGGGCCGGCATTGCCCCCGCGGAAAAGGACAACCCGGCGCGATACGCCTTTCGGTTACATAATCACGAGTCGAAAATTGCGGATTCCGGCGCGCCGGAAGGTATAACCGCCGGCGAACCCAAAGCCGTGAAGGCCGGCGGGACCGGTGAAAAAGCCTCGACGGCCGGCTGCGGCTGCGAAAACAACCCGCTCATCGTCGTGCCCGGCATCACGGATTCCGATGTCGCCCTGCTCGACGCGAACGGCAACCCCGTTTTGAACGAGGACGGGACGCCCTATGTCAAAGGCGGGTTTATGATTGAGGAAGACAACATCATCGCGGATGTTGCCGGAACACTGGCCATTCCGTTCGTCAGGATGCTGGTCACTCAAAAAGACGACGGCTTCACGGACAAAGTGTACGAGGCCGCGAAACCCGTCTTTTGGCGGCAGGCGACAAACCCGGACGGAACGCCCGTGCAAAATCTGAAGGTGATCAAATACGAGACCTCGTTTGCCAACCTGACGGACGAGGAAATAGACCATTTGTTCCGTAATATACCCGTTCAGGCAATGTGCGAGGAAATCGGTTATGACCATGTGTATTACTTCGCGTTCAACATCATCGGCGACCCGATGGAGACGGCGCGGGAACTCGATTCATTCATTCAAATGGTCAAGGAGCAGACCGGCCACGAGAAAGTCAACATCCTCAACGCGAGCCTCGGCGCCTCGATATTCACGGCCTACTGCGAGCAATTCAAAAACAAAGGCGACGTCGAGAAGGTGGTCAACGTCGTCGCCCTCAACAACGGCTCGATGATATTAAGGGACATTTACGCCGGCAATTTCGACCTTTCGGACGAATCTCTGTATCGTGACTTTTTCCCGACCGCTTTGGCAAATTCGGACGGAACAAAAACCACCGGTTATCTCGTCAATTTGCTCATACGGTTCATGCCCAGGCAGATTCTTGAGGACACTCTCGAAGCCATACTCAACGGCGCGATGGATTCCATGCTGCGCTGCGCGCCGAATTTCTGGGCGATGATTCCCAAAGAAGACTACCCCGCCCTCGCCGAAAAATGGCTGTCAGACCCGAAATACGCCGTTTGCCGGGCGAAGACCGACGCCTTTTATCAAGCCCAGCTCAACCTCGAGGACAATTTGAATTTCATGATCAATGAAAAAGGGCTCCGGTTTAACAACGTCTGCGGCTACAACCTCAAATTCAGTTATATCACGAGCATTCTGGCGCTGCTGAACTCCGATAAAACCGTCAATTCGGATAGCGTTATCCAGATCGAGTCCACTTCGATGGGCGCTACAGCCGCTCCCGCCGGGCAGCAACTGCCCGGGGAATACCTGGCCGCGCGCGACGGCAGCAAATACCTGTCGCCGGACAAAGGCGTCGACGCGTCGACATGCGCCTTCCCCGACAACACCTGGTTTTTCTATAACCAGCCGCATGAGGACGCCGGCTGCAACGCGGCCTGCATGAACCTCGTCGGCGAACTGTTCCTGAACCCCGGTCTGGAAAATATCGACTCGGACCCGGGGCGTTTTCCGAAGTTTAATACAACCAGCAACAGCAAGGACATGCGCCGCAATCTTGTGCCGAACGCGCAAAAGGCTCTTGAGGAATACGAAGCGGGAACCCGCGATATCAGCCCCGCCGACCTGGCCGAACTGAAAGCCGCCCTCGCGCAGGGCCGCGCTGTTTTGGCGGCAACCAAAGGCGACCAGGCCGCCGTCGACGACGCGGCAAGCCGCCTTAAAAATATTCTTGTCACGATCGGCTGCCGCGAAGCGGAACCCGCCGCCGAACCGGAGCCGGTAAAAGAATTCTTTATAAAACTGCTCGACACGCTGCTCAAAGCGGCGAGCGACGCGGCGTATGAATTTGTCGGGCCGCGGGGATATTTTGAATAAACTGCTCTGTTTTATGAGCGGGCGGCGCCGAGCCGCCCGCTTTTTCATTTTTTATATCAATGCTAATTGAAACCGCCGCGGTTATACTATTTATAAACAGACGCCGCGCAATTCTCCGATTAAAGGATGGGCCAATGTTTAGAATTGTTCTGGCCGGAGCCGCCGGTGACACGTCGCTGACACTTCCGCTTTGCCGCGCGCTTGAAAAACACGGCGGGGTAGTGTATTTCGGCAATTCGCGCGCGTGCGAGTACGGCCTCGGCATTCCCCGCTTTTTAATTTACGAAACCGAAAACCCGGAAAGCCTGCAAATCGAAAACGCGCTCGTCGTTTTCAAAAGCGAACAGGCCGGCTTGGAGCGGAAAATTTCGGCGGTCGAGAGCGCGGCCGGCTTGGCGGAAGCGGAAAACCCGGCGATTGACAGAATCCGCGCCTGTTTCCCCAATACGCTGACGACCTGCGGCGCCGGGGCGAAAAACACCGTCACGCTTTCGAGTTTGAGCGAGGGCAGCGCGTCCATCAGCGTTCAAAACACCGTAAAACTGCTCGACGGCAAAGAGCTTGAACCCTGTGAGTTTCGCGTAAAGCTCAGTTCCCGTTTCGAGGGAATTCCCCTGCTTTTCGCGTGCGCTGTTTTGATTTTAACCGGCAACTTTGAAGAGTATACATTCAAAATTTAACGGTAATTTTTCATAAAATTGACTCTGATATTTTTTTCGAACCGTGTGATACTATGAATGCAAACGCTGAATAATTCATGATGTAAGGAGTGTAAATTGAATGTCTAGAAAGAGTTCTGTTCCGGAAGCTCGTGACGCCCTTGACAAGTTCAAGATGGAAGCTGCCGGTGAAGTCGGCGTAAACCTGAAGAACGGTTACAACGGCAACCTTACTTCCCGCGAGGCAGGTTCGGTCGGCGGACAAATGGTCAAGAAAATGATCGATTCCTACGAAAAAGGTATGAAATAACTTCGATTTCTTAAGGGAGCCGCCGGCATTGGCCGGCGGCTTCTTTCTGTTTTCAAGCATTCCCCTTGCAACGCGGGCGGCTTATCACCAAGTCAAGCGTAAAACCGGGCGCCCTGTAGGATTGTCAAACATATTGGACAGTCAGATATTTAGGAAAGCTAAGGGAGAA